>NZ_JBFODC010000009.1:0-22483 GCF_040908105.1 Aeromonas sp. R7-2 | reverse complement strand
CCACGTCCACCTTGCCGCTGATCTCGGTGTTGCTGATGGTGCCGTCGTTGTTCACGTCTTCGGTGATGACCACGGTCGGCGCACCGGTCGCCTCGGTGTCGATGGCCGCACTGTCGCTGCCGCCGGTCCCCTTGTTGCCCGCCAGATCGGTGTAGCTGTTCTCCTTCACGGTCACGCTGGCGGTGCCCGTGAAGTGCGCATCCGGAGTGAAGGTCGCGGTCCAGGTCTTGCCGCCATCGGAGGTGGTCAGCCCGGTCACTGTGCCGCCCACCACGGTCAGGTCGCCCAGCTCGAACCCGGTCACCTTCTCGCTGAAGGTGAAGGTGACGTCGCTGGTTTCACCCACGGTCAGCTGGTCGTCAACGATGTGGACCACCACGCTCGGGGCCAGGGTGTCGACGCTGTAACCCTCGGTATCGGTCACGGTGGTGCTGTTGCCCGCCGCGTCGGTGGTGGTGACCTTGGCGTCGATCACCTTGTCCCCATCGGCCACCAGCTCGCTACCCGGCACATTGATGCTGAAAGTCTTGTCGGCCAAGACCAGACCGGTGAAGGCCTTGCCATTGACTGTCAGGGTGACGGTGTCGCCCTCTTTCACGTCGCCACCCACACGACCGGTCACGGCGATGTCCTGCTTGGACTCGGCCGCGTTGATCACGTCGTCAGGGGTGATGTTGCCATCCAGGGTGATGCTGGCATCCGGTGGCGTGGTATCGAGCAAGGTAGTGTCGTCGGTGGCGCTGGCCGGGTTGCCCGCCGCGTCGGTAACGCTGGCCACCACGGTCAGGTTGCCATCAGCCAGCCCGCTCAGATCGGCGCGGGTCTGGTAGTTGCCATCGGCATCGGTGACGGCAGTGACTGTCACGCTCTTACCGGTGGCATCGCTGATCACCAGGGTCACGGTACGACCCGGGCCAACATCGGAGGTGCCGCTGATGGGCGTGTTGGCCACATTGGCCGCGTTCACGTCATCCAGGCTCACCGTGATGTTCGCCGTGGTGTCCACGCTACCATCGTCGCTCGACGTGCCTCTGTTGCCAGCAGGATCAGTCACGCTGGCCGTCACGTCATAGCCTCCATCCGGCAACGGTGTCACGACATCCGCGCTGTAACTGCCATCCGGTTGTACCGTGGCGGTCAGGGTCTGCTGATTGCCGTTGGCATCGGTCACCGTCAGGGTCACCGTGCTGCCGGGGGCGGCGTCCGTGGTACCCGTGATGGTCGGGGTGTTGTCATTGGTATTGTCCGGTGCATTCACCGTCACGATCGGGGCCGTAGTGTCCACGCTGCCATCATCGGTCGCGGTGCCGGTGTTGCCGGCCGGATCGGTCACGGAGGCCGTCACCTGATAGCCCCCTTCGGCCAGCGGTGAGGTGACATCCACGCTGAAGCTGCCATCCGGTTGTACCGTAGCGGTCAGGGTCTGTTGATTGCCGTTGGCATCGGTCACCACCAGGGTCACCGTGCTGCCAGCGGGAGCATCCGTGGTGCCGGTCAGGGTCGGCGTCCGATCGTTGGTGTTGTCGGGGGCAGAGACGGTGATGACGGGAGCGGTGAGGTCGACCAGCTCATCCTCACTGCTTTGCGCATCCACCAGCGGCGCCGCGTCAGCCGGGTTCGCACTGTCAAAGCCTGCGCTGGAGATGGTTGCATCACCGGTACGATCGATAGTGACGAAACCGCCGTTGCCGCTGGCACCAGCCACGCCCCCCGCATTGCCTGCGGCCGGGGCTCCGCCCGCCGCCGACGCTTCGAATGCCTTGGTGGGGTCGGTCCCGTCCAGAATCGCTTGCTGCAAGGCGGCGATGTCATCGGGCGTACCCGCGTTCGCCAGCACGGCGTCACCCTGTTCGGGGCGCTCGCCGGAACCCAGGGTGAACGTGGTCTCCCCTCCCTGGAAGCTGGCCCCTTCGGGCGCAAGCAATACCGCATCCTTGGGCAGTACATCGCCTTCTGCAACGAGTCTCTGGCTCCCGTCGGCGGCGACCAGATACATTTTGCCTTGCAAGTGGGTAACGACGACATCCTGATCCAATACGATGCGCTGATTGCTCATGGTTTCTCCTGAAATATCGAAGGGCATATTGCTCCAGCCTCCAATGTGCCCGTTTATCAGGCCATAAACCAGTGAGAAAAATCGAATGAACAGACCGAAATGAAGCCGGGTTTCGGGGCGAAAACGAAGGGACGCAGAAGATAAATAAAATTAATTAAATCAATAGCATCAATTGTGACAAAACGAAGACGGGAGCCTCATCGGCTCCCGTCTCGTGAGGTGTCAGACACCGGCCCAGAGCAGGATGGCCAGCAGCTGGGGCGAGATGATCCGCAGGAACATCACCAGGGGGTAGACGGTCGCGTAAGAGAGTGCGCTGGCACCACTGGTGGGGTGCATGCCGTTGGCAAATGCCAGAGCGGGAGGATCCGTCATCGAGCCGGCCAGCAGACCGCATAGCGTGAGGTAGTTGAGCTTGCCATAATGGCGTGCCAGCACACCCACCAGCAGCAGCGGGATGAGGGTGATTGCCACACCGTACATCATCCATGCGGGACCGTCGCCGTTGATCAGGGTGTCGATGAAGCCGGCCCCGGACTTGAACCCCACCACCGCCAGGAAGAGCACTATGCCTATTTCCCGCAGCGCCAGGTTGGCGCTCGGCGGCATGAACCAGTAGAGCTTGCCGATGCTGCCGATACGAGACAGGATGAGCGCCACCACCAGCGGTCCCCCTGCCAGCCCCAGCTTGAGCGCCGCCGGGAATCCCGGCAGGTAGAAGGGAATGGATCCGAGCAATACCCCCAACCCGATGCCGATGAAGACGGGCAGCATCTGCACCTGCTGCAGTTTCTGCTGCACGTTGCCCACCACGCTGGTGACCGCCTCGATGGCATCGAGCCGCCCCACCAGGTTCAAGATATCACCGAACTGCAGACTGGTCTGACTGGTTGGCACCAGCTCGATGCCGGCCCGATTCAGGCGCGAGATGACCACATCGTATTTCTGCTTGATGTCGAGATCGCGGATCCGCTTGCCGAGCACCTGCTCATTGGTGACCACCACCCGCTCGACCCGCAGATCGGTCCCGCGGGTGGAGAGGGAGGTGTCTACCTCCTCTCCAAGCACCAGCAGCACCTTGTGCAGGGCATGGCGCTCCCCCACCAGGTGCAGCAGGTCGCCAAGTTCGATGCGCGAGTCGGGCTTTGGCACCATCAGTTCGTCGCCACGCTTGAGTCGGGAGCAGATGACGTCCGCCTCGTCCAGACTCGGGATCTCGCGGAGCATCAGGCCATGCATATTGGGATTGCGCACGGCAATGTTGATGGTTTGCAGACTCTCCTTGGTCTTGCCAGCCTGCTGCTCGAAAGCGACCGCCTCCTCCTCAATCTTGATGTGGAAGAACATACGGATGAGCCACATGGTGAGCAGGATGCCGCAGATCCCGAACGGGTAGGCCACCGCATAGCCCATCCCCATCAGGCCGGTGGAGCCAGGATCCGCCCCGAGCTCCGCCAGGATCTGCTGGCCAGCCCCCAGGGACGGGGTATTGGTCACGGCCCCGGAAAAGACCCCGAGGATCACTGGCAGCGGTACATCGAACAGCTGGTGCAACGCTGCCGCCACCAGGCAGCCGAGCAGAACCAGCAGGGCCGCGAAGCCATTGAGCTTGAGGCCCGAACTGCGCAAGGAGGAAAAGAAGCCGGGACCGACCTGGATGCCTATGGTGTAGACGAACAGGATCAGGCCGAATTCCTGAATAAAATGAAGTGTTTGCTCATCCAGCTTCAAGCCGGACAAGCCGGCGAAGTGGCCCACTATGATGCCGCCGAACAGCACCCCGCCGATACCCAAACCCACGCCATAGACCCGCCAGTTTCCCAGCCAGAGCCCCAGCACTGCCACCAGCGACAGCATGCTGATGGAAAGCGCGATCTCACTCATCGTTTGTATCCTTTCCAAACTGAACTGGCACTAGCTTGTCAGCAAACGAAGGGGGCAACTGTGGGGTGCCGCACGAATTCAGGCTTTCATGAGCACAAAAATACCAATTAAGGGTTAGCCATCAGATGTAGCCATAAATGGCCATGAAGTGGCACAGACTGCCACCCAGCACAAACAGGTGCCAGATGGCGTGGTTGTAGGGAATGCGCTTAGCCACATAGAAGATCACTCCCAGGCTGTAGATGAGACCACCCAGCCCCAGCAGCAGGAGCCCGGTACCATCCAGATGCAGATAGAGCTGGTAGATGACCACCAGCGACAGCCAGCCCAGCATCAGATAGGTAAATAGCGACACCTTCTTGAAACGATTGATGAAGATCAGCTTGAACACGACCCCCGCCAGGGCCAGCCCCCAGATCACCACCATCAGTCCTTGCGCCAGCGGCGTATCGAGCGCCACCAGCAGGAAGGGGGTATAAGTGCCGGCGATCAGCAGATAGATGGCGCAGTGATCGAACAGCTTGCTCCAGCGTCTGGCCGCCACCGAGCTCACGCTGTGATAGAGCGTCGAAGCGAGATAGAGCAATACCAGGCTGGCACCGTAGACGCCGTAGCTCAGCAGTACCCTGGGCCCCTGATCCCACCCCTTGTGCAGCAGCAAGACCAGCCCCAGTCCGCCCAGCAACAGCCCCAGCCCATGGCTGAGGCGATTCGCCCACTCTTCCCGTGGGGAGTACCCCGTCACATCCATCATTACCTCCAACCCATTACCGGCCCACTCTAGCGGCCGACGTTTCAGGCTACAAGTGTTAGCTGAAAATAAAGGGGCGAGGAGAGGGAGGGCCAGAGATGGCTGTGCCCCCCGCCCCTTTGGTGTATGCTCTGCCGCCGACGCCGCCCATGCGGATGGCCGCGTCTGCCCGACAATCTGGTCTGGAGAACCCGATGAAGCTCACTGAACTGTTTACACAACCGGATCCTGATTTCGGCAAGGCCATGACGGCCCTGCTGGAGCATTTCCATCATTCCGACGACAGTCAGGCCCCCTATCAGCGGGGCAGCTTCACCCACCAGCTCGATCAGTCGTGCATGCCCGCCATCGGCATCTCTCCCCGGGACTATCTGGCACGGCTCGCCACCCTGGTACCCGGGGCATCGCACCTCACCTCTCCCCGCTACATGGGACACATGACGGCACCGCTGCCGGCCTTCACCGCCGAGCTCTCCCGGCTCTTGGTGATGCTCAACCAGAACCCGATGAAGATGGAGTCCTCCCGTCTGCTGAGCTTTCTGGAGCGGGAAGTGCTGGCCAAGCTGCACCGTCTGGTCTACCGCCAGGACGACGCCTTCTATGCAGCCCAGATGCATGCCAAGGATGCAGCCCTCGGCGTCATGACCAGTGGCGGTACCATCGCCAACGTCACCGCTCTCTGGCTGGCCCGCAACCGGGCCTGTGGCGACAACCTGTTCGCCCTCGCCGAGCAGGGCTATCGCGGCGCCGTCATTCTGGGATCGCGGCTGATGCACTACTCCTTCGACAAGGGGATGGATCTGCTGGGACTCGGGGCTCGCAGCGTCTGGCGTCTCGACACAGACGAGCACAACCGGCTCAGTCTGGCGGCACTGGAACAGGCCCTTCAACAATGCAGGGAGCAGAAGCTCAAGGTGCTGGCGCTGGTCGGCGTGGCTGGCAGCACGGATTTTGGCTCCGTCGACCCGCTGCCGGAACTGGCCGCCATCGCCCGGCGCGAGCAAATCCACTTCCACGTGGACGCGGCCTGGGGTGGCCCGACCCTCTTCTCGCCCCGCTATCAGGGATTGCTTACGGGGATAGAGCACGCCGATACCGTCACCCTTGACGGTCACAAGCAGTTGCTGGTCCCGCTCGGTACCGGCATGCTGCTCTGCCGCCAACCGGACCTGATGATGACGGTGAAGCGCGAGGCTCCCTACGCCATCCGCGCCACCTCCTTCGATCAGGGGCGTTTCACTCTGGAGGGGACCCGTCCCGCCAACGCGCTCTATCTGGATGCCGCCTTCCAGATGCTGGGACAGCAGGGTTATGCCCAACTCATCGACGCCAACTACGACAGGGCGCGGCGAATGGCCGCGCTCATCGACGCCAGTCCCGCCTTCGAGCTGATGTCGACACCTGTCATGAACCTGCTCTCCTACCGATGCATTCCGCCCCACCTGCAAGGTCAGGTGCCCGATGTGGCGGCCAACGAACAGATCAATCTCTTCAACGTCGCCCTGCAAAAAGCCCAGCGCGCCGAAGGGCACAGCTTCGTCTCACGCACCCAGCGCGCAGTCTCCCGCTATGGCGAGCAACCGCTCACGCTGCTGCGCGCCGTCCTGCTCAACCCCCTCATCGAGGAAGCAGACATACGCGCATTGCTGGACGATCAGGTGCGCCTTGGCAACCAGATTGCCAGCCAGCTGTTCGAGTAACCCGCCGCCCCGGGAAGGAACTGCCTGCAGAATGGACGGTCTTATTCATTTGCCGTTGTCTGACGGGCAGGTACACTGAGTGAAATTTTGAGGTTAGAGCCCAGCATGAAGCAGTTTATCGAGTTCATCCCCCTGATCGTCTTCTTCGCGGTCTACAAGTTTTACGACATCTACACCGCCACTGGCGCCCTGGTGGTCGTCACTGGCCTGCAACTCCTGTACAGCTGGCTTCGCTATCGCCGGGTCGAGAAGATGCAGTTGTTCACCTTCGTGCTGGTCGGTTTCTTCGGCGGCCTCACCGTCTTCTTCCACGACGATGCCTTTATCAAGTGGAAGGTGACCGTCATCAATGTGCTCTTTGCCCTCGCCCTGCTCATCGGCCGCTATGGCTTTGGCAAGAACCTCATCAAGCAGATGCTGGGCAAGGAGCTCCAAGCCCCCGACCGGGTCTGGGACAACGTCAATCTCGGCTGGGTCGGCTTCTTCACCCTGTGCGGTCTGCTCAACCTCTACGTGGCCTTCAACCTCTCCCAGGAGATGTGGGTCAACTTCAAGGTGTTCGGCCTGCTGGGCATGACCCTGGTCTTCACCCTGCTCAGCGGCGTCTATCTCTATCGCCACATGCCGGCCGAGCAGAACGCAGAACAGAAAAAATAACCGCAACCAGAAAGGGATTGTTCCATGTGGTATCTGATCTACTCCGAAGATGTCGCGGGCAGCCTGCCCCAGCGCAAGCTGGCACGCCCTGCCCACCTGGCCCGCCTGCAAGCCTTGCAGGATGAGGGCCGACTGCTGACGGCCGGCCCCAACCCGGCCATCGATGCCGAGGATCCGGCCGATGCGGGCTTCACCGGCAGCACCGTCATCGCCGACTTTGCCAGTCAGGCCGACGCCCAGGCCTGGGCCGATGCGGACCCCTATGTTGCGGCAGGGGTCTACGCCAGAGTGACCATCAAACCGTTCAAGAAAGTCTTCTGAGCCCATCGAGGCTGACAAGAAAAAGGCCGGACACTGTCCGGCCTTTTCGTATCCGATGATGACTCATGCCCTGGCCACAAACCAGGGATTGAGGATATCGGGCTTGTTGTAGCAAAGCGGCGAACCATCGAGCTGGGTGACGCTGCCCCCCGCCCCTTCCAGTACCGCCTGAGCTGCCCCCGTATCCCACTCGCAGGTCGGTGCGAGCCGCGGGTAAAGCTCGGCCTCCCCCTCGGCAATGATGCAAAACTTGAGAGAGCTGCCCATGGAAACCAGCTCGATCTCGCCCCGCTCCAGTTCGCCAAAACGGGCCAGATACTCGAGTGTCTCCTGCGACAGGTGATTGCGACTGCCCACCACGCGCCACACTTGCCCAGCGTCATGAGGGCGGGTCTGGATGGCCTCGTGCCTGCCATCAGCCACACGCCAGGCGCCAATCCCCTTGCCCCCATACCAGAGCTTGTCCAGTACCGGGGCATAGACCAGCCCCCAGCGCGGGGTCCCCTGTTCAATCAGGGCGATATTCACCGTGAACTCGCCGTTGCGGGAGACAAACTCCTTGGTGCCATCCAAAGGATCCACCAACCAGTAACGGGGCCAGCCGAGTCGCGCAGCCATCACCTCGGGGGAGGACTCTTCCGACAACACCGGGATATCGGGAGTGAGACGCGCCAGCGCCTGAACGATCACCTCGTGGGCCCCCTTGTCCGCCGCCGTCAGCGGGCTCTCGTCCTGCTTGTACTCCACCGCAAAGGGCTGACTGTAGATAGACATGATGGCCTCACCGGCGGCGCGGGCGATGGGCTCCAGTTCGGAAATGGCGGGTAGATACATGGAAAAGAGTTCTCGCTCAAAGGGTTGGTCAGTGTAACCGAGTGAGTATCTTCGGCTTATAGCCGTTTGCACTGACTTATACAGTGTCAAAACTGACAGACAAAAAGTGGCGCAACACAGCTAATGATAAATATGCCACTAAGGCAGATTCATAAGGATGTGAAACATGAACAAGAAGACCCTGATCGCCGCACTGCTGCTGAGCTGCCTCCCCCTGTTGAGCCAACCTCTGCTGGCCGCCGACAAGGCGGCGACCAAGCCTGTGGCCACCACCCAAGTCAAGGAGAGCGGCAAGATCAATCTCAATACCGCCAGTGCCGGCGAGCTCACCGCCCTGAAAGGCATTGGCGAGAAGAAGGCACAGGCCATCATCGACCACAGGGAGAAGCAGGGCAAGTTCACCTCCGTCGATCAACTGGCGGACGTCAGTGGCATCGGACCTGCCACGCTGGAAGCAAACCGGGACATGATTATCGTCAAGTAACCGGTTTGAATCCCTATCATCCCGAGGGCAGCCTGTGGCTGCCCTATTTTTCTTCGGGTATCATGAGCCCACTTTGTATCTTCGGACTCACTCCATGAAAAAGACACCGCTCGTTGTTCGCAAGGCCGTTCTCCCCGTTGCCGGTCTGGGTACCCGCATGCTGCCCGCCACCAAGGCCATCCCCAAGGAGATGCTGCCCGTGGTCGACAAGCCGCTGATCCAGTATGTGGTGCGCGAAGCCATCGCCGCCGGCATCAAGGAGATCATCCTGGTGACCCATTCAAGCAAGAACTCCATCGAGAACCACTTCGACAAGAGCTTCGAGCTGGAGGCGACCCTGGAGAAGCGGGTCAAGCGCCAACTGCTGGAAGAGGTTCAGCACATCTGTCCCAAAGACGTCACCATCATGCACGTGCGTCAAGGGGAAGCAAAAGGCCTGGGCCATGCAGTACTGTGTGCCCGCCCCCTCATCGGGGATCAACCCTTCGCCGTGCTGCTGCCGGATGTGCTCATCGACGAGGTGGCCAGCGATCTGAAGCAGGACAACCTGGCGGAGATGGTGCATCTGTTCGAAGAGGAGCAGATCAGCCAGATCATGGTGGAAGCCGTCCCCGAGAGCGAAGTGGACAAATACGGCATCGCCGACATCAAGGGGGAAGCCCTGAGCGAAGGCATGTCCCTGCCGATGCAGGCCATCGTCGAGAAGCCGCCCCGGGATGAAGCCCCGTCCAACCTGGCCGTGGTCGGTCGCTATGTGCTCTCGGCCAATATCTGGCCCTTGCTGGAAAAAACCCCGGCCGGCGCCGGCGACGAGATCCAGCTGACCGATGCCATCGCCATGCTGATGGAAAAGGAGCAGGTCAATGCCTACTTCATGAAGGGACGCAGCCACGATTGCGGCAGCAAGCTCGGTTACATGAAGGCCAATGTGGAATACGCCGTGCGCCATCGGGAACTCAGCAAAGAATTCACCAGCTGGCTGAAGCAGTTTGCCAAAGAGCTGTAATCTCTGAATATTTACAAGATAAGCAGAATAAAAAACTGGGCATCATTCGATGCCCTTTTTCATTTTATAAACAAATATTCAACCATTGATAGATAAAATATCGCTAAATCATAATATTGTAATTTAAAGTCGCTTGTTCTATAAGGATTAAGGCTTGTTCCTAGCCCTTGCATAAAATTTCTAAAAAAATATAAGACACAGGTGGAAGTTCCAATGAATAACCCGTCCAAAGGGACCTTTTTAGGTCACCCTAAAGGGCTTTTTTTGCTCTTTAGTACCGAACTGTGGGAGAGATTCTCCTATTACGGCATGCGTGCCGTGCTCGTCCTCTATCTGACCGACCTGACCGCCAACGGTGGCATGGGCTGGACCCAGGCCGACGCCCTCAAGCTGTACGGCATCTATACCGGTCTGGTCTACATCACTCCCATCATCGGCGGCTGGCTCGCAGATACCTTCCTGGGCCAGCGCCGTGCCATCCTGTTCGGTGCCGTGCTGATGGCCGCCGGCCAGTTTACCCTGGCACTGCCTCACGCCATGTTCCCTGACATGGTCAACACCGTCTTCTATGCCGGCCTTGGCTTGCTGATCGTGGGCAACGGCCTGTTCAAACCGAACATCTCCACCATGGTGGGCGACCTGTATAAAGAAGGGGATCACCGTCGTGACGGCGCCTTCACCATCTTCTACATGGGCATCAACCTGGGCTCCCTCCTGGCCGGCGTGATCTGCGGCGCCGCCGCCACCGCCTATGGCTGGCAAGCCGCCTTCGTCAGCGCCGGTATCGGCATGCTGCTCTCCCTGGTCGTGCAGGCCACCATGGCCCAGCGTTTCCTTGGCGACATCGGCCGTGTGCCCGCCGCCCAGCGTGCCGCCCTGCAGCGCTCCAAGGAGCAAAAAGCGCCCCTGACCAAACAGGAAGTGGATCGCATCAAGGTGATCCTGGTACTGGGCCTGTTCACCATCATCTTCTGGGCCGGCTTCGAGCAGGCCGGTGGTCTGATGAACCTGTATGCCCAGGAGTATACCGACCGCATGATCGGCAGCTTCGAAGTGCCGACCGCCTGGTTCCAGTCCCTGAACCCCTTCTTCATCATCACCCTGGCCCCTGTCGTGGCCGCCATCTGGATCAAGCTCGGCAAGAAAGAGCCGAACTCCCCGGTGAAATTCGCCATGGGCCTGCTATTCCTGGCCGTCGGCTTCCTGTTCATGATCGGTGCCGTGCTGGAGCAAGGTGGTGATCAGGCTGTCAAGACCTCCATGTTCTGGTTGGTCGGTGCCTACCTGTTCCATACCCTGGGTGAGCTCTGCCTCTCCCCCATCGGTCTCTCCATGGTGACCAAGCTGGCTCCGCTGCGCCTGGCCTCCCTGATGATGGGTGCCTGGTTCGGTTTCGTGGCCCTGGCCAACTATGCCGCCGGCTTCATCGGATCCTTCGTCGGCGAATCCGGTGCCATGGCCATCTTCGGTGGCATCGCACTGGCCGCCGTGATCAGCGCCCTCATCCTGCTGACCATGGCCAACCGCTTGGTCTACTGGATGCACGGTGCCGAAGGCCCGGCCAAAGAGCCCGAAGAACAAGAGCAGAAACTGCACTCCGCGACCGTTTGACCGGTCAGGACAGCAGATACCAAACAGGGCGCCCATGGGCGCCCTGTTTGCATGTGTTCACTTCACTGCGTCAGTGGTGACGAACCTGCATCGTCAGGGCGCTGCCGCTGTCACTGCGAAACTGCAGATCAAAGGGCTCGTGCCAGCTTCGCCTGTGCAACGTGTAGCGACTGCTGCGCATCAAGCCGAGCGGCAACCCCCCTGCACGCATCAACCAGTGAGGTGAGGTGAGCCCGGCATTTGCAAAAAGCAGCCCATCTTCCTGATCGAACAGCAGGGCCGCCATGGCAAAGGAGTGACGCAGGCCCGACTCCAGCAGTTGCAGATTGAGGTAATCCAGCAATCGGTGTGGCTGGGTCAACAGCAGGCTCTCCTGTTGCTGGTATTGGCGATAGGGGCCGTTCATCAGGGATCGCACCAAGGCACCACAGAAGGCCGCATCCACACCGAGGATGGGCAATTCCATCACCAGTACCAGCAGCTTGTCGTCCAGTTTGAAGGTATCCGGGATGAAGAGATTGCCCATGCCGGCAAAGGTGACCTGCCAGGGCCCCCACTCCTGCATGCCAGGGGGCGCCAACCAGGCGAGCAGCCGACTGCTCGCCAGATCGTGGCCACGGAAGAAGTCGATGTGCTCCATCAGTTCCAGCTGCTGGCTCTGATGCCCGAGGTTTGTCAGGCATTGCTCGATGCTGCGGCGGATCTGCTCATAGTCATTCACCGGTTTGATGAAGAAGTCCCTGGCCCCCGCCCGCAGCGCACGCTCGATCGCAGCCATCTGATCCTGACCGGAGATGACGATGACGGGCACCTGTGGATAGCGGGCGGTAAGGCAGGCAATCACCTCATGGCCATCCATGTTCGGCATGTTCAGATCACACAACACCACATCGGGGTGATAGAGCGCTGCGGCAGAGAGCCCCTCAATTCCGTCTTCTGCCTGAAAGACGCAGGCCCCGTCGTGCTCGAGATAAGATACCAGTGAGTGGCGAAAAACCGCTTCGTCTTCTACCACCAAGATCCGTAGTCCGGCTTTTGACATCTTGACAAAGCTCTTATTAGTCAAATGGTTATTTGAGCATTAAGACTAGATCATGGGCGCTGGATACCGCCACACAATATTGTCGAGCAGCGAGCCGGGCTGGCCTTGGTATCTGCCAAGCGTTTGAAATGGTCCGACTATTTTGATCGCCCCCTTGCGCAGAGATGGTCGGCAACCGTCGCCCGGCAGCCGTTATCTCGCAGGTCGGCACCATGAATTGTATGAGGCACCGCCATGAGGGATAATGCCCTCCACTCCAGATCGTGAAGCAGACCATGACGCCAGCCGAATACAGCGCCCTCGCCCATCCCAGACTCTCCCATCCGGCCCGCAGCCTCTATACCCTGCAACTGCGCCGCTTGGTGCTGGAAAATCGGCTGGCCCGACTCAACTATCCCGAGCTTGGCCGGGCATTGGCTGTCGTCGATCCGGGCAATCCCGGTGGTTTCAGCTATCAGGTCAACGCTCGCCAGCTGACCGAACTGCTCGACGAGCTGATGGAAGCCGAACTGCTTCAGGTCGAGGCCCAGGCTGACAGTGAGCACTACCACCAGTGCCCTTTCCAGTTGCCGTTGCTGAGCCAGCGGGTGCGCAGCCCTCTGCCGGCACGCCCGTTCCAGATGCACCTGCAGTGGCGTCCGGACGAAGAACTGCCTGCTCTCGCACGCCTGTGCGGGGTGATCGATGCCAGCTACAGCGAAGAGGATCTCGGGGAGTTCATCGCCTACTGGCTCGGCCGCCCCGAGGTGTTCGACTCCCAGCACCAGTGGATGTTGAAATTTATTCGGGCCCTCAAGAGTCGGCGCTACGCCCGCCGCCCGGCGACCGTGGTCACCGGGTACCAGCAGGTCGCGCCAGCCCCGGTAGAGGCTGGCCCGAGCCGCCGGGCGCAAGAGATGATCGATGAGGCCAAACGGCTGGCACAAGCTCAGGAGCCGGAGAATGATTGATACCAGGCGGCCACGAAGTGCACTATTGACCCCCTGCCCATCCAGCCACAGCCCTAGCAGAAGGAGAATTCCATGACAGATCCGCACGACCCGATGCGCCAGGCACTGGAAGAGATCGAGGCCAAACGCCAGAAAATCGCCAAGGCAAGACAGGAGCAACGGGCTCATGATCCCGAGCTCAAGCGTCACGTCAGCAGCCTGCAGCAACGTATTCTCCGACTGCGGGCCGCAACCGGCGGCAGCCAGTACGACTACGAGACCCTGCGCAAGGAGTACGACGCCAAGGCCAATGCCGAAGTGCGCGAGTTGCAGAAGGCCGCCCGCCAGGAGCGGATCCAGAAGCTGATCGCCCAGGCCGACCTCAATCCGGACTGGATCTTCGACAAGATGGATTCCGGTGACCCGGCCCTGCAATACCCCATCGAGACAGCCCGCTACTTCATCAGCGGTTTCGAGCACTGGGAGAAGAGCGGCGGGGGCTGCATGCTGATCTACGGCGATTACGGCACCGGCAAATCCACCCTGGCGGGTGCCGTGGCCCACGAGTTGATCGCGCGCCACCAGAAGTCGGTGATCTTCCAGCAGTGGGCCTCCATCGTGGACAGGCTCTTTTTCAACGTCATCCAGGATCAGGAGGAGCGTAACCAGTACCGCCGCGCCCTGGAAGAGGTGGACCTGCTGATCATCGACGAGGTGGCGGCCAACCGTGCCAAGATGGCCGAGAGTCAGTCCAGCTTCCTCGGCCACCTGCTGCGCCGTCGTCGCAACCTGTCCAAAAGCGTCATCATCATCACCAACCACAGCCCCCAGAGCCTGCATCAGGCCATCGGTGATTTCAGCTATGAGGCGATCAAGGCGTTCAATCCGGTGGACATCCACCTGAGCGGACCCAGCCGCCGTCCCAGCATCGGCCATTACAACGGTTGATCCCGTCGGGCCGGCGTCCCTGATGTCCGGCCCTTCATATCCCCTGCACCTCACAAATAAAAACCACTCTCATTTACAGAGAGCCATCCAGGCTCTAGGCTTGCTCTTTTGTTCGAGAGGGCCTGTCATGCCAACCACACTCATCTTCGGTGCCAGTCGAGGACTGGGCCGCGCCTTCACCGACCACGCACTGCAACTGGGCCACAGGGTCGTTGCCCTGGTGCGCCATGCCGACATGGCCAGCGAGCTGCATACCCTGGGAGTCGAGGTCGTCATCGGGGATGCCCTGGACCCCCAGGCCGTGGCCCAGGCTTGCCGCTTGGCGGACAGGGATGCCCGGGTAGTCTCCACCCTCGGCAGCTTTCGCCAGAGTGCACCGGTGGATTATCAGGGCAACCGCCATGTGATCGACGAGATGGAGCGCGCCGGGCTCAGCCGCCTGCTGCTGGTCACCTCCCTCGGTTGTGGCGACAGCTGGCAATACCTGCCCGAGCGGGCTCGCGCCGCCTTCGGACACGAGGTACGCCTCAAGAGCCTGGCGGAAAGCTGGCTGCAGACAAGCCCCCTGGCGTGGACCATTTTACGCCCCGCAGGGTTGCAGGATGGGGAGCCCACGGGTCAGGCCATCCTGAGCCAGGGGCTAGAGAGGCATGGCCTGGTCAGGCGCCAGGATGTGGCGATACGGGGTTTGCAACTGCTCACCGACCAGGAGGCGTGCGGCCAGATCTATGCCATCGGCGATCCGGGTCTGAATCAGCCATGATCCCTGTGAATGGCAACACGGTCAGCCCAGTGGCTGACCGTGTTGTTGCAAGGCGCCTAGTCGGTGGAAGACGCTGTCGCCCCATCATCCGGCCGCGTTGCAAGGCACGGTTGACGCCAGCGGAGCAACCAGCACGCCAGAGCGCCATACAGCAGCGCCAGTCCCCACAACTGCCACCAGTAGCGGGAGACCTGGGCAAAGTCGGCCCCCATCTGATTGAGGCGCAGGAATCCCTCGATGGCCGGCGTGCTCGGTGCCCACTGGGCCAGCCAGTTGAGGGGGGCCGGGATGAGCTCAAGGGGCCAGATAAAGCCGGCCAGGAAGACCAGCGGCAAAGAGGAGACAAGCACCACCTGGGTCGGTAGATCACGGCGGGTGAACAGGGCGCCGAGCACGATCCCGAGCCAGGTGGTGGCCAACAGGAACGGCAGGGTAAAGAGCCAGAGTTCGCCGGGTACAGCGGTGCGGGCAATACCGTAGTGATCGAAGCAGAAGCCGAAGAAGTAGGTCACCGGAAGGACGAAAAGAGCCCCCACCACCAGGGTGCGGGCCAGCAACAAGGCCGGCACGGGAGCATGTTGCCAGTAGCCTGACTCGCCACGGCGGCTGCGCTGGTTCTGGGTCGCCCCCAGGATGCCGGTCCCCATCAGCAACACCTGATGCAGGATCAGCACGAATACCGCAGGCACCACGTAGTTCACATAGCCCATGGTGGGGTTGAATACCGGCAGCACATTGAGGGCCACCGCGTTCCAGCCCATGGCGGCCTGGGGCAGCGCCTCACCCTGGCTCAACAGCCTGGCCACCTTCACCTGGGCGGCAAGCGTGCCCCCCGCCTGGGCCAGCCCTTCGGCAATGGTGCCATAGACCAGGAAGTAGGAGGCATCCCCGGCATAACCCAGGGTCACGCTCCTGCCCAGCATCAGATCCCGATAGAAGTGGCGGGGAATGTGCAAGATGCCGCTCGCCTTGCCGGTCAGCATCATCTGGCGGGCCTCGTCGAGCGAACCGGCACGGGCCACCAGTTTCACCTGCGCCGTGGCATCGGCCATGAACTCCAGCTGGCGGGAGAGCTGGCTGCCATCCTCGTTGACCACCACCACGGGCTCTTCCCTGGGCAATTGGTGCAGGTAGGGCTGGGGGTAGAGGAAAGAGTAGAAGAAGACGCCGCCAAACAGGGTCAGCATGATGGCGCGATCCGCCAAGAGGGTGCGCAGCTCAAGGCGCATCAGATCCCAGAATCCCATCATGGTCTGGACTCCTCATGGGGCAGGGCCGCGCCCGACGGCGTCCGGTAACGGTGTACCACCAGCAACAGGGGCAGCAGAAACAGCAGCAGAGCCCCGAGCTGGGGCAGGGCCGCCGTCAACGGTTGACCGTAGTTGGTTTGCCCGATCTGCAGCTCCACATAGTGGGAGATGGGCAGCAGGCTGCGCCAGAACTGGGCCACATCACCCATGGCGGTGACCGGAAAGGTGACCCCCATGAAGGCAAATCCCGGCGCCGTGTAGGCGCCGGCCAGAGAGAGCGCCCGCGCCGGATCCCGGATGATGGCGTAGAAGAAGGCCCCCATGGTGACGCAAGCGGCTGACGCCAGTCCCAGCCCCGCCGTCAGCACCAGCCAACTGCCTTGCATGGGGTACCCAAGCCCCTTGAACAGCAGCAGACTCCACGCCAGACCCCACCCCCAGCCGATGAGCACATGGGGCAGCAGGGTACGCCAGAGGCCGAACCAGACCCCTCTGGTGGTCCAGTCCAACCCGAGGCGATCGGTGCGGGCCAGGGCGTTCAGGCCATAGAGCACCACCAGGATCTGCCACACCGCAGGCAGCAGGGCGCTCAGCAGAAACTGGGCGTAGCTGGAATTGATGTTGTAGAGCGCGGTAACCTGGCTCGCAATGGGTACGGATTGTCCCAGGGCACCGGGCAGCGTCTTGCCGTCGGCCATGGCCTCCAACCCCCCTACCTGACCATTGAGAGTTCCCACCACCTGGGCCAGTGCGGAGTTGACCAGCTTGGCAATCAGGATGAACTGGCCATTGTTGAACACGGTGACCTGCGGCTGAGTGCCTTGCCGGGCATCCCGCTCCAGGTGATGGGGGATCACCACCAGGGCATAGATGTCTCCCCCTCGCAGTGCCCTGGCCCCCTCGTCGATGGCGTCAAACTGCTGCGCTATCTTGAGCCCGGCGGAGCCATCGAGAGAGAACGCCAGTTGTCGGGAGAGGGGGCTGCGATCCAGATCCACCAGACCGACCTTGAGATCCCGCGCCAGGCCGGCTGAAAAGATCCAGCACAGGATCCCTATCAGCAGCAAGGGGACCCAGCTCGCCAGCGCCCGGCCGAACGGGTCCTGCCAGAGCAACCGCCATTCGCGCCCCATCAGAGCTCGACCAGCACGCTCATGCCGACCCGCAGCCCATCAACCGGCTGCAAGGGGCGCGCTTCCACCTGGAAGCTTTTCATGTCGAACCCCTGGCGGGTGTCGGTGGCACGCCAGGTGGCGAAATCCCCCATCACGGCCACATGGGTCACCTTGAAGCGCACCAGCTGATCCCCCAGGCCGGGAATACGGGCATCAAACTCGGTACCGACCGGGAACCTTGGCAAGAGGTCCTCACGGACATGGAACTGGGCCCAGGCATCCTTCATGTCGAGCAAGGTCACCACGGGGAAGCCCTGGGGAGCCAGCTCGCCGCTACGCAACAGCACCTGGGCAACTTCCCCCTCGTGTGGGCTGGCGATGCGGGTATCGGCCAGATAGGCTTCCACTTCCGCCACGCCGCCAGCCGCCATCTTGGCCTGCTCGCGGGCCGCTATCTTGGTCTCTTCCCGCGCCCCTTCCAGTGCCATCTGGTATTGCTGCCAGGCCATGCCCTCGCTGTACTTCGCCGCCTGCCAGGCCGTCCAGGCCTCGTCACGCTTTTGCAGCGACATCACGCCATCCCGATGCAGGCTGGCAATGCGCTCGTAGGTTTTGCCATGAAGCAGGGCAGCCGCCTTGGCCTGTTGCCACTGATCCTTGGCGGCCGCGATCTGCTGCACTCGCGCCCCCTTCTCGGCCTCTTCGGCCATTGCACCCGCCGCGGCCTGCCCGGCCTTGGCCTGACTCAGCTTGGCCTCGATCTCCGGGCTCGCCAGAGTGAACGCCAGTTGGCCCCTGGCCAGTTGATCCCCCTTCTTCACCAGCACCTCGTCGATGCGACCCGCCACCTTGGAAGAGACCGAATACTGCTGCGCCTCTATCTGCCCCTGCAGACGCACCGGCTCCGGCTGATAGGCCAGCCAGAAGCGCCATCCAAGCCAGAGCACAAGCAATACCAGCGCCAGTGGCAGCAGCCAGGGCTTGCCCTGGCTCATCTTCTTCTTGATGGGGGGATGACTCATGAATTCACCTCGGCAAACGGGCGACCCTTGGCGGTCGAAACGGACATGAATAACGGAATGGAAGAGAGCGCGATCATGAGTTCACCTCGATCGCCTGACCATGCTGATACTGGTTGAAACTGTTCATCTGACCGGAGAGTGCCAACAGGCGGGCCAGGGAGATCACGTATTGATAGGCGGCGGCGGCGCGCTGGGTCTTGACCCCGGCAAGCTGGGTCTGGGCATCGACCACATCAAGGGAAGTGGAGAGCCCCTGACCGAATGCCTTGTCACGCAACCGCACGTTCTCCTCGGCCAGCGCCTGGGTTGAGGAGAGAGAGTGATACTCCTCCAGTCCCTGGGCAGCCTCGCGCCAGGTCTTCTCGACCAGCAGCTCCAGATCCTGGCGGGTCTTGGCTTGCAGCAGGTTGACCTGGAGTTCGGCGCTCTTGGCTGCCTGGACCGTCTCGGAGCGGCCATCACGACTCACCAACGGCATGCTGACCCCGACACCAACCAGCCAGTCCGGTGTGGTCTTGGAGACGATGGAATCATCTTCATAGAGGTTGTAGTTGCCGAACAGGAAGAGCTCGGGGGCGTATTTGCCCTTCTCCAGCTTGATCATCCCCTGGGCCTGCTCCTTCTTGGCCGTCAACAGCTTGAGACCGGGATGCACCGACAGGGTCTCCTCCACGAAGGGAGACAAGGCTGGCATCCCTTCGTTGATGAAGAGGGCGGTATTGGGCTCAGCCTGCTTGAGCTTGAGCATGTGGCCGAGCGCCAGCTGGGCGATCTCCAGGCTGCGCCTGGCCTTCTGGGTATCGATACGTGCCCTGTCATAGGCAGACTGGGCCGAAAGGCGCTCCACCTTGGCGATCTGCCCCTGGGCTTCGAGCTTCTTGGCATGATCCAGATGGTGTGCCAGTCCCTGCTCGATCTCCTGCTTGGTCTGCACCACCTGCGCCGCCAGCACCACCCCGAAGTAGGTCTGGGAGAGGCTCTCGAAGGTGGACTGCTGTTTAAGCACCAGCAACTGCTCAGCCTCGCTCACCTGGGCCTGACGAATATCCTGGGCCGCATCGATGCGCCCGCCGGTAAAGAGCGGCCATAGCATCTTGACCGAACTGGTCACCACGTTCTGCTTGGTGAGGGGGGTGACAAAATCGCTCGGGCTGAGGTTGAGTGCCTGCATCACGGGCCCCAGGACCTTGCCGAATTCCGGATGATTGGCGATGGGGTTGAGATCCAGCATGTCCAGCTCCATCGGCTGATCGAGATGGGTATAGCTTGCCCCCACATCCACCTTGGGCAGGTACATGGCCTTGGCCGCCTCCCGCAGTTGCTGGGCCCTCTCCACCCCGGCCTGCTCTGCCGCCAAGCCGTCATCCTGCTGGATGACCCGGCTCCAGGCCTCGGTAAAGCTGACCGTCTGCGCCTGGGCCGACCCCAGCACGACACCCAGCAGGCATGGGCAGAGCGATTTGATGAACTTTGCCGTCATACATCCCCGATCCGTTTGTAATGAAATTGTGTAGAGCCTTTGCTCAATTCAGGCCCGCTATCATAGCCTAAACCGGCATGAGAGGGAGACTCACAAATCACCATCCCCCTCACTCGCGCCCCCCTGACCATGGTCACAGACAATATGTCCGATTTTCAAGCACTCCTGAATTTGCAAGCCTTGGCGCGACGTTTTTTTCAGAAAAAAATGGCTGACGCTCAAATACTAACCTTTTCTCCTGACTAAAAAATGCGTAATATACGCCGCCCTAAGCCGATGGTAACCGTGGAATGCAGATAGGTCCCCACACGCTTGAAACTCCCCTGATCGTGGCCCCCATGGCCGGTGTAACAGACCGACCATTTCGTGAACTTTGTTTACGTTTGGGAGCCGGTATGGCCGTTTCCGAGATGCTGCTGGCCAACCCGGATGTCTGGGATACCCAGAAAACCCGGATGAGAATGGATCACTCTGCTGAAGGCGGCTTGCGATCGGTCCAGATTGCCGGTGCCGACCCCGAGATGATGGCGTTTGCTGCCCGCTACAACGTGGAGCAGGGCGCTCAGATCGTCGACATCAACATGGGATGTCCGGCAAAAAAAGTGAATAAGAAGCTGGCAGGTTCCGCCCTGCTGCGTCAGCCAGACCTGGTCAGATCCATCTGCCGGGCCGTGGTGGATGCGGTGGAAGTACCTGTCACCTTGAAGATCCGCACAGGATGGGATCCGGATAACCGCAATGGCGAGGAGATCGCCCGAATCGCCGAAGATTGCGGTATCGCGGCCCTTGCCGTGCATGGTCGTACCCGTGCCTGCCTCTACAAGGGCGAAGCGGAGTACGACACTATCAGGGCGATTAAGCAGGCCGTATCGATTCCTGTTGTCGCCAATGGCGACATCGATAGCCCGGAGAAAGCCCGGTATGTCCTCGACTATACCGGTGTCGACGCCGTGATGATCGGCCGTGCTGCGCAAGGACGACCCTGGATTTTCCGGGAAATCCGCCATTTTCTTGAAACGGGCACCAAGCTGCCGCCTCCCGACAGGGAAGAGGTTCGCACCCTGATGAACGAGCATGTCACCAATCTGCACCAGTTTTACGGTGCCTATCTGGGAGCGCGCATTGCCCGTAAACACGTGGGCTGGTATCTGGATGAAGAAGAGGCGGGCCGAGAATTCCGTAAGCACTTCAATGCCCTGGATTGTGCAGACGCACAACTCGAGGCACTCGAAGCGTATTTCGATGGATTAGGTTAACGCATAACTAAAGAGCCGACCGAATATGTTCGAACAAACCCTGACTTCTGATGCATTGGTAACAACTACTCACAATCACGCTGCCGAGCCGACCCAACGCCCCCTGCGTGACTCTGTGCAACAGGCCCTGCGTAACTACCTGGCCCAGTTGAACGGTCAGGAAGTGATTGATCTGTACGATATGGTTCTCTCCGAAGTCGAAGCTCCCATGCTGGACGTGATCATGCAGTACACCCGTGGCAACCAGACTCGCGCCGCCGTGATGATGGGCATCAACCGCGGCACCCTGCGCAAGAAACTCAAGCGTTACGGCATGAACTGATCCCGGTCATTCTGCTGCAGTGCAGACGAAGGCGTATCCCAGCGATGGGATACGCCTTTTTCTATGCCCGGTGTTTACCTGCTCACTCCACCGCCAGCTTGATACCAAGCCCCACGAACAGCCCCCCCATCACACGATTCAGCCAGGTGGCCACCCGGGTGGGTAGTCGCACCTTGCGGCTTGCAAACGCGGTGGAAAACGCCAGCAGATGGCACCAGATCATGCCGTTGAGATTGAAGATGCAGCCCAGCACGATGAATGCCATCGCCTTTTGCGGTGAAGCGGGATCGATGAACTGGGGCACAAAAGCGAGAAAAAAGAGCGCCACCTTGGGATTGAGGACATTGGTGAGCAACCCCTGCCGGAAGATGCGCCCATAAGAGAGCGCAGGCAGCGCCACAGCCCCATCCACAGACGTTGAAGTGCCACTCCTCTGCCAGAGCATGGACACGCCGAGATAGACCAGATAGAGCGCCCCCATCAGCTTGATGACGGCAAACAGCTCGGCGGAGGCACTCAACAGGGCAGACAGTCCCAGCGCCGCAGCCAACACATGTACCATGGTACCTGTCCCGATACCCAATGCCGCCATGGACCCTGCACGCCATCCCTGGGAGCCGCTGCGCAGCATGATGAGCAGGGAGTCAGGCCCAGGCATCATGTTCAGCAGCAGGCCAGAAACGACAAACAACGCCAAATCGTGGATCCCCAACATAGACAGCTCCTTGTACATGAAAGAAACAGTCTATGGATCCTGAGGTACTTGTCACTCCCGTTTCCAGCGATAGTGATTATCAAGGAAGGGAATAGCGCTTGAGCCGGAGATACTTGACGCTCAACCTGGTGAGAAAGAGAGATTGAGCCGTTTGAAAGACAGTGATACTGGCTGAATAACAATGTTTATCGATACAATAGACTGTGTTTTGCGCATTAACCAGACTTATTATCTAAAAAATAAATTTCAGGCAATAAAAAACCCCGCTCGAGTGAGCGGGGTTTCTTGTATTGGGTGCCTGGCAGTGTCCTACTCTCGCATGGCGAATGCCACACTA
>NZ_JBFODC010000008.1:0-1300 GCF_040908105.1 Aeromonas sp. R7-2 | reverse complement strand
TGCTCTTTAACAATCTGGAAAGCTGATTTAAAAAGTAGTTCTCAAACATTTGTTACAAGTGCTTTGGAAACTTCTTGGCGAAAACCAAATTTTATTTGGTCCTTGTTGTACAGCAACAAGCTGCGTCGGTTTCACCGACACTTCTTGGGGTTGTATGGTTAAGTGACTAAGCGTACATGGTGGATGCCTTGGCAGTCAGAGGCGATGAAGGACGTACTAACCTGCGATAAGCCGTGAGCAGTCGGTAAGAGACATTACGACTCACGGATTTCCGAATGGGGAAACCCACTTAGCATAAGCTAGGTATCGCTGCGTGAATACATAGCGTAGCGAGGCGAACCGGGAGAACTGAAACATCTAAGTACCCCGAGGAAAAGAAATCAACCGAGATTCCCTCAGTAGCGGCGAGCGAACGGGGATTAGCCCTTAAGCATCTTGGAAGTTAGTGGAACGGTCCTGGAAAGGCCGGCGATACAGGGTGATAGCCCCGTACACGAAAACGACCTTGATGTGAAATCGAGTAGGGCGGGACACGTGACATCCTGTCTGAATATGGGGGGACCATCCTCCAAGGCTAAATACTCCTGACTGACCGATAGTGAACCAGTACCGTGAGGGAAAGGCGAAAAGAACCCCTGTGAGGGGAGTGAAATAGAACCTGAAACCGTGTACGTACAAGCAGTGGGAGCCCTTCGGGGTGACTGCGTACCTTTTGTATAATGGGTCAGCGACTTACATTTTGTAGCGAGGTTAACCGTATAGGGGAGCCGTAGGGAAACCGAGTCTTAACTGGGCGTCTAGTTGCAAGGTGTAGACCCGAAACCGGGTGATCTAGCCATGGGCAGGTTGAAGGTTGAGTAACATCAACTGGAGGACCGAACCCACTAACGTTGCAAAGTTAGGGGATGACCTGTGGCTGGGGGTGAAAGGCCAATCAAACTCGGAGATAGCTGGTTCTCCCCGAAAGCTATTTAGGTAGCGCCTCGGACGAATACTACTGGGGGTAGAGCACTGTTTGGGCTAGGGGGTCATCCCGACTTACCAACCCCATGCAAACTCCGAATACCAGTAAGTAATATCCGGGAGACACACGGCGGGTGCTAACGTCCGTCGTGAAGAGGGAAACAACCCAGACCGCCGGCTAAGGTCCCAAAGTTCTGGTTAAGTGGGAAACGATGTGGGAAGGCTCAGACAGCTAGGATGTTGGCTTAGAAGCAGCCATCATTTAAAGAAAGCGTAATAGCTCACTAGTCGAGTCGGCCTGCGCGGAAGATGTAACGGGGCTCAAACCAGGCACCGA
>NZ_JBFODC010000006.1:0-9490 GCF_040908105.1 Aeromonas sp. R7-2 | reverse complement strand
GTGTGGCATTCGCCATGCGAGAGTAGGACACTGCCAGGCACCCAATACAAGAAACCCCGCTCACTCGAGCGGGGTTTTTTATTGCCTGAAATTCACGTTATCCATCCATATCTGGTTGATTTACCACCACGATTGCATCGTTATACAACCTGATCAGCGCAGGGAAGCTCCATGTTGACTATCCCATCTTCCAGCTGAATATCGATCTTGAAACCGAGCCGTTTGGCCAGATTGATCATGCCGCGATTGCTGGGCATGGTCATGCCAGAGAGCTGGCCTATGCCACGCTCTCTGGCATAGCGCACGATCTTTTCCATCATCAACTTGCCGAGTCCGAGGCCTTTCAAGTCTGAGCGGACCAGGATGGCAAACTCCGCATCCGATTGATCCGGGCTGGCAATGGCTCGCACCACTCCCAGGATCTGCTGGCTGAAAGGGCCGTCCTGACCCACGGCGACGAAGGCCATTTCCCGGTCATAATCGATCTGGGTCATGCGGGCCAGCTCCTCATGCCCCAGCTCCCCCACGTCGGCGAAGAAGCGTTTGTACCTGTCTTCATCAGACACCTGCCGCACGAACTGCTTGTGGGCCGGCTCGTCTTCGGGGCGAATGGGGCGCAGCAGCACATGACTCTGATCTTTCAGCCAGGCACCCTCTTCCAGCTCGGTGGGATAGGGGCGAATGGCCAGTGGCAGAACTTGTTGTCCTCGCTCTGCCAGGACGAGCCGGGCATCCAGGATCACCATCTCTTCATCACAGGCCTGCAGCGGGTGCAGATCCAGTTCTTGTATCTCGGGGAAGGCCAGCAGCAGCTCGGAGAGCTGGCACAGCACCTGGCCGAGGGCGTCGATATCGAGCCGTACCGGACTGGCCTGCTCGCGGATCTTGCCATCCTTGAGGGCACCAATGATCTGGTAGCGAGCCAGTGCCTGGTTGAGGGGAGGAAGGGCCGCGACCATGTCGCGGGGCTCGGCGCCGGATTCCCCGAGCAGGATGACGGGGCCGAAGACCGGATCCTGCTGCAAGCGGATCCGCAGCTCCAGACCCCCGCTGCGGCGTGCCATGCGTTGTACCAGAAGCCCTTCTATGCGGGCGCCAGGATCGCGCTGACGTACCCTGTCTAGAATGGCATCCGCCGCCTGGGCGACTTCCGCCGAGGTGCGCAGGTTCAGCATGACACCGTGTACATCGGATTTGTGGGCGATGTCGGGAGATCGCAGCTTCACCGCTACGGGGTAGCCAATCTGTTCTGCAGTCAGTGCTGCCTCGATGGCATCGGAGACGATCCAGGTCGCGAGGGTGGATAGCCCGGCTGCCTGCAAGATGGGATGGGCCAGGTGGGTGTCCAGCACCCGCTGCTGGCGGTCCAGCGCTTGCCCAAGGAGCTGCTGGCAGCGCTCGACATCGAGCCTGTCGCCTTGCAGGGAGGCCGGTGTTTCCATCAACTGTTTCTGGTTGCGGCGATATTCCACCATGTGCATGAAGGCCGTGACGGCGCTTTCCGGGGTGCGATAGGTCGGGATGCCCGCCTCGTTGAACAGGCGTCTCCCCTCTTGGGCGGAGTATTCGCCTGCCCAGTTGGTCAGTATGTTGAATCGTCTGGCCCTGGGATGCTGCTTGATGAAGTCGATCAGGTTGCTGGCGAGGGTGACACCTCGGGCGGTGAGGGACGGTGCATGGATCAGCAGGATGGCATCGGCACTGTCCCCTTGGAGCAGCGTCTCGAGTGCACTCTTGTAGGCCTCGATATCTGCATCGCTGCCGATGTCGAGGGGTGGCATCGCCAGCTTGCCTCCCCGAGACAGCAGTACGTCTGCGGCCATGTTGGCGAGACCGCGCCCGTTGGAGAGGATGGCGAGCCGCTCCCCCTTGAGGGTCAGGGAGTGGCTCAGGGTCTCGACAGTGGCAAACAGTTCGTGGGTATCCCGGACGCGCAGCATGCCAGCCCGGCGGATGGCGGCATCATAGACATTGTCGAGACCGTTGGCCGGGTCGTGCCGACCGCTCTTGAGGATCAGGATGGGTTTGTTACGCGAGGCGGCACGGGCGGCGGAGAGAAAGTGCCTGGCATCGTGCAGCTTGTCCATGTAGATCAGGATGGCGCGGGTCGTCCCGTCCCGGGAGAGCTGATCCAGCAGTTGGCCAAAGTCGATGTCGCAATGATCGCCTAGGGAGATGAAGGCCGAGAAGCCGATTTCGCGCTGCTTGGCCCAATCCAGGATGGTGGTGCTGACCGCTGCAGACTGGGAGAGAAACGCCACCTGTCCCGGAGTCGCTGCAATGGGGGAAAAGCTGGCGTTGATACCCTGCCCGGGGAGCAGCATGCCCATGCTGTTGGGGCCGAGCAGCCGGATGCCGTATTGCTGGCACAGATGCTTGAGCCGCAGGCGCTCGTCAGTGGAGAACTGGGCGGCCAGTATGATGGCGGCTCCGGTTCCTTTCTTGCCGAGCTCCTCGATGAGCGGCAGTACCCGTTCGCGCCGGGTACAGACGATGGCGAGATCGGGGGAGAAGGGAAGGCTCTCTATGTCCGGATAGGCGAGCACGCCAGCGATGGCCTGGCTGCGGGGGGCTACGGGTAGTATAGGGCCCTGGAACTGACCCGCCAGCAGGTGCCGGATGACCACATGGCCTGCCTTCTGCGGATCACTGGAGGCGCCGATGACGGCGATCGAGTGAGGTTTGAAGAGCCGATCCAGGCCGCTTTGTTTCATGGGCACTCCTCGTGGTGGCCCCCGGGGCGAGGGGGACGGATGGTGCCAGTCTAATACGCTTTGCGTGCGGGTTCTGTGACCGATTGCGGATCACGATCTGGCCAGTGCGCTGGCGCGCAGATAAAAGCGCAGCTCCCCCTGAATGCATTGCACCGTGGCGAGGTGCCTGTCCTGGAGATAGATCTCCTGCTCCCGATCGAGTTCATGGCGCTGGACCCCGAGGCTTTGCAGATATTCTGCGAACAGGATGGCACTGCGGATTTCGACAAGATGCTGGCTCACGCTCTATTCCTTGATGGTGGCTGGATGGTGCCGGCCAGTGTCCCCTCTTCTCCCCCACTTTCATACTGATACATTTGACACTCACAGTGGCTCCGACGCCTGCCGGATCAGCGAAGGCCTCCCTGGCCGCGTGCGGTGTCCCAGAAGGCGCGGATCAGCGGCTCTTCCAGCCGCTTCTTGAGCACGGCGATGCCGACGTCGAACGCCTTGAGCGCCGGTTTGGGCTCTACCACACGCACCTTGTCCCCCATGGGGCTGTGATCGATGACGGCGGCAGGCACGACACCCACACCGAAGCCGAGGGCCACCATGGCGACGATGCCCTCGTTGCCCGCCACTTCTGCATAGATGTTGGGAGCTATCCCCTTGTTGCGAAACCATTGATCACAGCGCTTTCGGGCCAGCCCCTGCTCGGAGAGGATCAGTGGCAGCCGCTCCCAGTCTGGCTCTCCCTGAGAAAACCACTGGCTCTGCTGCGGTGCGGTGCGGGGGGCGATGAACACCAGCGGTACCTGCTGCAGACTGGCAAATTCCAGCTTGGCGGAGAGGGCATCCGGGCGGGCGGCGATGGCGAGATCGGCTTCGTCAGCCAGGATCTTGTCCACCGCCAGCGCCGGGTCGCCGGTCTCCAGCTTGATCTCCAGCTGGGGATAACGGCGGCGAAAGCGCTCCAGTACTTCGGGCAACAGAAAGTAGCTGGCGGTGACCGAACAGAAGACCCGCAACCGCCCTTGCAGCGGCTCGTCGCTGCGCTTGAGCTCCTGTTTGAGTTGGCGCCACTCCTGCAGCAAGGCACCGCCAAACTCCCGCAGCTTGTCACCAGCAGGGGTGAGCCGCACCGAGCGGTTGTCCCGCTCGAACAGCACGCAGCCGGTCTCCTGTTCCAGTCGCTGGATGGCGCGGCTCAGGGTGGAGGGGCTGACCGCCATGGCATCGGCGCTTTTGCCGAAGTGGAGGGAGTCGGCGAGGTGGAGAAACAGTTCGAGATTGCGAAGGTCCATCTTTTTATTCCTGCGGCGTTGTCAGGCGCCCTGTAGCACGATGGCTCGGCGGCGGGAGATTGCGGGAAATCACATTTCAATTCCTGCAACGTACTGTTTCGAATATATCAGTTCAGGCAATAAGTGTCCCGCGCTATAGTGGTTTCGACAACGCCGCCATCCGGCATGGAATCAATCGAACGGAGCAATCACCATGGCTAACTATTTCAACACCTTGAACCTGCGTCAGCAGTTGGCCCAGCTGGGCAAGTGTCGTTTCATGCAGCGCGAAGAGTTCGCGGACGGCTGCAACGTGCTGAAGGGCAAGAAGGTGGTGATTGTGGGCTGTGGCGCCCAGGGCCTGAACCAGGGTCTGAACATGCGCGACTCCGGGCTGGACATCTCCTACGCCCTGCGCAAGGCCGCCATCACCGAGAAGCGCGCCTCCTGGCAGAAGGCCACCGACAACGGCTTCGTGGTCGGCACCTATGAAGAGCTGATCCCGACCGCCGATCTGGTGCTGAACCTGACTCCGGACAAGCAGCACTCCGACGTCGTCAAAACCGTGATGCCGCTGATGAAGCAGGGCGCCGCGCTGGGCTACTCCCACGGCTTCAACGTGGTGGAAGAGGGGCAGCAGATCCGTTCCGACATCACCGTCGTGATGGTTGCGCCCAAGTGCCCGGGTACCGAAGTGCGTGAAGAGTACAAGCGCGGCTTCGGCGTACCGACCCTGATCGCCGTCCACCCGGAGAACGATCCCCAGGGCGAGGGCATGGCCATCGCCAAGGCGTGGGCCTCTGCTACCGGTGGTGACCGTGCCGGCGTGCTGGAATCCTCCTTCGTCGCGGAAGTGAAATCCGACCTGATGGGCGAGCAGACCATTCTGTGCGGCATGCTGCAGGCCGGTTCCCTGCTCTGCTACGACAAGCTGGTTGCCGAGGGCACCGACCCGGCCTATGCCGGCAAGCTGATCCAGTTCGGCTGGGAGACCATCACCGAGGCCCTGAAGCAGGGCGGCATCAGCTTGATGATGGACCGCCTCTCCAACCCGGCCAAGCTGCGTGCCTTCGAGCTCTCCGAGCAACTGCGCACCCTGATGCGTCCGCTGTTCGAGAAGCACATGGATGACATCATCGCCGGCGAGTTCTCCCGCGGCATGATGGCTGACTGGGCCGAAGACGATGCCAAGCTGTTCGGTTGGCGCGAAGAGACCGGCAAGTCCGCCTTCGAGAATGCCCCTGCCTATGCCGGCAAGATCGCCGAGCAGGAGTACTTCGACAATGGCGTGGTCATGGTGGCCATGGTCAAGGCGGGTGTGGAGCTGGCGTTCGAAACCATGGTGGCCTCCGGTATCTATGAAGAGTCTGCCTACTACGAGTCTCTGCACGAGCTGCCGCTGATCGCCAACACCGTCGCCCGCAAGCGTCTGTACGAGATGAACGTGGTCATCTCCGACACCGCGGAGTACGGCAACTACCTGTTCGCCAACGCCGCCGTGCCGCTGCTGCGTGAGCACTTCATGCCGACCCTGCAAGCAGGGGACCTGGGCAGTGCCCGTGCCGAGAGCAAGGCGGTGGACAACCTGGCCCTGCTGGCTGCCAACGAAGCGACCCGCAACCACCCGATCGAGAAGATCGGCCAGACCCTGCGTGGTTACATGAAGGACATGAAGCGTATTGCCGTCGGCGGTTAAGCCTTCGCTGAGCGGCATCGGAAGGGGCGGGGATGACGATCCCCGTTACTGGCTGGCTTAGACACCTGGCCTGTCGTCCGGATGATGCAAACAGACAGATTGAAGCCTATAAAAAAGCCCCGCTCATCGAGCGGGGCTTTTGCATTCTGGAGGGCGGGAGCAATCAGGCCTTCCAGGCTTTCCAGGTGTTGATCAGGCCGTTGGTGGAACCGTCGTGGCTGGTGACGGCTTCATCGGTGCCCAGCTCCGGCAGGATCTTGTTGGCCAGCTGTTTGCCCAGCTCCACACCCCACTGGTCGAAGGAGAAGATGTTCCAGATTGCACCCTGTACGAAGATCTTGTGCTCGTACATGGCGATCAGGGAGCCGAGAGTTTTCGGGGTCAGCTGCTTGAAGAGGATGGAGTTGGTCGGGCGGTTGCCTTCGAACACCTTGAACGGCACCAGATCCTTGACCTGCTCCAGGGTCTTGCCGGCGGCCAGGAACTCGGCCTCCACCGCTTCCTTGCTCTTGCCGAAGGCCAGGGCCTCGGTCTGGGCGAAGAAGTTGGCCAGGAGCTTCGGATGGTGGTCACCGATGGGGTTATGGCTGATGGCCGGCGCTAGGAAGTCGCAGGGGATCAGCTTGGTGCCCTGGTGGATCAGCTGGTAGAAGGCGTGCTGGCCGTTGGTACCCGGCTCACCCCAGATGATGGGGCCGGTCTGGTAGTCCACCGGATTGCCGTCGCGGTCCACGTACTTGCCGTTGGACTCCATGTTGCCTTGCTGGAAGTAGGCAGGGAAGCGATGCATGTACTGATCGTACGGCAGGATAGCTTCGGACTCGGCACCATGGAAGTTGTTGTACCACAGGCCGATCAGGGCCAGCAGTACGGGCACGTTCTGTTCATAGGCGGCAGTGGCGAAGTGCATGTCCATCTCGAAGGCGCCTTGCAGCAGGGCCTCAAAGTGCTCGAAGCCGAGGGAGAGGGCGATGGGCATGCCGATGGCGGACCAGGAGGAGTAGCGGCCGCCGACCCAGTCCCAGAACTCGAACATGTTGTCGGTGTCGATGCCGAACTCGGCAACGGCCTTGCCGTTGGTCGACAGGGCGGCGAAGTGCTTGGCAACGTGGGCCTTGTCACCGGCATGACCGAGGAACCAGTCGCGGGCGGTCAGGGCGTTGGTCATGGTCTCCTGGGTGGTGAAGGTCTTTGAGGCCACCAGGAACAGGGTGGTTTCCGGATCGATCTTCTTGAGCGTCTCGGCGATGTGGGTGCCGTCGACGTTGGAGACGAAGTGCATCTCCAGGTGATTCTTGTAGGGGCGCAGGGCCTCGGTGATCATGACGGGGCCCAGATCGGAGCCACCAATGCCGATGTTGACCACGTGCTGGATGGCCTTGCCGGTATAGCCCTTCCACTCGCCACCGATGACCTTCTCGCAGAAGCCCTTCATCTTGGCCAGTACGGCGTTCACTTCCGGCATCACGTCCTTGCCGTCAACCTCGATGGGACGGTCGGAGCGGTTGCGCAGGGCGGTGTGCAGTACGGCGCGCCCTTCGGTCATGTTGATCTTGTCGCCGTTGAACATGGCGTCGATGGCGCTGCGCAGATCGGTCTCGCCAGCCAGGTTCACCAGCAGCTTGAGGGTCTCTTCGGTGATCAGGTTCTTGGAGTAGTCGACCAGGATGTCGCCACCGAAGGTGAGGGAGAACTTGTCAAAACGCTTGGGATCCTGTGCGAACAGATCCTTGAGACGCATCTCCTTGTTGGCTGCAAAATGGGCTTCCAGTGCCTGCCAGGCCTGGGTCCGGGTTGGATTGATATTTTTCATAGGATTATCAGTCTTCCAAGTTGTGTTTGAACCTTGCAGGCAAGGCTCCCGCCAAACCTTATTATGCGAGCATTATACCGGGCACTCCGTGCGCCCCGTGTAACAGAGCATTACCAATTGTCTGCAACGAGGGAGTGTACAACCAAAACAGTGCGATTATGAGTCACTCAGTACCCCGGGATCTTGCGTTCGCGCATGCTTGTTCGGGTTGAAAAGGCTTTCATTTCAAGGGGAGCGCGGCCGTGGCTCTGGAAAGCTGGCGTGACAGATCAAAGGGTATTCAACAGACGCTCATCGGACGGTTTTTTGAGCAGGCGCAAATGGTGGGCAACAGACGCTGGCTATCATATGAGCCGAATGGACGAGATCTCCCAGGGATGGCCAAGGTATGGAATCAATGGTGTGGAATGAGGAGATCGAGATGAAAGCCCTGTTATCCCTGTTTGCCCTGAGCCTGATCGCCACCGGCCTCATCGGTTTGCTGACCCTGACGCTGGCCAATGCGGCGCCGACGTTGGAGATCCGCGTACTGGCGGTGATCGGAGCCGTGCTGGGGGGTTATGTGCTGATGCAGCCCCTGCTCAACCGGGTTGCACGCCGGCTGGGGTGAGAACGCGGTGCGACCTGGTGCGCAAGACCGGCCTGTGGCCGGTTTTTTCATGTCACAGAAGGCAGAAACGACAGTGCCAGCCCGAAGGCTGGCACTGGAGAACGCACACCGAGGATCAATCCGCCGTCTTTTGCATGTGGACCACACGCTGGGGAAAGGGGATCTCGATGCCCTCGGCGTCGAAGGTGAGCTTCACCTTCTCGTGGAAGTCGAACCAGACGCCCCAGTAATCGCCGGTCTTGACCCAGGGGCGCACCACGATATTGACCGAGGAGTCGGCCAGCGCGGCGACGGCAATGGTGGCGGCCTGCTCCTTCAGGATGCGGGGCTCTTCGCTCACCAGCCGCTCCAGGATCTGTTTGGCCTTGCGCAGGTCGGAGCCGTAGCCGATGCCGAATGTCATGTCGACGCGGCGGGTATCCATGCGCGAGTAGTTGACGATGGTGCCGTTTAGGATGGCGGAGTTTGGCACTACCACCATCTTGTTGTCACCCGAGGTGAGGGTGGTGGTGAAGAGCTGGACCGATTGCACAACGCCATTGGTGCCTGCCACCTCGATGAATTCCCCAGCCTTGATGGGGCGGAAGATGATGAGCAGGAAACCGGCGGCAAAGTTGGAGAGAGAGCCCTGCAGCGCCAGACCGATGGCCAGACCGGCGGCACCGATAATGGCGACGAAGGAGGCGGTCTGCACCCCGACCCGGCCCAGGGCGGCGATCACTACGAACACCAGGATGGTGTATTTGAGGATGCTGCCGACGAAGTGGGTGACGGTGGTGTCCAGCTTGCGGGTCTGCATCACCTTGACCACGCCACCGCTGAGAAGGTTGGCGGCAATGTAACCGACCAGCAGGGTGATCAGGGCGGCGGCGATGTTGACCGCATACTCGATGATCAGTCCCTGGTTGTTGGTCAGCCAGGTCTGTGCTTCGGTAATGATCTCGGGTTCCATAGGATGTCCTGTTGGTGTGAAGATTTATGGCAGATGAATCTAACACTTGAGCGCGACAAGCTGGGTCGCATCTGGTGCTTGTCTCTTCTTTTGTGCCACAAAAAGCAAGGGAGGCCAAGGCCTCCCGTTTTGTCACAACCCTGCTGGCGCAGGGACGCTCGGCATGTGCGCACTCAGCTTTGCAGCTGCTGGCTGCGGATAAACTGCCACTGATCTTCAAACCCGGCGGTGGGTTTGATTGTGAACTCGGAGCGGACGTGCATTGGTGGATGCGGTCTGCTGGCTCAGCTTTGCAGCAGCTGGCTGCGGATAAACTGCCACTGATCTTCAAAGCCGGCAGTGGGCTTGATTGTGAACTCGGAGCGGACGTGCATTGGTTGATGCGGTCTGCTGGCTCAGCTTTGCAGCAGCTGGCTGCGGATAAACTGCCACTGATCTTCAAA
>NZ_JBFODC010000005.1:0-1468 GCF_040908105.1 Aeromonas sp. R7-2 | reverse complement strand
GGTGTAAGAGGTATCCAACGACTTGGTGGTGTTCATCAAGTTACGCTGGGCGTTCAGTGATGAAGTGTTGGTGTTGATAAACATGGCCATAAAAGATTTCTCCTGATGAACAAGAAACTGCGGGTCCTGCTTGCATCAAGCGAGTCAGAATCCCACCGTTCAGATGGACAGATTGAACGGTCTGTCTCATCTGGCGGGCCCTCTGTTTGAACGGACGTCGAACCCGCAGTCGCGCAAATGTTGGATTTCCGAACACCCTTCAATTTGCTTCATCATCTGTAACGGCAGCCCTGCCAGAAGCTTTAGGAAAATACTTGCCGCTTTTGGCGACCCAGGTGGCAAAGTACCTCCTCCCTTGATGCAGAAATAGCCGGAGAGAATATTGCCGTGGTGAGTCTGGCAATCAGACAACCATGAACGGAGTGGAAAGATAACGTCACATTCGATGCTGCGGGTTAGTCGTGGCTGGTTGTGAGTCATCATGAGGCAAGACGGACCGGGACTATCGCGAGGTATCGGTCCAGGAGAATATCATCGTGCAGACTACCTTACCGATGATCATCACTTGAGCTGTGGCAAACGCCACAACTGCCTATCGCAAGCAGAAAGACAGGGGCAAAATAAAAAAGGAAGCATAAAATGCTTCCTTTTTAGACCTAGGTGGCATGGACAGTCGCCCTGTCAAGGGTCATCAGCCCAGAAGCGACAGAGCAGACTGCGGGCGCTGGTTGGCCTGAGCCAGGATGCTGGAAGCCGCCTGTTGCAGGATGTTCTGCTTGGTCATGTTGGCGGTTTCGGTGGCGAAGTCTGCATCACGGATACGGGAGCGAGCGGCAGAGACGTTTTCCGAGATATTGGACTGGTTGCGAATGGTCGAATCCAGCCGGTTCTGCACCGCACCCAGCTCGGCACGCTTGCTGTCCACGATACCCAACATGGAATCGACGGCGGCCAGTACGTTTTGCGCATTAGTCTGAGTACTGATACTGATGCCACCCGCACTACCACTCAAGAAGATGGTGCTCACGGCAAGAGTGCCACCGCTCGCTGCCGTCACAGTAGTGTTCGCTGCAGCAGAAATACCGGAAATGCTAAAACCCCCAGCTTGAGAAAGGCTGAAGCTGATGGTCTGGTTGGCATCCGCCCCTACCTGGAAGCTGCCATTGTAGTTTCCATCCAGCAGCTTGGTGCCAGCGAAGGTGGTATCGGTGGAGATGCGGTTGATCTCGGAGCCCAGCTGATCCACTTCCTTCTGCAGAGCTTCGCGATCCTTGGCGGAGTTGGAGCCGTTGGCAGATTGTTGTGCCAGAGTACGCATACGTTGCAACATGCCTGTCACTTCGTCCATGGCCCCTTCAGCGGTCTGCGCCAGAGAGATGCCATCGTTGGCGTTGCGGTTGCCCTGGTCCAGGCCGTTTACCTGGGAGGTCAGACGGTTGGAGATCTGCAGACCCGCCGCATCATCCTT
>NZ_JBFODC010000004.1:0-14340 GCF_040908105.1 Aeromonas sp. R7-2 | reverse complement strand
AGAGCGTCACGCTTATCGCGTTGAGGAGGCGCATCTTACGCTCCTCACTTCGAAAGTCAAGCGGTTGTTTTCGCTTTTCTTTCGGCGCCCACTTCGCTAGGAAGCTGGCTCATCAGGTTGGCGTGGTCCGCCGTGCTGGTAGGGGCGCATTATAGGGAGCCGCGCCGGGATGACAAGGGCTATTTTGCGAAAAATAGTCCTTTTTACCGATTTGTGGCTCGAACGCCTACTTATCAAACAAAAAGCCCTGCTTACGCAGGGCTCTGGCCGCTCTGAATGACGTCACTGTTACTTTTTTGACCAAAATTCACGGGCAAAGCCGCGCACCTTGTCCCAGTCGGTGAATTCCAGATCCTTGCTGGTATCCGTGCTGCCCCCGGTGATCTTCATGATCAACTGGATGATGCGGGTCTGCCACCAGTTGTAACGGGAGTACTGCAATGCCCCGGCAAACACCCCCAGAGTTTTGGGCTTCCAGGGAGAGAGGCGCAGAAACTTCTTCATGTAGGCGTTGGTCTGCGGCGTCTGCTTCTCGGGCTTGCGTGCCGTCAGGTTCACGCAGAAGAACGCCGCATTGGCTACTTCCAACTGTTCATGATGTGCGTGTATGAAGCTAAGCAGGCTGGGGTGGAAGTTACCATAGCGAATGGAAGCGCCAATCAACACCTTGGCATACTTGCTGAGGTTGCACATGGGCAGGGTGTGCAGGTCGTGCATCACCACTTCGCATCCTGATATTTCCTCCAGCATGACATCCACGATTTTCCGTGTTTGCCCGTCCCGGGAAGAATAAAGCACCAAAATCTTGTCCATACCAACCTCAACTACGCCAGAATGCAGGAGTAAACAGTACCAGAAGTGTGAAGATTTCCAATCGACCAAACAACATGGCCACGATTAATATCCACTGTGCAGTGGCCGAGATATTGCCGAAGTTGGCCGACACCTCCCCCAGACCCGGCCCCACGTTGGTGAATGCCGCAGCCACGGCGGAGAAGGCCGTCACTTCGTTCAGCCCCGTCATCAGCAGCAACAACATGAAGATGAAGAACAGGATGATGTAGGTGGCAAAGTAGCCCCAGACCGCTTCCACGATCCGTTCCGGTACGGCACGCCGCCCCAGCTTCAAGGTGTAGATGGCCCGCGGATGCACCAGCCGTTTGAGTTCACGCATCCCCTGCAGGAACAGGATCATGAAGCGCATCACCTTGATGCCTCCCCCGGTACTGCCGGCACAACAGCCGATGAAGGCGGAGAACATCAACAGCATGGGCAGAAAGGAGGGCCACTCCGCATAGCTGGTCGTGCTGTAGCCGGTGGTCGTGCCCAGCGACACCGCCTGGAACAGGCCATGGTTGAGCGCCTCCTGCCAGGTGGCGTAATGACCGTGGAACAGCAGAGAGACGAAACAGATCAGCACCAGCACGCACTGGATGCTCAGAAACACTTTGAGCTCGGAGTCCCGCAGATAGCTGCTCACGCGCACCGGCTTATGGGCAAACACCATGAAGTGAAGCGCGAAGTTGACGCTCGCCAGCAACAGGAACACCACTGTGATCAGGTTGATGGCCGGGCTGTCGAAGAAACCGATGCTGGCGTCGTGGGTCGAGAACCCCCCAACCGACAAGGTGGAGAAGGAGTGGCAGATGGCATCGAACAACGTCATCCCCGCCATCCAGTACGCGAGAGCGCAGAGGGAGGTCAGCAACAGATAGATGAACCAGAGCGCCTTGGCCGTCTCGGCGATGCGCGGGGTCACCTTGTTGTCCTTGACGGGCCCCGGGATCTCGGCGCGATAGAGCTGCATGCCCCCGATGCCGAGCAACGGCAGCACGGCCACCGCCAGCACGATGATCCCCATGCCACCGAGCCATTGCAGCAGCTGGCGGTAGAAGAGAAACGCCTTGGGCAGATTGTCCAGCCCGGTCAGCACCGTTGCGCCCGTGGTAGTCAGGCCGGAAAACGACTCGAAAAATGCCTCCGAGACCGACATGTTCGGCACGTCGCTGATGATGAAGGGGACGGCACCCACGCTCCCCAGCACCACCCAGAACAGCACCACGATGAGGAAGCCTTCCTTGGACCTGAGTTCCTTTTTCTGATGGCGGTTGGGAAACCAGAGCAGGAGGCCGAGCAGGAGGGCTATGACGAAGGAGTTGACGAACTCGGTACCACCGCCATCACGATACCCAAAAGCGACCATCGCGGGCAGCAGCATGGTCGAGCTGAACAGGGCAACCAGCAGACCGACGATACGAATGATGCTCAGAATCTGCATTCCGGCTCCCTCTTCAGACTAAAAGAGCGATGGATTCTAGCCATCTAAGGGACGAAGGGATACCCGACCCTGGGTCCGGTCGGTCAATTCCTGTGCGATACGGGCCCAGAGCGCAGACTCCCACGCTACCTGAAGGGTGACGCTGGCACCATAATCGGCCACCAGCAACTGCCCTTGATGGACAGAGATGAGTGACTCCACGGCCCCCATGTCGGTGTAGTCACACTGGATCACGGAAGAGGTCAGCTGACGCTTGATACAGGTTTCAAGTTGCTTGAGTGCTGCCCCCACACCACCACCATAGGCCTTGACCAGGCCACCGGTCCCCAGCAGCACGCCACCGTAATATCGCACCACCACGGCGGCGACTTCGCCAAGGCCGGCCCCCATCAACTGGGCCAGCATGGGCTTGCCCGCCGTGCCCGAGGGTTCGCCATCATCACTGAAACCATAAACCTGGCTGTCTTGCGGGGCGCCGGCGACAAAAGCCCAGCAGTGATGCCGGGCTCCCTGGTGTTGCTGTTTGATCTCGTCTATCCAGGCCTTGGCGGCCTCGACGGTCGGAGTGTGGGCGACGTAGGTAATGAAGCGGCTCTTCTTGATCTCTTCGCTCACCTCCAGCGGGGCTGCAGGTATGGGGTAATCCGTCGCCATCAGAGCCCTGCTTGTCTGGTCAGGTTCTCCACCCCGTTGGCATGCAGCACCACGTTGTCCTCGATGCGAATGCCACCATAGGGACGCAGCGCCTCCACCTTGTTCCAGTTGATCCGCTTGCCCTGCTCACCCTGGCGCAGCGGCTCCAGCAGGCTGTCGATGAAGTAGAGACCCGGCTCTATGGTGAAGACCTGACCCACTTCCATCACCCGGGTGCAGCGCAGATAGGGGAACTGCTCGGGGGCCGCCAGGTGGGTGCCGCGCTCATCCTGCATGAAGCCGCCGGCATCGTGTACCTGCAGGCCGAGGAAGTGACCGAGACCGTGGGGGAAGAAGACATTGGTCACCCCGGTGTGGATCATCTCGTCCACCGACATGTCTACCAGTTCGGTGGCTTGCAGCAGGCGCGCCAGCCTGTGGTGCATCTGCAGGTGCAGCTCGCTGTAGCGGCGGCCCGGCTTGATCTCGTCGATGATCTCCTGTTGCTGTGCATCCAGCGCAGCAATCAGATCGGCGAACTCACCGCGGCGCCAGGCCCAGGTTCGGGTAATGTCGGAGGCATAACCGTGCACGTCCACACCGGCATCGATGAGGAAGGAGTAACGCTCCGCATCCGGCACCCGCTGGGTGGAGAGATGGGTGTAGTGCAGGATGGCCGCATTGCGGTTGATGGCAACAATGTTGCCGTAGGGCGCCTCATTGGCCCCCTGTCCGACCGCCTTCATGTAGGCCAGGTTGATCTCGAACTCGCTCGCCCCCGCCATGAAGGAGTCCTTGGCAGCGATGTGGCCGCGCACGCCGATGCGGTTGGCATCGCGAAGACATTCCAGCTCATAGGGCGTCTTGTAGGCACGGTGGTAGTGCAGGTAGTTGAGGACCGCCTCCGGATTGGGCTGGCCCAGTCCCAGCAGCTCGGCCACTTCCAGATGGCCGCCCAGATAGGCCCACTCCTGCTTGTTGGCCGGCAGATGATCGGCAACCTGCTCCGGGCGAGTCAGGAAGCGAATGTCGAAGAAATCGACCCAGAAGGCGTTGGGCAACTCCGCCACCTTGTGCCAGAAGTCCACCGGCCGGTAGAACAGCAGCACCGGCTTGTTCACCCCGTCCACCAGCAACCAGCAGTGAGGGTTGTCCAGCACCGGCAACCAGGCCTTGAACTGGGGATTCACCTTGAAGGGATAATCCTGGTCATCGAGGAAGATGCGATGAGTCTGGCCGGAGTGAATAGCGAGACCGCCAAGACCCTGTTGTTGCAGGATGTCGCGGGTACGCTGCTGAAGGGTGTCGAGATGCTGGGCAAAAAGTTGGCTGTAACTGCTCATGGCGTCCTGCTCCGGGCGAATGTGACTTCAGCATAACATCAAGCGAATCAAGGCTCGAGCCACCCGGCTTTCGCTTCGTGAGGTAACGCATAGGTTACAGGCTTTTTGTTATGAGGATAAAACAGACAATTAACAAACAAAGAACAATTCAATACACTGCCCACAGACAGTAGATATCAGCCGTCAGGAACGACTCATGCAAAACCTTTGTCTGTGGACACCGGATCAGGACAGGATGCAGCACTCCAACCTCCACCAGTTCATGGCCGAGGTCAATCACTTCCATGGTCTGCAACTGCGCAGCTATGCCGACCTGTATCAATGGTCGGTGGAGAAGACCACCCGCTTCTGGCCCCTGGTGTGGCAGCACTGCGGCGTCAAGGGCGAACTTGGCAACATTGTGGCGGAGAACCGCCAGGAGATGCAGCGCGCCCGCTGGTTCCCCGACAGCCAGCTCAACTTCGCCGAGAACCTGCTGCGCCGTCAGGATGAGAGCCCGGCCATTATCTCCCGCATCGAAGGGGCCCCAAGCCGGACCCTGAGCTGGCATCAGCTGGCAGATCAGGTCGCCCGCCTGGCCCAGTGGCTTCGCAGCCAGGGCATAGGCCGGGGTGATGTGGTCGCAGCCTACCTGCCCAATATCCCGGAAACCGTGGTGGCCATGCTGGCAACCACCAGCCTCGGCGCGATCTGGACCTCCACCAGCCCCGATTTTGGCGAGGCCAGCGTGGTGGAGCGCTTCGGCCAGACCCGTCCCAGGGTGCTGTTCGCGGTGGATGGCTACCGCTACGGCGGCAAGGCCATCGACATTCAGGACAAGGTGGCCAGCGTCGTCGGTCAGCTCGACAGCATAGAGCAGACGGTGCTGATCCCTCTGCTCGGCAACCCGCTGCAGCTTGGTCACGACTGGCAGCAACTGCTGGCAAGCCAGCATGATGCCCAGCTCGCCTTCGAGCCCATGGCCTTCAACGACCCGCTCTATATCCTCTACTCCTCCGGTACCACCGGCAAACCCAAGTGCATCGTGCACGGCATTGGCGGCACCCTGCTGCAACACCTGAAAGAGCACCAGTTGCACTGCGACATCAAGCCGGGGGAGCGCATCTTCTACTTCACCACCTGTGGCTGGATGATGTGGAACTGGCTGGTGAGCGCCCTCGCCTCCGGCGCCACTCTGGTGCTCTACGATGGTTCCCCCTTCTACCCGGATGGCAACGTGTTATGGGATCTCGCACGGGACGAAGAGGTCGCCCTGTTCGGCACCTCGGCCAAGTATCTCGATGCGCTGCACAAGCAGGGTTATGCCCCCATCAAGACCCACGACCTGCCTGCCTTGCGGCTGATCTGCAGCACCGGATCCGTGCTGTCGCCGGAGGGGTTTGACTACGTTTACCAGCAGATAAAGCAGGATGTGCAGCTCAGCTCCATCTCTGGCGGCACCGACATCTGCTCCTGCTTCGTCATCGGCAACCCCTTGAGCCCCGTCTATCGCGGCGAGAGCCAGGGGCGCGGCCTTGGTCTCGCGGTGCAGGTATTCAACGAGGCGGGCCAGCCGGTGCTGGGGGAAAAGGGCGAACTGGTCTGCACCAAGCCTTTCCCGGCCCAGCCCATCTACTTCTGGGGTGACGAGAACGGCGACAAATACCACGCCGCCTACTTCGAGCGGTTCGACAACATCTGGTGCCACGGGGACTGGATCGAGCTGACCCCGACCGGCGGCATTCTGTTCTACGGCCGCTCCGACGCGACCCTCAACCCGGGCGGCGTGCGCATCGGCACCAGCGAGATCTACCGCTATGTAGAGCAGCTGGACGAGGTGGAGGAGAGCATCGTCATCGGCCAGCAATGGAAACAGGACGAGCGAGTGGTGCTGTTCGTCAAGCTCAAGGCGGGCTGCAAGCTGGATGAGCCGCTACGCGAGCGGATCCGCCAGCAAATAAAGCAGCACTGCACCGCCCGTCATGTGCCTGCCCGCATCCTGCAGGTGGATGCCATCCCCCGCACCAAGTCCGGCAAGATAGTAGAGCTGGCGGTGCGGGAAGTGGTGCACAACCGCCCCGTCAACAATACCCACGCCCTCGCCGATCCCGAGGTCTTGAACCAGTATCGCAATCGGCCGGAACTGGCCAGTTGATACCACGCTCATCTCCATCGGAGGCGCCGCAAGGCGCCTCTTTTTGCCCGTTTTGTGATGAAGAGCTTTTACTCGACAACTGTTAAACAAATGTTTTAAATAGGTGTTGAAAATGTCTCCTTTTGGATCAATAGTGAGCCTCGCCCCCTGCTGGGGATAAAGGAGCACCATTCCCCACAGAGTGGGAACAAGGAGACACTCTCATGATCTACCAAGGCGAAACCCTGACGGTCAGCTACCTCGAAGACGGCATTGCCGAACTGAGGTTTGATGCCCCGGGTTCAGTCAACAAGCTGGATCGCGCTACCCTGCTCTCCCTGAGCGAAGCGATCGCCGCATTACAGCAACAAGCCGATTTGAAGGGTCTGATCCTCACCTCCGGCAAAGACGCTTTCATCGTCGGCGCCGACATCACCGAATTCCTGGAACTGTTCGATCTGCCGCAGGAAGATCTGCTCGGCTGGCTGAAGAAGGCCAACGACATCTTCAGCGCCATCGAAGATCTGCCCGTGCCCACCCTCTCCGCCATCAAGGGCCATGCTCTGGGCGGCGGCTGCGAGACCATCCTCTCCACTGACTTCCGTCTGGCCGACACCAGCGCCAAAATCGGCTTACCCGAGACCAAGCTCGGCATCATGCCGGGCTTTGGCGGCACTGTCCGTCTGCCGCGGGTGATCGGTGCCGACAACGCGCTGGAGTGGATCACCACCGGCAAGGATTACCGTGCCGATGACGCCCTCAAGGTGGGCGCCATCGACGCCGTGGTCGCCCCGGACGCGCTGCACAGCGCCGCCGTGCAGATGATCAAGGACGCGGTCAAGGGCAAGCTGGACTGGCAGGGCCGCCGTGCAGCCAAGAAAGCGCCGCTGCGCCTCTCCAAACTGGAAGCCATGATGAGCTTCACCACCGCCGCCGGCATGGTTGCCGCCGTGGCGGGCAAACACTATCCGGCCCCCATGGCCGCCGTGAAGACGGTGGAAGCCGCCGCCGGCATGGGCCGTGACGAAGCGCTGGCCGCCGAGGCCGCCACCTTCATCAAGCTGGCGAAAACCGACGTGGCCAAGGCGCTGGTCGGTATCTTCTTGAACGATCAACACATCAAGGCGCTGGCCAAGAAGGCCGCCAAGCAGGCAAACAAGGCCACCGGCCATGCCGCCGTGCTGGGTGCCGGCATCATGGGGGGCGGCATCGCCTACCAGTCTGCCAGCAAAGGCATCCCGGCGGTGATGAAGGACATCAACGAGAAGGCGCTGGCACTTGGCATGAATGAGGCCACCAAGCTGCTCAACGGCCAGCTCGAGCGCGGTCGCATCGACGGCATCAAGATGGGCCAGGTGCTCTCCGCCATCACGCCGACCCTCAGCTATGACAACGTCAAGCATGTGGACGTGGTGGTCGAAGCCGTGGTCGAGAACCCGAAAGTGAAGGCGGCCGTGCTGAGTGAAGTGGAAGGGATCATCGGCGAAGACGCCGTGCTCGCCAGCAACACCTCCACCATCCCCATCTCCCTGCTGGCCAAGGGACTGAAGCGCCCCGAGAATTTCTGCGGCATGCACTTCTTCAACCCGGTGCACCGCATGCCGCTGGTGGAGATCATCCGCGGCGAGCAAACTTCCGATGAAACCATCAACCGCGTGGTGGCCTACGCCGCCGCCATGGGCAAGTCCCCGGTCGTGGTCAACGACTGCCCCGGCTTCTTCGTGAACCGCGTGCTGTTCCCCTACTTCTTCGGCTTCAACAAGCTGGTCGCCGATGGCGCCGACTTCGCCGCCGTCGACAAGGTGATGGAGAAGGAGTTTGGCTGGCCCATGGGCCCCGCCTACCTGCTGGACGTGGTCGGCATCGACACCGGCCACCACGCCGGTGACGTGATGGCGCAGGGTTTCCCGGCACGCATGAGCAAGGAAGGCCGCACCGCCATCGACGTGATGTACGAAGTGAGCCGCTTCGGTCAGAAGAACGGCAAGGGCTTCTACGCCTACGAGCAGGACAAGAAGGGCAAGCCGAAGAAGGTGGCCGACGCAGCCAGCTACGAGCTGCTGGCCCCCATCGCCAAGCCGAAGCAGGACTTTGACAAGGACGCCATCATTGCTCGCATGATGATCCCGATGATCAACGAGGTGGTGCTCTGTCTGGAAGAGGGCATAGTCGCCACGCCAGCCGAAGCCGACATCGCGCTGGTCTACGGTCTGGGCTTCCCTCCCTTCCGCGGCGGCGTGTTCCGCTATCTGGACACTATCGGTCTGGATCGCTACGTGGCCATGGCCGACCAGTATGCCGACTTGGGCCCGCTCTACCGCGTCAGCGACCGCTTGCGTGAGATGGCCGCCCAGGGCAACACCTTCTACTGATTGCGGAAAGGAGATCCATTCATGAAAGACGTAGTCATTGTCGACTGTATCCGGACCCCCATGGGCCGGTCCAAGGGCGGCGCCTTCCGCAACGTGCGTGCAGAAGACTTGTCCGCGCACCTGATGAAATCCATCCTGCTGCGCAACCCCAACCTCGACCCGAACGAGATCGAGGATATCTACTGGGGCTGCGTGCAGCAGACCCTGGAGCAGGGCTTCAACATCGCCCGCAACGCCGCCCTGCTGGCCGGCATTCCCAAGCAGGTGGGGGCAGTCACCGTCAACCGCCTGTGCGGCTCCAGCATGCAGGCGCTGCATGATGCCTCCCGCGCCATTCAGGTAGGTGATGGGGATATCTTCATCATCGGCGGCGTCGAACACATGGGCCACGTGCCCATGAGCCACGGCGTCGACTTCCACCCCGGCATGGCCAAGTCGGTGGCGAAAGCCTCCGGCATGATGGGGCTGACCGCCGAGATGCTCGGCAAGCTGCACGGCATCAGCCGATCGCAGCAGGACGAGTTTGCCGCCCGCTCCCACCGCCGCGCTCACGCCGCCACCGTGGAAGGCCGTTTTGCCAAGGAGATCGTCGGGCTGGAAGGCCATGACGCCAGCGGCGCCCGCTTCTTCTACGACTATGACGAGGTGATCCGCCCGGAGACCACGGTAGAAACCCTGAGCCAGCTGCGCCCGGTGTTTGATCCGGTCAACGGCACCGTTACCGCCGGCAGCTCCTCGGCCCTGTCCGATGGCGCCGCCGCCATGCTGGTGATGAGCGCGGATCGCGCCAAGGCCCTCAGCCTCACGCCTCGCGCCAAGGTACGTGCCATGGCCATCGCCGGCTGCGACGCCGCCATCATGGGTTACGGCCCGGTGCCGGCCACCCAGAAGGCGCTCAAACGGGCCGGTCTGACCATCGGCGACATCGATCTGTTCGAGTTGAACGAGGCGTTTGCCGCCCAGTCCCTCCCCTGTGTGAAGGATCTGGGTCTGCAAGACCTGGTGGATGAGAAGGTGAACCTCAACGGTGGCGCCATCGCCCTGGGTCACCCGCTCGGCTGCTCCGGTGCCCGCATCTCCACCACCCTGATCAACCTGATGGAAGAGAAGGACGCCACCCTGGGAGTCGCCACCATGTGCATCGGCCTGGGTCAGGGCATCGCAACCGTGTTCGAACGGGTGTAAGTGAATCTCCCCTGACCGCTCGCCGATCAGGGACGCCGCCTCGGGGCGGCAACAACAGACAGAAGGCGGCCCTGCTTCCCGGCACAGCGGCCCCATCACGAATACCGGGTCGGCCTGCCGACCCTGCTGTCGAGTCTGTGGAACGCGCCACACGGGGTGCGCTCCTGCCGTCGGAATCTGCGTGTTGGCCGGCCCGTTTGGGTCGGCCTTTTTTATTCTTTTCCCGCGATCGGGGCCAATCCTGAGGCTATATTGCCCATAACTTCACATTAGAGGGGGGGCTTGCTTGCTTTTTGCTCCCCCGACAGGTTCAATCTGCACAAAAAAATGGGTGGATGCACATACATATGTCAACGAGCAAACAACTGCTTATCGTCGACGACGATCGGGAGATCCGCGAGCTGCTCAACGAGTACCTGACCCGGGCCGGTTTTGAGGTACTGACCGCGGCTGAAGGGAACGAGATGCGCCAACAACTGGCCCAGCACAGCCCGGACCTCATCATTCTGGACATCATGATGCCCGGCGACGACGGCTTTACCCTCTGCCAGCAGATCCGCCGCGACTCCCAGGTACCCATCATCATGCTCACCGCCGCCTCCGACGAGGCTGACCGGGTGATCGGTCTGGAACTTGGCGCCGACGACTACATCGCCAAGCCGTTCAGCCCGCGCGAACTGCAGGCCCGCATCAAGGCGCTGCTGCGCCGCGCCGAATTCCGCCAGCCGGAGAAAGAGAAGGAACCGAGCCGTCGGCTGCGCTTCGCCGAGTGGACCCTGGACACCCTGAGCCACCAGCTGACCCACGAAGATGGCAGCCTGCTGGATCTCTCCGGCAGTGATGCCCTGCTGCTCGGCATGTTCCTGCAGCAGCCCGGCGTGGTGCTGGACCGGGATACCATCTCGGACGCCACCCGCGGTCGCGAGAGCCTGCCCATGGAGCGCGGTATCGATGTGCAAATCAGCCGCCTGCGCCAGAAGCTGGGTGACAACGGCAAGAGCCCACGCATCATCAAGACCATTCGCGGCAGCGGCTACATGCTGATCGCCGAAGTCCACGAGATCCCGTAACAGACAGACGCTACGGCGAGACCTTGAACGGGCAGAAGAGAGACCCATCACGGGGCAACGGCAAGGCACAGAGGTAAGCACCCCATGCTGATCGACAAGAGACACACGCTGCCATGACGGGGCAGAAGTTCTGGCGGGCCCTGGTGCCCCGCTCCCTGCTGTCGCGGATGCTGCTGCTGTTGCTGCTCGCCATCCTGCTCTCCCAGACCATCCTCACCGGCATCTGGATGCAACAGATCCAGAAGCGGGAGCTGGAGGGCATGCTCAGCACCACCCGCAACCTGGCGCTGTCGGCGGCTTCCACCGTCAACTTCTTCAAGTCCCTGCCCCTGCAATACCGCCACATCGCGCTGGACCAGCTGCGCAACATGGGGGGCAGCCGCTTCTTCGTCTCCTTGAACGAGGAAGAGATCCACATCAGCGCCATCCCCGACAGCGAGCGCAAGACGCTGGTGCTCAAAGAGGTGCAGGAGGTGCTCAGCCGCAAACTCTCCGACGCCATGGCGATCAAGGTGGACTTCTCCCGCCCCGAGGAGCTGCACGTCTTCAACAACGACACCCTACTGGCGGATCTCCCCTCCTCCTGGGCCCGCTACACCCTGTCGCTGGAGCCCATCAATCCGCCGGTGCTGGTGACCCAGATCGAGATAGAACCGGGGGAGTGGCTCTATCTGGCGGCCCTGCTGCCCGCCCCCTACATGACGCTGGATGACACCGTGATGCCGAGCAACCAGGTGCGTTTCATCGCCCTGATGACGGTCTTCCTCTGCTTCTTCACCTTCATGCTGGTGCGCTGGCAGACCCGCCCCCTGCGTCGCCTCGCCAAGGCGGCGGTCAACCTCGGCAAGGACATCGACCAGCCGTCCCTCAAGGAGGAGGGTGCCTCCGAAATCGTAGCGGCGACCCGCGCCTTCAACATCATGCAGCAGCGCATTCGCCGCTTCATCGACGATCGGGAGCGCCTCTTCAGCTCCATCTCCCACGACCTCAAGACCCCCATCACCCGGCTACGACTGCGGGTCGAACTGCTGGACGACGAGGTGCAGATCGCCAAGTTCAACAAGGACCTGGACGAGCTGGAGCTGATGGTCAAAGGGGCGCTGCAGACGGTCAAAGAGACGGACATTCACGAGAACCTTGAGCAGATCGACGTCAACGCCCTGCTGGAGCAGATGGCCGAGGCCATGAACCTGCACGAGGATCTGCTCACCATCGAGGGCCACTGCAAGTGGCCCTATCGCGGAAAGCTGCTGGCCCTCAAGCGCTGCATCGGCAACCTGGTGGACAACGGCATCAAGTACGGCCAGAAGGTGCGCATCATCATCATGGATGACGAGGAGATGCTGATCCTCTTCATCATGGACGAGGGGCCCGGTCTGCCGGACGATCAGTTCGAGCGCATCTTCGAGCCCTACTACCGCCTTAGCACCGATGCCGCCGGCACCGGGCTGGGCCTTGGCATCGCCCGCAACATAGCCCACGCCCACGGCGGCGACCTGGTGCTGGAAAATCGCCCCCAGGGCGGCCTGCAGGCCACCCTCTCCCTACCAAGGCAGTAATGTATGAAGTGGTTGTCTTTTTCTGTCATCGCCCTGCTCTCCCTGCCCGTTTGTGCCTCCCAGGTGGAGGTATTGCACTGGTGGACCTCCGGCGGCGAGGCCAGGGCCGTGGAAGTGCTCAAGTCCGAGTGGGCCGAACAGGGCAACCAGTGGAACGACTTCGCAGTACAGGGGGGGGGCGGCAAGAGCGCCATGACGGTGCTCAAGAGCCGGGCCCTGGCGGCCAACCCGCCGGAGGCGGCCCACCTCAAGGGGTTCGAGCTGCACGAGTGGGGCAGCCTGGGCTTTCTGCGCGATCTCACCCCCATGGCCGAGCACCTCGGCTGGTACCCTCAGCTGCCCCCCATGGTGCGCGATACCCTCAGCCAGAACGGCGCCCTGATGGCGGTCCCCACCGGCATCCACCGGGTCAACTGGCTGTGGCTCAACCGCAAGGTATTCGAGCGACAGGGGCTCAAGCCCCCCACCGACTGGGCTAAGTTCGTGGCGGTGGCGGACAAGCTCAAGGAGCAGGGCATCACTCCCCTCGCCATCGGCAATGAACCCTGGCAAATCGCGGTGCTGTTCGAAACGGTGGCCCTCGGCGAAGGGGGCAAGACCTTCTATCGCAAGGCCTTCCTCGAACAGGACAGCGCCACCCTGACCGGCCCCGACATGGTGCGGGTGCTGACCCGCTTCCAGCAGTTGCGCGCTTATGTACCCGAGAAATACGCCGGCCTGAAGTGGCACCAGGCCACCAACCTGCTGGAGAGCGGCGGTGCCGCCATGCAGGTGATGGGGGACTGGGTGAAGGGAGAGCTGAGTGCAGGCAACTACCGCCCCGGCGAGGATATCGAGTGCCTGCCAAGCCCGGGCAGCCAGGGGCTGTTCAGCTACAACCTCGACTCCATCGCCATGTTCAAGCAGCGGGATCCCGCCCAGTTGCAGGCCCAGGGCGAGCTGGCCAGGCTGTTGATGACACCGCGCTTCCAGGAAGCGTTCAACAGGGTGAAGGGCTCCATCCCGGCACTCATCAAGCCGGACATGAGCAAGTTCGATCGCTGCGCCATCCGCTCCTATCGGGACTTCCTCCACGCCGAGCAACAGGATAACCTGCTGCCCAGCATGGCGGAGGGGATGGCGGTGCCCACCAACATGCGCCAGGGGATCATGGATGTGCTGAGCAGCTTCTTCAACGACGCCAGGGCCAACCCCGAGCAGACGGCGCAGCAGCTGGAGCGCGCCATGCGCTCGACCCGTTCCGGCGCGGAGCAGAAATGACAAAGGCGGACATCGTCCGCCTTTGAGTGCCGAGAGCCAGGCTCTCAGGAGGGATCGTTCTCGTCCTCATCCTCGTCGTAGTAGTCGCTGAGCTCGATCCAGAGCCCCAGCCCTATCATCACCATGGAGCCGAACCAGGTACCGGTATTACCGATCGGGCTGCCCAGCACTATCATGGCGAACGACAAGAACCCCATGCCTGCGTAGGCTTGCAATCTGCCGTAGGAGACCTGCATATTCACACCTCCTTGTTGAATATGATTCAATTTTTATATTACTCATCGAGCGAAGCCTGGGTAGAGCTAGTTCACATTTTGGTAGCATATGCTGCATAACCGCCCCGTGGTTTGATTATTTTTTCGCCGTGAGTATCATTGCTGGCCGAATTGGTTGAAGGTTGATTATTGATGAGTGCTTTATTCTGCGGCGCAACGCACGAGTTGGACGCAATCGGACCTCGTTGCCCCGAACCCGTGACGATGGCGCGCAAGAAGGTGCGGCTGAAGGTTGATTATTCATGAGTACTG
>NZ_JBFODC010000037.1:353895-379794 GCF_040908105.1 Aeromonas sp. R7-2 | reverse complement strand
TGGTCACTTCATCAGACATTGATATCAAAAATTGTTTTTGATGCTCGATGCTGTGAGTGCCCACACAGATTGCTTGATTCAAATTGTTAAAGAGCAGGGTCTGAAACTATAACCCTCACCAGCTTGCTTTGCAAGGTGGACCAGCCGCGCACTGCGCCGTGCTGATGGAGGCGCATTATAGGGATATGATTCTCGCTGACAAGCGAAAACTACGTGTTTATTTGAAAAAGACGTTCAGGTGTTTAATCAACAACCAATCAGACTAAAAAGCCGTCAATGATTCATCTAAATGAGCCCGCACACCTTCACTATCGCTACCAATCGGTACCCGTTTTCGCCACATCAAGATCTACATGCCAGCCACGCCAGGCATACAAAAATGAAAAGGGCCCCTCGGGGCCCTTCATATCACGCTGCTTGTAGATCAGATGGAGAAACTGGAACCGCAACCGCAGGTCGTCGTGGCGTTGGGGTTGGTCACGGTGAAACGGGAACCTTCCAAGCCTTCGGTGTAATCCACGCTGCCGCCGACCAGGTATTGCAGGCTCATGGGATCGATCACCATGGTGACGCCGCTCTTCTCGACCACGGTATCGCCATCATTGATTTTCTCGTCAAACGTGAAACCGTACTGGAAACCGGAGCAGCCCCCCCCAGTGATGTAGACCCGCAACTTGAGTTCGGGATTCTCTTCTTCGGTGATCAAGGTCTTTACCTTGTTGGCTGCCGCATCCGTCATCTGGATGGGCAAGGGAGCTTCTGCTACTGCACTCATTGCTGACCTCACAACCGTTACATCCACAAACATGGAAACCGCGAAATTATCCAATACCCGACCATTTAGTTCAAGTATTCACCACTCTCTTACTGTGCTGCCGGCAAGGGGGTTGGTTGAGCGACCAGAGGCTTGAGCACCTCGTTCCACTCAGCAACCAGCTCCTGGGCCGGTTGCCGACCCTCCTTCGGGATGAGGATTCTCACCCTGTCCGGGATGAAGCCTGAGGGAAGCTGCCAATTGCCCTCCAAGAGCTGGAAATATCGCAACGCGTAGCGTCCCTCCCCCACCTTCATGCCAAGATCCCGGCCACTGAGGATCCTGGGCTTGTCAGCCAGACTGCCTTCGAGCCGGATCTGCACCTGCCCCCGAAACAGCTCCCGCTTCTTGGCGGGTTGTGTGAGCGCCAGACGATAGTGGTAGCGACCCGGCACACTCGTCTCCTGCAATGTTAGATTGTCGATGGATACCCCCACCTGTTCGCCGGTGGGACGCATGATGCGTTCGAAGAAGGCGAGCTGACGCTTCTGCTCCTGTACCTGGGCTTCCTGATCCTTGAGCGTCTGCTGAAGTTGCTCGAAGGCGGCCTTCTGGGTCGCCAGCAGGGTCTCCCTGACGCCGAGATCCGTCTTCAGTTGTGCAATGGCCTTGCTCTGACGCTCCAACGTCTCTTGCTGCACCGTCATCAGGCTGCTCTGAGCCAGCTCCTGTCTGTTCCCGACGACATAACCGATACATGCCCCCACGGCCAGCACCACCAATAACTTCACGATTTGGGACATAAGGCCTCTTCTATATGCCGACATCAACACGGCCGGTCTCTTTTCACTATACGCGACCATGCCGGATTGATACGGATAAACAAAGAGTTAACCGGTCGCGATGCTGCTTTCACCCCGGTTTTGACGCGCAGCAAGCCGTAAAGTTCGCTCCAGGATCTGGGAATAGATGGGACGCCCCCCCAACCATTGCGCCACCAGGGTTGCCCCTATGGTGGTGATCATCATGGGCAGGATCAGCTGGTAGTTGTCTGTCATCTCTGTCACCAACACGATGCCGGTAATGGGGGCACGCACGGTGGCGGCGAAGAGCGCCCCCATGCCGGCGATGGCAAAGGCGCCCGGTTCGATGCCGAGATCGGGAAATGCAGAGTGGAACAGGTGACCAAAGATCACCCCGAACAGGGTGCCCAGCGCCAGGGTCGGCGCAAAGACACCACCAGGGGCCCCCGAGCAAAAGCAGATGAGGGTACCCACCAGTCGCACCGAGAAGATGATGAAGAGCGTCGCCATCGCATAGTCTCCCCCCGTCAGATGCGGGATGAGCTCGATTCCCCCTCCCGTGACCGAAGGGGCGAACAGCGACAGCATGCCAAAGGTTCCAGCCACCCCCATGCCGATGATGACGAAGCGGTGGCGCTTGTTCTGATGCAATGCCAGGTAACCATCCTGACAGGCGAGCACCAGCTTGTTGAAGACGAACCCCAGCACACCAAAGCAGCCCCCCATGAAGAGAAACAGCCAGAGCGCCTTCAAGGCCGGAGCGTCGTAGTGAGGCAGCATGATGACGGGGGATTGCCCTTTCATGTTCTGCAGCATCAGGGTCGCCATGACGGCCGAAATCCCGACCGCCTTGATGGCGAGGAAGGAGTAGCGAAATTGCGGTCGCATCTCTTCCATGACAAACAGTATCCCCGCCAGCGGAGCATTGAAGGCCGCGGCGAGACCACCCGCCGCACCGGCAGCCAGCAGGGCGTGGCCATGCTCCTTGGGCAACCGGAAGATATCCGCCACCATCTTGCCGAGGTTGCCCCCTATCTGCACCGAGGGCCCCTCCCGCCCCAGCACCATGCCGGAACTCAGGGTACAGACCCCGCCAAAAAACTTCACCGGCAACACCCGCCACCAGCGTACCGGGCGCAGGTCGTCCATGGCCCCTTCAATTTCCGGGATACCGGATCCCCCCGCCTCGGGGGCAAAGGCATGAGTGAGGAAATAGCCGACCAACCCCAGCAGGGCGCTGAAACCAAAGCCGAGCAGGCCAAGCTGCCACCAGGGGCGATCGGCCAGCAAGTCGACACGCTGCTGGGCCAGCCAGTGAACGCAAGACTCGAACAATCCGCACACCAGGCCTGCCAGCAGGCCGACCAGGGCCGCCAACAGGAGCACCAGCAGCGGCATCTTGTCCCGCCGTATCAGGCGCTGCAAGACTGGAGGACGACGCAGCGAGGCCGCGTCGGCGGAAGGAATGGCTTGTTGCTCCATGGATAATCACGCTCATCTAACGAGGACTAGGCACACCTCGGCCTCGGCTGCCCAGCTCTGGGCCTTTCTGCTATAGTCGGCCCGTTTCATGTATCACGGGCGAGAGTCCGGGGCGAGAGCGCAAAGCATACTCCTCCCGCCATCCCCTGCCGAGCCGCAATCGGCAGCCTGCGCCCGGGTAACGACCAAAATCCCATTAAGGATGATCCATGTCAAAATCAGATCAGCTGTTTGAACAGGCCCGCCAGACCATTCCCGGTGGCGTCAACTCACCGGTCCGCGCCTTCAACGGGGTCGGCGGCACACCCCGCTTCATCGATCACGCCGATGGCGCCTACCTCTATGACGTGGACGGCCAGGCCTATGTGGATTACATCGGTTCCTGGGGCCCCATGCTGCTGGGCCACAACCACCCGGCCATCAAGGCCGCCGTCATCAAGGCGGTGGAGAAGGGACTGAGCTACGGCGCCCCAACCGAAATCGAAGTGCTGATGGCCGAAAAAGTGCGCCAGATCGTCCCCTCCATGGAGCAGGTGCGGATGGTCAACTCCGGCACCGAGGCGACCATGAGCGCCATCCGGCTGGCCCGCGGCTACACTGGTCGCGACAAGATCGTCAAGTTTGAAGGCTGCTACCACGGCCACGCCGACTCCCTGCTGGTCAAGGCCGGTTCCGGCGCCCTCACCCTGGGTCAGCCCAACAGCCCGGGCGTACCCGCCGATTTCGCCAAACACACGCTCACCTGTGTCTTTAACGATCTGGATTCGGTGCGCGAAGCCTTCACCCAGTACGGCAGCGAGATCGCCTGTATCATCGTCGAGCCGGTAGCCGGCAACATGAACTGCATCCCGCCGGTGCCCGGCTTCCTGGAAGGGCTTCGCGCCATTTGTGACGAGTTCGGCGCCCTGCTGATCCTGGACGAGGTGATGACGGGTTTTCGCGTCTCCCTGCGTGGTGCCCAGGGCCACTACAACATCGACCCGGATCTCACCACCCTCGGCAAGATCATCGGTGCCGGCATGCCGGTGGGCGCCTTCGGCGGCAAGAAGAAGGTGATGCAGCACATCGCCCCGACCGGCCCCGTCTATCAGGCTGGTACCCTCTCCGGCAACCCGGTGGCCATGGCCGCCGGCCTCACCATGCTGGACCTGCTGCTGGAGCCCGGCCTCTATGAGCAGCTGAGCGCCAAGACCGCCCGTGTCGCCGAAGGGCTGAAAGCGGCCGCCGCCAGGCACGGCATCCCGCTTGCCATCAACTACGTGGGCGGCATGTTCGGCTTCTTCTTCACCGACGAGCCCGAGATCACCCGCTACGAGCAGGTGACCCGCTGCGACATGGAACGCTTCAAGCGCTTCTACCATCTGATGCTGGAAGAGGGTGTCTATCTGGCTCCGAGCGCCTACGAGGCGGGCTTCCTGTCGCTTGCCCACGGCGACAAGGAGATTGAACACACTCTGGCGGCCGCCGAGCGCAGCTTCGCCAAGCTGGCTGGCTGACAAGCAGCAAGATGTGCAGAGGGCCCCGATGGGGCCCTTTTTTGTTTGCTCGTCCCGACAAGGCACCGTAGTGGTGCATCTTTAAGTCCCTCACCGGAACCTTGCCACCTGCTGGTGCGCCGCGCCGTACACGGGCTGTCATAAATCGGGCCCACAATTTGCAGGCCCCTGCTCAGGAGCCCATTGGACCGAGGTGTATATGGCAGAGATGAGCCCCATCGATGTGCTGCGGCGCTATCAGGAGTACGAAACCGAGCTGGCCCCCCTGCTGCTGGGGCTGCTCACCCTCCCCGAGGCGTCTCTCAAGACCTATGCCTTCGTCGAGGAGGTGAAGAGCCTGGCCCCCCAGATCAGGCCAGCCATACTGGCGCCCGTTCCGGCGGCCCAGGGGCAGCTGCGCCTGCTGGTGCAGGGCCATGGCCGGGAGCTGGAGATCAACCTGCACCAGCTGATCGCCTGGCTGATGGGGGACAGAGAGCGGCGGCGCGCCATTCCCTGGTTCAGGGCCGTCTACGTCGTCCTGAGTCTGGCCCTGTTTCTCATCGTCGGCACCCTCATCTGGCACGGGCTGGAACAGCTCTATCTGCTCCTGTGCGGCACCCAGCAGAACCGACTGGGAGCCTTCAGCGCCATCATCTTCCTCACGCTCGCGCTGGCGGTGTTCGATCTCGGCAAGACCATCCTCGAAGAGGAGGTGCTGCTGCATAAGGATATCTTCCGCCACAGCGCAATCCGGCGCACCATTACCCGCTTTATCGCCGCCATCCTGATCGCGGTCTCCATCGAGGGGTTGCTGCTGCTGTTCAAGGGATCCCTCGGCCAGAGCGAACTGCTCTGGCCTGCGGTGGGGGTGATGGGCTGCGCCGTGGGGTTGCTGCTGGCGCTGGGGCTCTATGTGTTTCTCGGTGCCAGGGCGGAAGCCGCACTGGTCGCCTCCAGCCAGCAGACTGCCCACTCGGAGGGGGCTGCCAGAGGCATCAGAAGACGCGCCAGGACCGGGCGAGCGGGATGACATACCAACGCGGGGTGCCCGTGCAGGCGGGCTTCGCCGACGCCAGCTAGCTCGTCGCCTCTGCCAGCGCGGGCGCTGGCTGTCGCCGCGCCGCCCGCCAGGAGGCGTACATGGTCCAGGAGGTATAGATGACGATGAAGGCCACCAGCCATTTGAGCATCTCCATCTCCATGGATTTGACCAGCATGGCCGCCAGCACCACGCCGATGGGGCCGAAGATGGCCACCGCCAGCACGGCCCGCGCATCGAAAGCCCCCTTGCGAATGAAGGTCCCCGCCGAGAAGACGCTGAGCACGGCGGTGGATCCCATCATGATGGGGAAGGCCACCAGCGGGTTCATACCGAGCAGATAGACCAGGGTCATGCAGGGGGCGAACAGGCCGATACCGACGTTCATCAGGGCTCCGAACAGGAAGTTGCCGGCAAGGGCGATCCCCAGCTTGTAACCGCTCAGCCCCATGGCCTCGCCACCGAGGGGGAAGAGCCCAAGCAGACCGGCAAAGATGAGACCGGCGACCACCAGCAGGGAGACCGCCATGACCAGCCGGATGGTCTGGCGATCAAAGGAGGACACGTAACGGGCGCCCCAGGCCGCACCGGCCGCCGCAGCCGCCATCATGCTGATGAGGGTGACGGGATCCACGTTGACCACGCCGATGAAGATGAGAGCCTGGGTCACGGTCGGCAGCACGCACTGGCCGTTGAGGGTACCGGGCAGCACCCGATCATCGATCAACCTGAACTGCTTGTAGCAGGCGGTCTTCACCGCAAAGCTCCCCACCCCCAGGGTATCGAGAAAATTGGCCACAAAACCGATGGCCGCCACCGGCCAGAAAGGGGTGGCTTCGAGCTGGCCATGACGCCGTTTGTGCCACCAGGCACGGACCAGCATAACGAGAAAGACCAGGGCACAACCGATAAACAAGAGACGCAGAAAAGTGACAAGCATGGGGAGACCTCCAACAACGGGCGGCGATTCTAAGGCAGCGGAGGGAAAAAATCCTGGCCAGGATCATGAGACGACGGATGCAAACGTTTGGCCGCGACTATTTTGGCTGGCAGAACCCGAATGGGGCTATCCATACTGGATGGGAGGGCGACAGCCCGGGCTCATCGGGCGTAGTCCTGGTCATTTCGCGACGACCACAGCACCGGTGAGGCGTAAACGAAAGAAGGCGGGGTGACCCGCCTTCTTTTTTCATTCTCCGTCAGGCAATCCAGCGTGGCAGCCGGGGAGCCAGGCGGTCGATCAGGCGATCCGACACGGGAGTGAGCAACAGCAGCGGCAGGCAGATCAGGGAGAGGCAAAGAGCGCCCACATAGACGTCCGTCATCCAGTGCGCACCCGCCAGGATGCGGGGCGCAGAAAACAGGGGCACCATCACCACCGCAATCACCCCGGCCCAGCGCGGCAGATAGCGCAGGGCAAAACCGGCGAAGATCATCAGGAAGAGGGCGTGATCACCGGGGAAGCTGTCACCGGCGGAGTCCTTGGTGGGAATCGCACTGATCTCGGTCAGGCGCAGAGCCCCGTCCACCATCAAGGTGGGGCTGGGACGGCTGACCGGCAACAGATGCCCGAGCTGATTGATCACCAGGGCCCCCAGCAGCATCACGACCCCCATGGCCACCAGACGACGGCGCTCCTGCCCGTCGGCACGGAAGAAGCAACCGGCGAGGATCCCGCCCATGCAGGCCAGCGCGGCCAGATCGAACAGGCGGTTGTTGGTGATGGCCACCAGATCGGCCCAACGGGGGGAGTGGCCAATCCAGCCATTGACCAGCTGGAAGAGGGCGAGATCCCACCCATCCCAAGGGCCGTGCTCAGGCAGGGCGCCCCAACTGAAGGCGATGAGGCCCCCGGCCAGATAGAAAGGAATGAACTTGCTCATGCCGACGTGTCCTTCGAAAAACGCTCATTCTAGGCCAGCCGCAAGATGACTTGCATCACAAAAGTGTAAGAATTCGTGTAACAAAGGTATTCCATCGGCTCTTCTTTTGGCGCCGCCGACCGGGTGGGCAAGCGCGTCCCCTCCTTGGCTCTCCCACCGGTTGCGGCTAGTATGGGCGCTCCCTTCGTTCAGGATGATGATGATGCGCAGCTACCTTCGCATGATGTTGTTTGCCCTCGGTTTGCTGGCAGGTGTACAGATCCCCGGGCTGGTCGATCTCTACTTCCAGCGGCTGGATGCCCGGCTGCAGCAGGCCGGTCTGGCGCTGGCCCCCTTCCAGCGCACGGCAGACCAGCACTTCAATGGCGATCTGCAGGCGCTGGTCGCCCATTACGGTGCCAGCCAGGATCCCGTCTTCACCCAGGATGCCACCAGCCTCCAGCAACTGGTGAACCAGCAGCACCTTCAGGGGGAGATCGCCGTGCGGGAGAGTCCCTGGTACCAGCAGCTCTCCCACCTGTTGCTGCGCGCCGATCCCGCCCTCTGGCAGGATACCCTGCACAACTACGGCTATGTGGTCCCCCTCAAACAGGCCGCCATTTTCTGCGGCGTGGCGGCGGGTCTGCTGGCCTCCCTGGCGGGGGATCTGCTGCTCGGCCTCCTGCTGCTGCCATTTCGCTCCCGCCAGCGCGTCCCCCGTCACGGCCTGCGCTGATCCCCTCTCACTGCCAACCGGGGTGCCCGCCCCGGTTGGCGGCTACTCGAAGGGTTCGAGATAGGCTTCTATGGCCTTCTTCAGCCAGGCCAGCACCTTGCCGTGATGGGCGTTCTCCGACAGATAGACTCCGTAATCGCGCCACTGCAGACTGAACTTGTGCTTCAGGGTCAGCAGCTCCCCCTGGCGCAGCTGGCTCTGGATAAGGGGTGAAGGCAGCACCGCCCAGCCCAGACCATCCAGCACCGCATCACGCATCAGTTCGAAACTCGACAACCCGATATGCGGCCCTCCGATGGGCAGCAGGCTCTTGACCGAAAACGCGTCCACATAGGAGAGAGTGACCTGGGTGTGATCGGTCAGATCCTGCTGCAACACCCGCTTCAGCCCAGCCAGCGGGTGGCTTGGCGCCACCACCATCAGGGTGCGGATCGGGTTGAGCACGTCGATGCAAAGACCGCTGCGCTCCTGTTCCTCGGTGATGAGGCCGAAGGCGGCATCCACGAACCCCTCTTCCACCAGGGCCGGCAGCTCCGGCGGTGAGGCCAGCACCAGGGAGATGCTGGTGCCCGGAAACTGGCGACGCAGCGCCCCCAGCATCTCGCGCCATACCACCTCGGGAATGGCGTCGTCCCGGGCTACCCGCAGCGCCACCTCGGCACCGGAGGCATGGTGCTCGCACTTGAGCTTCAGGCTGTTGGCGGCCTGCAACAGCCGCCGACAGTCATCCAGCACTTGCTCGCCGATTTCGGTCAGCCGGCTCTGATTCGCCCCTCGTTCGAAAAGTTCGACGCCAAGCTCCACCTCCAGGGTTGCTATCGCCGAGCTCACGGCGCTGCGACTCTTGCCAAGTCGTCTGGCGGCATTGGCTATCGAACCACTGTCTGCTGTTTCTACAAAGAGTTGTATCTGATTTAGCTTCATGGCTTCAAACTGGCGGCAGATTATTCCATCACCACCTTATCCCCTGACTCGCCCCCAAGGCAAACTAGCAGCGACAGCTTTCTCGACGCTCAGCGATAACCTTGCCCGTTTCGGGTGCCGTTATCCTCTCATCGTCGCAGCAACAGAAGGAAACTGCATGTCATCCCGTCCCCTGCTTTTGGCCCGCCTCTTCCTGACGGGGGCCATCCTGACCGAGGTCGCCGGCACCTCCTCCATGGCCCTGATCCCAAAGAGCGAGAGCGGCTGGATCCACTATCTGCCGATGTGGCTCCTCATCACCCTCTCCTACCTGCTGCTCGCCAAGGCCGCCAGGACAATCTCCATTGGTATCGCGTTTGCGCTGTGGGAAGGGTTGGGGATCGCCCTCATCACCGCCGTCTCCGTCCTGTTCCTCGGCTACGAGCTGAGCATCCAGGAGTGGATCGGACTGGCGCTGGCCATAGTGGGGATTGTCATGGTGACCCTGGGCGAGACCCATGATGCACCAGCCCCCACCCGCCAGAGGAGGGAAGCCCCATGCACCCGTTGATCATCGTACTGGGCGCCGCCCTGCTGGATATCGGCGCCAACATGGCAATCAACCGCTCCATCGGTTTTCGCGACAAGGGGTGGGGCGTCCTCGGCATTCTGCTGGTGCTCTGTGCCTTCACTCTGCTCAGCGAGGCGGTCAGTACCGGCAAGATCGATCTGGCCGTGGCCTATGCCACCTGGGGCGCCATCGGCATTCTGGGCACCGCCCTCGGGGGCCTGCTGCTGTTCGGCGAGCGCCTCAGACCCGTCGGCTGGCTCGGCATGGTGGTGATGGCGGTGGCGGTCGCCCTGCTGACCACAGCATGATCCCCTCTCCAACCCCATGAAAAAAGCCGCCCTGTTCCCAGGGCGGCCTTTTCATGGTCAAACCGATCACCCAGATTGCAACAGGCAGCCTAACGCGCTACCTCGTACAGCTCCAGCGGCAGGCCGTCGGGGTCGGCGAAGAAGGTAAAGCGCTTGCCGGTCAGCTCGTCCACCCGCACCGGCTCCACTTCCACCCCGTGCTGCTCCAGGTGGGCGATGACCCGGTCGAGATCCGCCACCCGAAACGCCAGGTGGCGCAACCCGCACGCCTCCGGCCGGGAGGGGCGCGGTGGCGGCGCCGGGAAGCTGAACAGCTCCAGCTGGCTGCCGTCCGGCAGCGCCAGATCCAGCTTCCACGACTGACGCTCGGCCCGCAGGGTCTCGGCAATGATGGGCAACCCCAGCACCTGGTGATAGAAGTGGCGCGAGCGCGGATAGTCGCTGGCGATGATGGCCACGTGATGGATGGCCTCAAACAGGGGATGGGTCATGGCAATCCTTGCAAAACGGGCAGCCTGCGCTGCCCGTCTTCGTCAGTTGAAGAAACCGTTGAACCAGTTGTCCAGGGCATTCGCCGGGTCCGAGACCGGGCTGGCACAGCTCATGGGCTCGGCCAGACCGGCCAGCTTGGCCGGCACCTGGAGACTGCCGGGACAATCACTGGCCACCCGGGCACCGCTCGAGCGGGAGAAGTTGGCCCAGCTCACCCCTTCGGGCATCTTCAGCCCCAGGCTGTTGACCCCTCGCTGGCTCATGTAGCCGCTGAACAGCTGCAGGGCGCCACTGGCACCGGTCAAGCCGGCCGGGGTGTTGTCGTCACGGCCGACCCAGACGCTCACCAACTCGTTGTTGTCCATCCCGGCAAACCAGGAGTCACGCAGCTCGTTGGTGGTACCGGTCTTGGCGGCCATGGTGGCCCCGGGGAACTTGGCACCGAGCGCCCGGGCCGTCCCCTGGCTCACCGTCTTGGTCATGGCGAACAGGGTCAGCCAGCTTGCCTGGGGATCCGTCACCCGCTTGGCCGCTTCGTCATGCTGGTAGAGCTGGCGCCCCTCGCCATTCACCACGGCCCGGATGGCCGACAGGGGCTGGGTCAACCCCTGGTTGGCAATGGGCAGGTACATCTGGTTCACCTCCATGGGCGAGAGCGCCACCGCCCCCAGCACCAGGGACGGATAGGGCTGGATCTCCTGCTGCACCCCCAGCTTGTGCAGGGTGTCCACCACCTTGTCCAGGCCTATCTGCATCCCGAGGTTGACGGTCGGCACGTTGAGGGAGCTGGCGAGCGCCTCCATCAGGGGCACGCTCTGGCGGAACTTGCGGTCGTAGTTCTGCGGCGTCCAGATCTGGCCATCCTGGCCGCGAATGCGGATCGGCTGATCTTTAAGCGGCGTGCCCAGGGTCAGGCCGTTGGAGAGGCCGGTCAGGTAGACCGCCGGTTTGACCAGGGAGCCAATCTGACGGCGGGCATCCAGCGCCCGGTTGAAGCCGGCGTAGCGGGGATCCCGTCCCCCCACCATGGCGACCACCTCGCCCTTGTGCCAATCGGAGACCACCATGGCCGCCTCCAGCTTCTTCTTGCCACGCTGCTTCTCGATGGTGGCCAGACCCGACTCCACCGCCTGCTCGGCGGCGTGCTGGGCGATGGGATCCAGACTGGTGAAGATCTTGAGGCCGGACTGCTTGAGCAGATCCGGGCCGAAGCGGTTCTGGATCTCCCGCTTGAGCAGCCCCATGAAGGCCGGGGTACGGCCATAGCTCATCTGGCCGCGGGCGATGATGCCAAGGGGCTGCTTGCTGGCCAGGTCATACTCGGCCTGGGTCAGGCTGCCGTGATCCGCCAGCAGTTTCAGCACCAGATCCCGGCGCGCCTTGGCCCGGTCCGGGAAGCGCCAGGGATCGTAATAGGAAGGGCCCTTCACCATGCCCACCAGCAGGGCCACCTGATCGATGTCCAGCTCGTTGACCGGAATACCGAAGTAGAAGTAGGAGGCGAGCCCGAAGCCGTAAACCCCCTGGGAGAAGTTCTGCCCCAGATAGACCTCGTTGAGGTAGGCCTCCAGGATCTCGTCCTTGCTGTAGCGGTAGTCGATGAGCACCGCCATGTAGGCTTCCTGCAGTTTGCGCCACAGGCTGCGCTCACGGGTCAGGAAGAAGTTCTTGGCGAGCTGCTGGGTGAGCGTACTGCCCCCCTGCACGGTGCGCCCCGCCAGCAGGTTGGCTGCCATGGCGCGCATGATGGCCACCGGCGAGACACCGCCGTGCTGGTAGAAGTCCCTGTCTTCCGTGGTGAGCAGCGTCACCAGCAGGCTGTCCGGCACCTCGGAAAGGCGCACCAGCAGGCGGTCCTCCCGATCCTCGGTGTTGAGGCGATCGAGCAGCACCGGGTCCATCTGGGCATAGCCGAGCTGGCGCTGGTTCTCCAGGGACTGGATCCCCTCGAGGCGCGCCCCGTTGAAGGTGAGACGCAGGCCACGGGCGCCGTCGGCACCGTCGTGGAACTCGAACGGCCGGCGCACCAGCTCGATGCGATTGCCGCTCACCGCGTACTCACCCGGGGTATGAGGCTGACGCACCTGCTTGTAGCTCAGCATGTTGAGCTCGCGCAGCATCTGGGTCTGGGAGAGCCGCTGGCTGGGATAGAGCTCCAGCGGGCGGCTGTAGACCATCACCGGCAACTGCCACTTCTCGCCGTCGAAGCGCTCGCGCACCTTGGTGTCGAGATAGATGCCAAACACCACCATGAAGGCCGCCACCACCAGAGAGAGCTTGAAGCCCAGCCAGAACAGGGTGCGCCAGATGGTGCGTTTGGGCGCCGCCTTCTTGGGCGTGCGCTTGCGTCGTTGGGTTGCCATAAATCCTCTTGTCGTTCTCCTCGCCATCCCGCTGATGCGAGCGGCCTGCGATGCCTGTTGTGGAGGGGGACTGTGCCACCGCCATCTTGTTCTGATCGTACCGACCGATCACTGTCCCGTCGGCTACTCCTGCAATCCCATCTTCTTCTTGGTCACCCGGGTCGGCATCGCCTCCAGCGGGTTGTCCGGCCAGTAGTGACGGGGGTAGCGCCCCTTCATCTCTTTTTTCACCTGCTCATAGGATCCCGCCCAGAAGGCGGCGAGATCCGCGGTGATCTGCAAGGGGCGCTGGGCCGGGGAGAGCAGCTCCACCACCAGGGGGACCCGGCCATCGGCCACGCATGGGGTGGCGCCCAGCCCGAACATCTCCTGGATGCGCACCGGGATCGCTGGCGCCTGACCCGGCTGGTAGCGGATCCGTACCCGGCTGCCGGTCGGTGCGGTGAAGTGGCTCGGCAGCGCCTCGTCCAGCCGCCTTGGCAGGGGCCAGGGCAGAGACTGGCGCAGGATGTCGCTCATGTCGAGCCGCTTCAACTGCTCCAGCCGGGTCATGCCGCTCACCGCCGGCAGCAGCCACTGCTCGAGGTCGGCCAGCAGGCTCTCCTCATCCATGGCGGGCCAGGCTTCGTCGGGCAGCCAGTCGCGGGCGCAGCGCAAGCGGGCCAGCAGCCCCTCGCTGCTCTCGTCCCAGGGCAGCACGTGCAACCCCTTGCGCCGGATGCCCTGCAGCAGGCAGCGCCCCTTCTGTTCATCGGAGAGATCCGTCAGCGGCCGCTGGCCGAGCACCAGCTCGCCGAGCACCTGCTGGCGCTCCGCACGCACCCGTTCCTCCCGATCGTCCCAGTCGAACCACTGGCGCTCGCCGACCAGCTCGGGCAGCTGGCGCACCAGCTCATCCAGCGCCACCGGCTCGGCGATGAAGATGCGGCTGCCGCGCTCGTTCTGACCCATTTCGACGGCCACGATGGCCCCCTGCCCCTGGCAGGGATGCCCTTCTACCAGATCGCAGCTCACCCCGCCACTGAGCTGATAGCGGCTGCCACTGCGCAGCTTGCCGATGCGATCGGGCCAGGCGAGGGCGCACAGCAACCCCAGCCATTGACCCTGCGGGCTGCTTGCCCGCACGCCGAGCCGCTCGAACCAGCGGGCCGCCCCCTGGCGCAGGGCGCCCTGACGGCGGTGGAACAGCACGGACAGGCGCTCCGATCCTCGCAGATCTTCTTCCAGCAGCGCCACCAGGAAAGCCGCATCGGCGACAATCCCTGTCAGACCCTCGGATTCCAGCTCCCGGGCCCGCAGCAACATGCGGGCGAGGCGGGGATGGGTGCCGAAGGCCGCCATGGCACGGCCTGCCGGGGTAAGTTGTTGCTCACCCTCCGGGGCCATGGCGCCCAGGGCCACCAGCAACCGCCGGGCGCTGGCCACGGCGGCAGGGGGCGGCATGTCCAGCAGGGGCAGCGCCTCCACCCGGGCCCCCCACTGGGCGGCGTCCATCAGCAGGCCGGTGAGCTCTTGCGTCAGGATGTCGGGGGGACTCTGCTCGGCGAGCCGCTCCTGCACCTCGCTGCTCCAGAGCCGGTAACAGACGCCGGGGCCAAGCCGCCCTGCCCGCCCCGCCCGCTGGGTGGCGGAGGCTTTGGCGATGGGCCGGGTCTCCAGCCGGGTGACGCCGCTCTTGATGTCGAAGGAGGCGCGCCGCTCCAATCCGCTGTCGATGACCACGGAGATCCCCTCGATGGTGAGGGAGGTCTCCGCCACGTTGGTGGTGAGCACCAGCTTGCGACGACCCGCAGGCGCAGGCTCGATGGCCGCTTGCTGGGCCGCGAGGTCAAGACGGCCATAGAGGGGAGCCAGGGTCACATCCCCTGGCAACCGCCCTTCCAGCCACTGTGCCAGCCGCTCTATCTCCCCCTGTCCCGGCAGGAACACCAGGGCACTGCCAGCCTGACTGGCGAGCGCCTCCAGCACCACGGCGCCGACCTGGGGCTCCAACCACTGCTGGCGATTGGCGGGGCGATAGTGGTACTCGATGGGAAAGCCGCGCCCCTCAGAGCGCACCACGGGGGCACCTGGCAGCAGGCGATCCAGGGCCATGCCATCCAGGGTGGCGGACATCACCAAGAGCTTGAGATCATCGCGCAACCCCTGCTGGCTTTCGATGGCGAAGGCCAGCGCGGTATCGGCGTGCAGGCTGCGCTCGTGGAACTCGTCAAAGATGACGAGCGACACACCGGTGAGCTCAGGATCCTTCTGCAGCATCCGGGTCAGCACCCCTTCGGTCACGATCTCGAGCCGGGTCTGGCTGCTGGTGCGGCTCTCCCCGCGCACTCGCAGGCCGATGCGCTCGCCCACCTTCTCCCCCAGCTGATGCGCGAGGAAGCTCGCGATGTTGCGCGCCGCAAGGCGCCTGGGCTCCAGCATGATGATGCGCCCGGGCAGCCGGTGCTGGCGCACCAGCTCCAGGGGCAGCAGGGTCGATTTGCCCGCACCGGGGGGCGCCTGCAGGATCACGCTGGTATGGTTGTCGAGGGCTGCAAAGAGTTCGGGCAACACCGGGACGATGGGGAGGGAAGACAAAGCGATGGGCACCTTCTGTGACACTCCTGAAAAGGGGTCCATTCTGCCACAGCCTCCCGGCCATCGTAAGCGCCCCTGCCGGGCAGGGGCAGGAAGCGTCAGGTGCAACACGGCAAGACATCCCGGGAGCGGCTGCCATAGAATGGCCCTTATCCGATGCCCATCACGAGGACCAACACGCCGCATGCCCAAACTCTTCTTTGCCCTGCCCCTGCCAGAGCTTGCCCCCGAGCTTGCGACCTGGCGAGACCAGCGCCCCTGGCCCGGCCAGCCGGTACCCGAGAGCAACCTGCACCTGACCCTGGCCTTTCTCGGGGAGGCCGACGAAACGACCCAGGCTCGCCTGATCGCGGCCGCCGAGCGACAGCACTGCCCCCCTTTCAGCGTCCATCTGGATCAGACCGGCTGGTTTCAGCGCGCCAAAGCCGCCTGGGTGGGGCCCGGTGAGTGGCCGAACGAGCTGACCGTGCTCGCGAGGGCACTGCGCCGCCACGGTGAAAAACTCGGGCTGGGCAACGGCGAGCAGGGCTATCGCCCCCACGTCACCCTGTCGCGCAAGGCGGGTGAGGCCCCCGACGAGCTGCCTGCGCCGGATTTTCTGCTCAGGGCCGATCGCTTCTGCCTCTATCAATCCGTCAGCACGCCGGACGGCGTCCACTACGAACCGCTCGCCTGCTGGCCCCTGCGGGCCCGCGTCAAAAAACCGCACCGCGAGGAGCTCACCCCATGATCTTCGATCCCCCCCTGCAGTCCGGACAGCTGATCTCCCGCTACAAGCGCTTCCTGACGGATGTCGCGCTCGACAACGGCGAGGTGATCACCATCCACTGCGCCAATACCGGTGCCATGACCGGCTGCGCCCTGCCGGGCACCCGGGTCTGGTACTCCACATCCGGCAACCCCAAGCGCAAGCTGCCAAACAGTTGGGAAATCGCCGAGAGCCCGGCGGGTCACTTCATCTGCGTCAACACGGCCCGTGCCAACCAGATCGCCCGGGAGCTCATCGAACAGGGCGCCCTCGCCCCCCTGGCAGGCTATGCCAGGCTGCGCACCGAAGTGAAATACGGGGAAGAGAACAGCCGCATCGACCTGCTGCTGGAAGATGACCACAGACCGGATTGTTACATCGAGGTGAAATCCGTCACCCTGCTCGACGAGCGGGAGCAACCCGGCATGGGGTACTTCCCCGATGCGGTCACCACCCGCGGCGCCAAGCACTTGCGTGAATTGATGGCCATGAAGGCGGCAGGGCACCGGGCCGTGCTGCTGTTCATGGTATTGCACTCCGGCATCGCGAGAATGCGCCCTGCAGCCCATATCGATCCGCACTATAGTCAGCTTGTTGAACAGGCGATGGCGGCAGGGGTTGAAATTTTATGCTATCGCCCCCATGTTGGGGTGCAGGGCATGGTGGCTCAGGATTTTATCCCATTTGAATCTGACCATATGCTACCCGAGGGCAGAGAATAAATGCAGAAGTGGGTAACATTATTGATAAGGCTTGTTTGCCTCCCGTTGACCCTTCTGCTATAGATGTCGCCCTCAATTTATGGATGGCACGGGTAGCGTGCTGAATTAGGAGACAGGGCATGCCAACAGGCGAAAACAGGAAATCTCTGGGCCCCCTGGCCATTGCGGGTGTAGAGCCTTACCAGATGAAAGCCGGTGAGGAGTACATGAATGACCAACAGAAGGTACATTTTCGCAAGATCCTGGGAGCCTGGCGCAACCAACTGATGCAGGAAGTTGACCGCACCGTCGACCACATGAAGGATGAGGCTGCCAACTTCCCGGATCCCGTGGATCGCGCCGCGCAAGAAGAAGAGTTTGCTCTCGAACTGCGCACCCGCGACCGTGAACGCAAGCTGATCAAGAAGATCGAGAAAACCTTGCTGCTGCTCGAAGAAGATGACTTCGGTTACTGCGAGCATTGCGGCATCGAGATCGGCATCCGCCGTCTGGAAGCCCGTCCGACCGCAGACCTCTGCGTAGACTGCAAGACGCTGGCCGAGATCAAGGAAAAACAGATGGCTGGCTGATGCCGCCCATCCACAGAAACGAAAAGGGAGCCCAGGCTCCCTTTTTTATTGAGCTTTTGGTCGGGCCGTCCCAGAATGCAGCCTCAATGCATCGCCTACCCGAATTGCCATGGTCATGACATCCCCCTCCTCCCGACGCCCCTATGTGGGCCGCTTCGCCCCCTCACCGTCCGGTCCGCTCCACTTCGGATCCCTGGTCGCCGCCCTTGGCAGCTTCTTGCAGGCCAGGGCGCAGCAGGGACGCTGGCTGGTGCGCATCGAAGACATCGACCCCCCGCGGGAGATGCCGGGAGCGGCTGACCTTATCCTCACCACCCTGGAGGCACACGGTCTTGGCTGGGATGGGGAGGTGATGTTCCAGAGCGCGCGCCATGGCCGCTATGACGAGATCATCGATCAGCTCTATCGGGCCGGGGATCTCTACTGGTGCCGCTGTACCCGGCGCGAAATCATGGCCGCAGGGGGGTTCTACAACGGCCATTGCCGCGCCCTGGGGCTGACCGCCGAGGGGTGTGCCGCCCGTTTGCGCCAGCACCACCCGGTCTATCGGTTCGAGGATGCGCTTCAGGGAGAGATCACCGTCCCCGCGGCGCTGGCGGAGGAGGACTTCATCGTGCGCCGCCGGGACGGGCTCTACGCCTACAACCTGGCGGTGGTGGTGGATGACATGGACAGCGGCATCACCGAGATCGTCCGCGGCGCCGATCTGCTGGAGCCCACGGTGCGCCAGATTGCCCTCTACCAGACCCTGGGGGCAGAGGTGCCCGCCTGGGTGCATCTGCCGCTGGCGGTGCAAGCGGATGGCAACAAGCTCTCCAAGCAGAACCATGCGCCTGCGCTGTCGCAGGACGAGGCACGACCGGCCCTGTGGCAGGCGTTGCACTTTCTCGGTCAGTGCCCGCCGCCCGAGCTGATGGCGAGCCGGATCGACGAGATCATCGGCTGGGGCATCGCCCACTGGCAGCTGGCCCGGGTGCCCCGCCAGCAGAAGATCCCGCAAGGGCAAAGCTAGCCCCGGCTGCATTTCTTGCCCCAAAAGGACCAATCAAGGGGAAGCAGGCCACACCGTTTCTCATTTGGTTGGGGCTGAGCTATGATAGGCCGCTATTTTTTTGGCCTCCCGTCAATTTGAAGTCATAACGAGGTGTACCATTTTTTCCCAGATCGCAAACTTTTGCCGCAAAGTGCTCGGCAAGGAAGACGGCGAGCAGTCGGTGGAGTCCCCCATTCCGGCCCGTGTCGCCGGACAGCGCCGTACCTTGAGCCGTGACCAGCACCCGATTTCGCGCAAAGAGATCAGCGAGAATGCCCTCAAGGTGCTCTATCGCCTGAACAAGGGGGGCTATGAGGCCTACCTGGTCGGCGGCGGTGTCCGTGACCTGCTGCTCGGGAAGACCCCCAAGGATTTCGACATCGCCACCGACGCGACGCCGGAACAGATCAAGGCGCTGTTCAGCAACTGCCGCCTCATCGGCCGCCGTTTCCGCCTGGCCCACATCGTCTTTGGTCGTGACGTGATCGAAGTGGCCACCTTCCGGGGCCACCACCATCAGGTCAATACCAGCAAGCATATGTCGGCCCAGTCCGATGAAGGCATGCTGCTGCGGGACAACGTCTACGGCACCATCGAAGAGGATGCCGAGCGTCGCGACTTTACCGTCAACGCCCTCTACTACAGCGCCAAGGATTTCACCCTGCACGATTTCGAGGGTGGGCTGGAAGACCTGGCCGCGCGTAGACTGGAGCTCATCGGCGACCCCGAGACCCGCTACCGGGAAGATCCGGTGCGGATGCTGCGTGCCGTGCGCTTCGCCGCCAAGCTCGACATGACCATCAGCCCGCGCACCGCCGCGCCCATCCGGGAGCTGGCCCCGCTGCTGCAGGACATCCCCGCCGCCCGCCTGTTCGAAGAGACCCTCAAGCTGTTCCTGGCGGGGGACGGTCTGGCCACCTACAAGCTGCTGCGGGAATACGGGCTGTTCCAGCCGCTGTTCCCCCAGGTAGCCGCCCTGTTCACGCCCCACGGCAACTCGCCCTACGAGCAGTTCATCGAGCAGGCGCTGATGGACACCGATACCCGGGTCCGTGAAGAGAAGCGCGTCACCCCCGCCTTCCTCTACGCCACCCTGCTGTGGGGCGCCGTCGAGGCCCGCGGCCGCGTGCTGGAAAACGAGAGCGGTCTGCCCTGGTACGATGCCTTCATGCTGGCTATCAACGAGGTGCTGGACAACCAGGTGAGGATAATCGCCGTGCCGCGCCGCTTCACCACGGACGTGCGCGACATCTGGGCCCTGCAGCAGCGCCTGACCCGCCGCCAGGGCAAGCACCCCGAGCGCGCCATGGAGCACCCGAAATTCCGTGCGGCCTTCGACTTCCTGTTGCTGCGCAACCGGGTCGAGCGCGGCCTCGGCGAGCTGGCGAGCTGGTGGGAGCGCTATGTGGCCTCCAACCCGGATGTGCGCCCGCAACTGCAACGGGAGGCGACCCGCCGCCCGGCGAGCGGCGAGCGCTCCGACTCCCGCAGCGGTGATGGCGAGAAGCGCAGCGGCAATGGCCGCAACCGCCGTCGCCCCCGTCGCCGCAAGCCGAAGTCGGCAGAGTAAGGATCCGCCGATGATCGAGGTCTTCGTCGCCATCGGCTCCAACCTGGCCGACCCCCTCGGCCAGGCTCGTCGCGCCATCGCCGCGCTGGCGACCCTGCCTGAGTCCGAGCTGCTGCAGACCTCCCACCTTTACGGCAGCCGCCCCATGGGCCCTGCGGATCAGCCGGACTACATCAATGCCGTGGCGCGCCTTGCCACTCGCCTCAGCCCTCTGGCGCTACTGGACGAGCTGCAGCGCATCGAGCAGGCACAGGGGCGAGTGCGCAGAGATGAGCGCTGGGGCCCCCGGACCCTGGATCTCGATCTGCTGCTGTACGGTGACGAGGTCATCCGACATGAGCGCCTGACGGTGCCTCACTATGGCATGAAGGAGCGGGAGTTCGTCCTGCTGCCCCTTGCCGAGATAGCCCCCTCCCTGGTGCTGCCCTGCGGCACCCCGCTCACCGAACTGGTTGCCCGCAGCCCGCGCAATGGACTCGCGATCCTGGCCGGTGCGGCAGGCGAGTAGAGAAGAGTAGGAACAACGTAATGAGCAAGATCACCATTACCCACCTGCAGAAGATGAAGCAGGACGGACAGAAAATCACCGCCATCACCGCCTATGACGCCACCTTCGCCAAGCTGTTCGACGACGAGGGCGCCCAGGTGCTGCTCATCGGCGACTCCCTCGGCATGGTATTGCAGGGCGGAGACGACACCCTGGCGGTCAGCATGGACGAGATGGTCTATCACACCCGCTGCGTGGTGCGCGGCACCACCAATGCCCTGGTGGTGACCGACATGCCGTTCATGAGCTACGCCACCCCGGAGCAGACCTACCAGAACGCGGCGCGCCTGATGGCGGCCGGTGCCCGCATGGTGAAGATGGAAGGGGGGGACTGGCTGTGCGACTCCATCCGCCACCTGACCCGCAACGGGGTGCCGGTGTGCGGCCATCTCGGCCTGACCCCGCAATCCGTCCACGTGTTTGGCGGCTTCAAGGTGCAGGGGCGCGACGAGTTCCACGCCCAGGAGATCTACCGCCAGGCGCTGGAGCTGCAGGCGGCCGGCATCCAGTTGCTGGTGCTCGAGTGCGTGCCCGTCTCTCTGGCAGAGCGCATCACCAAGGCGCTGCGCATTCCGGTGATCGGCATCGGTGCCGGCCCTGCCACCGACGGCCAGATCCTGGTGATGCACGATGCCTTCGGCATCACCTCCGGTTATGTGCCCAAGTTCACCAAGAACTTCCTGGCCGAGACCGGTGACATGCGTGCCGCCATTCGTCTCTATGTGCAGCAGGTGAGCGAGGGGACCTTCCCCGGCCCCGAGCACTGCTTCAACTGACTTTCTGTCGTCATGAGCGCGGGGGCCTGTGCCCCCGTCTCGCCCTCCCCCCTGACGGCCCCCTCTTTTATTGATTCATCTGAAGGTGAACTGACGATGTTGGTTGTGAACAATCCCGCCGCGCTGCGCGAGCAGATCGGTCAATGGCATCGCGAAGGCCGCGCCATCGCATTCGTGCCCACCATGGGCAATCTGCATCAGGGTCATCTCACCCTGGTCGAGGAGGCCCGCCACCATGGCGACAAGGTGGTGGTCAGCATCTTTGTGAACCCCTTGCAGTTCGACAAGGCCGAGGATCTCGCCAACTACCCCCGCACCCTGGAGCAGGATTGCGCCGCCCTGGAGGCCGCTGGTGTCGACCTGGTCTTCACCCCGACGCCAGAGATCATGTATCCCCAGGGGCTCGCCAGCCAGACCTTCGTCGAGGTGCCCGGTATCTCCAGCCTGCTGGAAGGGGCGCTGCGTCCGGGGCATTTTCGCGGGGTCAGCACCGTGGTCACCAAGCTGTTCAATCTGGTACAGCCGAACGTGGCCTGCTTTGGCGAGAAGGATTACCAGCAGCTCGCGCTCATTCGCAAGATGGTGGCCGACATGGCCATGCCCATCGAGATCGTGGGCGTGCCGACCGTGCGGGCCGAAGACGGGCTTGCCCTCTCTTCGCGCAACGGCTATCTGACCGCTGCCGAACGGGCCATCGCCCCCGAGCTCGCGCGCACCATGAACTGGATTGCCGAGCAGATTGAAGTGGGGAACAGTCACCTCCCCTCCCTGGTTGCCCAGGCCAGCCAACGCCTCGACAACGCGGGATTCAGGACGGATGCCATCGACATCGTCGATGCCGACACCCTGGAATCCGCCAGCGCCGAGAGCCAGCGCCTAGTGATCCTGATGGCCGCCTATCTGGGCAAGGCCCGCCTCATCGACAACCGGGTCGTCGCCCTGCGGGGTTGAGACACGGCAAGGAGACCACGATGTCCAAGAAGGTTTACTGCATCGCCCAGTTCCAGCCCAAGCCGGGCCAGGAGCAGGCCCTGTTCCGCGTCCTGCAAGGGCTCGAACCCGACACCCTGCGTGAAGATGGCTGCCTGCAGTACATCGTCACCCGCCACATCCAGAGCCCCTTTGCCGAGGGGGAGAGCTTCCCCATCGTCTTCAACGAGATCTGGCGCGACATGGCGAGCTTCGAGGCCCACTGCCAGCGCGCCGGTATCAAGGCCTTCTTCGAGCGCTACTGCCTCGCGGATGATGGCCTCGCGGCCAAGTGGAACGTCTGCGTCTACAGCGACGAGCCCGCGGACTACGATGCCCCGGCCCTCTGAGGCCGAAACGTGCAAATAAAAAGGCGCCCGAGGGCGCCTTTTTGCTGGCGGGTGCGCGCCTCAGTGGCGCAGACCGGTGCCGCGGGAGATGAGCCACCAGGCCATCCCGTAGAGCACCAGGATGAAGCCGATGATGATGAGATAGGCGGTGCCGAGGGGCACGTCGGAGATCCCGAGGAAGCCGTAGCGGAACGCGTTCACCATGTAGATGATGGGGTTCACCTGGGAAACCCCCTGCCAGAACGGCGGCAGCAGGGTGATGGAGTAGAAGACGCCCCCCAGATAGGTCAGGGGAGTCAGGATGAAGGTCGGGATGATGCTGATGTCATCAAACGACTTCGCGAACACCGCGTTGATGAGCCCCCCCAGGGAGAAGAGGATGGAGGTGAGCAGCACGGTCACGCAGACGCTGAACAGGTGATGGATCTGCAGCGGCACGAAGAACAGCGACACCAGGGTGACGATGAGGCCGACACAGAGGCCGCGCGCCACGCCACCGCCCACATACCCCGCGATGATGATGTAGTTGGGCACCGGCGCCACCAGCAGCTCCTCCACGTTGCGCTGGAACTTGGCGCTGTAGAAGGAGGAGGCGACGTTGGAGTAGGAGTTGGTGATGACCGACATCATGATGAGGCCGGGCACGATGAACTCCATGTAGCTGAAGCCACCCATGTCACCGATGCGCGAGCCGATGAGGTTGCCGAAGATGACGAAGTAGAGGCTCATGGTGATGGCGGGCGGCACCAGGGTCTGGATCCAGATCCGGGTGAAGCGGCTCACTTCCTTGGCCAGAATGCTCTTGAAGGCGATGTAATAGGTCATGGGGTTCATGCTTTGCGACCCTCCTCTACCAGATTGACGAACAGCTCTTCCAGCCGATTCGCCTTGTTGCGCATGCTGAGCACCTTCACCCCCTGGGCGGAGAGCTGCTCGAACAGGCTGTTGAGGGACTGGCTCTTCTCCAGCTCCACTTCCAAGGTGTTCTCATCCTGCATCCGGCCGTTGAACTCGGGCAGGGCCGGTACGGTGGAGCCCGGCACCAGATCCAGCAGGAAGGTCTCGCGACCCAGCTTGCCGAGCAGGCTCTTCATGCTGGTGTTCTCGATGAGGCGGCCCTTGTCGATGATGCCGATGTTGCGGCACAGCATCTCGGCCTCTTCCAGGTAGTGGGTGGTCAGGATGATGGTTACCCCCTGCTCGTTGAGATCCTTGAGGAAACTCCACATGGAGCGGCGGATCTCGATGTCCACCCCGGCGGTTGGCTCATCCAGGATCAGCAGCTTGGGCTCATGCATCAGGGCGCGGGCGATCATCAACCGGCGCTTCATGCCACCGGAGAGAGTGCGGGCCGCCATGTCGCGCTTGTCCCACAGATCGAGCTGGCGCAGGTACTTCTCGGCGCGCACCTTGGCCTCGGCCCGCGGCACTCCATAGAAACCGGCCTGGTGAGTCACTATCTGGCTCACCTTCTCGAACTGGCTGAAGTTGAACTCCTGGGGCACCAGGCCGAGCTGGGACTTGGCCAGCTCCAGATCGGTATCGATGTCATGACCGAATACCTTCACCTTGCCGGCACTCTTGTTGACCAGTGAGCTGATCACGCCGATGGTGGTGGATTTGCCCGCCCCGTTGGGACCGAGCAGGGCGAAGAAATCCCCCTGTTTGACGGTAAGATCGATGCCCTTGAGGGCTTCGACGCCCCCCTGATAGGTCTTCTTCAGACCGCTGATTTCCAATGCGTTCATTGCAACCCCTGTGATGGATGAGCCCATCTCGAGACAGAAAAGGCGGCTGTGACGCCGCCTGAAGACAGTCGATGGCGGGCCGGCCAGCCTGCCTTGCTACTTCGGACCCGGCTTACTCTTGCGGTACCACCTTGCCGATGAAAGGCAGGTTACGGTACTTCTGGGCGTAGTCAATGCCACAGCCCACCACGAACTCGTCCGGGATGGAGAAGCCAAGCCAGTCCACCGGCACCTGAACCTCGCGGCGGGACGGTTTGTCCAGCAGGGTGCAGATGGCCAGGGATTTCGGCTCGCGCAGAGAGAGGATCTCGCGCACCTTGTTGAGGGTGTAACCGGTGTCGATGATGTCCTCCACGATCACCACGTCCTTGCCTTTGATGTCGTCATCCAGATCCTTGAGGATGCGCACGTCACGGGTGCTGTGCATGCCGGAGCCGTAGCTGGAGGCAGTCATAAAGTCCAGGGTGATGGGCAATTGGCACTGACGGCAGAGATCCGCCAGGAAGACGCAGGAGCCGCGCAGCAGGCCTATCATGACCACTTCCTCGGAGCCCTGGTAACGGGCGGTAATCTCTTCACCCAGCGTGGCGATCCGGGCTGCAACCTCGGCCTCGGGGATCATCACCTCGACAATGTGTTTCATCACATACTCCAATAATGACCAAAGGGTTATTGGCCGTTCATTAACGTCAAAACCGAGGATTCTACCACTCCAACCAGTGGGCGTCAGGCATACGTGATGCTTTTATCGGCTTATTTTAATTGATAGAGTTAGCAAGCCTTCGGGCATTATCGGTGACAATACTATAAACACCATAATCAATAACTATTAGATGAAAAAACTATGGAACCACGCGCAGAAATAAGACGTCGAACCCGGCTTTCGCCGGAGGCTCGCCGTGATCAATTGATGGAGTGTGCCGTCGAGGTATTTTCCCGTCGCGGCATCGGCCGTGCGGGGCATGCCGAGATAGCCGAACAGGCAAAGGTCTCGGTTGCGACCGTTTTTAACTATTTCAATACTCGTGAAGATCTGGTCGACGAAGTGCTGACAGAAATCGAAGCCTTCGTACAGCAGATCCTCGAACAGGCCTACAACGGTCAGGGCTCCGCCAGGGAGAGCATTCACCGCCACGTGAAGCTGTTCGTTGACGCCGCCTATGACAAGCCCGATCACGCCAGCATCTGGCTGGAGTGGAGCTCCTCGGTGCGGGAAGAAGTGTGGCCTCGCTACACCCGGCTGCTGGACAAGGCGCTGGAGCGCATTGCCCCCCACCTGCAACGGGCCATCGACAACGGCGAGATCCAGAGCGTGCTGTCGGCGCAGGATCTGGCCCGCTCCCTGACCGGTTTTGGCTATGTGATGATGCAGATGATCAATCAGCCGCAGCGTCCGAGCCGGGAAGAGGTGACGGATTTCCTGTTCAAGTACGTGACGGCCCCCATCCAGGCCAGCTGACTCGTGCAGATGTTGACAAAGCGGCGCCGGGCTTTACAGC
>NZ_JBFODC010000037.1:0-353394 GCF_040908105.1 Aeromonas sp. R7-2 | reverse complement strand
CGCCGCTTTTTTGTCCGCTCCCCGCCGTATCAGTGGTTTGCATAACCCCAGCGACTGGTCAACTCATGCTCGACACCCAGGTGGTCGAGGATGCGGGCGACCATGAAGTCCACCAGATCTTCGATGCTTTTGGGTTCATGGTAGAACCCTGGCGCCGCCGGCATGATGGTCACGCCAAGACGGGCAAGCTTGAGCATGTTCTCCAGATGGATCGCCGAGAAGGGGCTCTCCCGGGGCACCAGAATCAGCTGGCCCCGCTCCTTGATCACCACGTCCGCCGCGCGCTCCAGCAGGTTGTCCGAGGTGCCGTTGGCAATGGCCGAGACGGTGCCCATGGAGCAGGGGCAGACCACCATCTGTTTGGGGGCCGCCGAGCCGGAAGCCACCGGCGAGAACCACTCCTCCTTGCCACAGGCGACGATCTGACCCTCTTTGGCACCATAATGGCGACAGAGGTACGCCGACAGCTCCTTGGGGGAGCCCGGCCAATCCTGCTGCTGCTCGGTCTTGAGCACAACCCTGGCCGCCGAGGAGGCGAGCAGGAAGACGCGATAGTCCGCCTGCACCAGGCATTCCAGCAGGCGCAGGGCATAGGGAGCGCCGGAGGCGCCGGTCAGCGCCAGGGTGATGGCCTTGTTCATGATGCGCTCTGCAGCTCCTTGAGGCGGGCGATCAGCTTGTCGTGAATGCCGCCGAACCCGCCGTTGCTCATGATCAGAATATGATCCCCTGGGCGGCTCTCGGCCACCAGGGCGCCAATCAGGGCATCAAGGGCCTCGAATACCCGGGCAGGCCGGGTCATGTGGGCCGTCACCTCCCCCAGATCCCAGCCGATGTTGGGGGGCTGGAAGAAGAACACCTCGTCGGCACCGTCGAAGCAACCGGCCAGCTCCTCCTTGTGAACCCCGAGCTTCATGGTGTTGGAGCGGGGCTCCAGCACTGCCAGGATGCGGGCCTTGCCCACCTTGGCGCGCAGGCCGCCCAGGGTGGTCTCGATGGCGGTGGGGTGGTGGGCGAAGTCGTCATAGACGCTGATGCCGGCCACTTCCCCTTTCAGCTCCATGCGCCGCTTGGGGGACTTGAACTGGCAGAGGGCGTTGATCCCGTGCTCCACCATGACACCGGCATGACGGGCGGCGGCGATGGCCATCAGACCGTTGTTGACGTTGTGCTCTCCGATGCACTCCCAGTGCACCTCCCCCTGTTTCACGCCATCCAGCCACACCTCGAAGGCGGAGCCGTCATCGGCCAGCTTCACCGCCTTCCACTTGGCGTCGTCCTGGCCCACCAGCTCCACCTCGCTCCAGCAGCCCATCTCGCGCACGGCGGTAAGGTTGTCATCGCCTTTGGGGAAGAGCACCCGGCCGTTGCCCGGCACGGTGCGCATCAGGTGGTGGAACTGACGCTGGATGGCGGCGAGATCCGGGAAGATGTCGGCGTGGTCGAACTCCAGGTTGTTCATCACCAGGGTACGCGGGTGATAGTGGACAAACTTGGATCGCTTGTCGAAGAAGGCGCAGTCATATTCGTCCGCTTCAATCACAAAGAAGGGAGCCGAGCCAAGACGGGCGGAAACCGGGAAGTTGCCCGGCACGCCGCCGATGAGGAAACCGGGTTCCAGCTTGGCATACTCCAGCACCCAGGCCAGCATGCTGGCGGTGGTGGTCTTGCCATGGGTGCCCGCGACGGCCAGCACCCAGCGATCTTTCAGCACATGCTCCAGCAGCCACTGGGGGCCGGAGATATAGGGCAGATTGCGGTCCAGCACATATTCCACACAGGGGTTACCACGGCTCATGGCATTGCCGATCACCACCAGATCCGGCGCCGGATCGAGCTGGGAGGGGTCGTAGCCTTCGGTCAGTTCGATGCCCTGTTGCTCGAGCTGGGTGCTCATGGGGGGATAGACGTTGGCGTCGGAGCCAGTCACCCGATAGCCAAGCTGTTTTGCCAACACCGCCAGACCACCCATGAAGGTGCCGCAGATCCCGAGAATGTGAATGTGCATACCGCTGCCTTTTCCAGTAAAGGGAGTGCGCATTCTAGGGTCTGTTGACCCGGTGGCACAAGCCGCGCCCATGGGGAGCGAAGGCATCCGCGCCCGCAGACGACAGAAATCGGGCAAGCGCGGGGAAAAGCTCCCCTCCGCCACGCCACCCGGCCCTTGAAATATGGTCATTTGACGGGACATCGCTATAATGTCGGCCTGCAAACTTGACTCCAACACTCAAAGGAAACGTCATGAGCCTGAACCTGGTACCGGCCGGCAAGAGCCTGCCTGACGACATCTACGTCATCATCGAAATCCCGCAGAACGCCGACCCGATCAAATACGAAGTCGACAAGGACAGCGGCGCCATCTTCGTTGACCGTTTCATGTCCACCCCGATGTTCTACCCGTGCAACTACGGTTACGTGAACGCCACCCTGTCCCTGGACGGGGATCCGGTCGACGTGCTGGTTCCGACTCCCTACCCGCTGCTGGCCGGCTCCGTCATCCGCTGCCGCCCGGTCGGCGTGCTGAAGATGACCGACGAATCTGGCGAAGACGCCAAGATCGTGGCCGTTCCCCACTCCAAGCTGACCAAGCAGTACGATCACATCCAGGATGTGAACGATCTGCCCGAGCTGCTGAAAGCCCAGATCCAGCACTTCTTCGAGCGCTACAAAGAGCTGGAAGCGGGCAAGTGGGTCAAGGTGGAAGGTTGGGGCGACAAGGCCGCTGCCGAAGCCGAAATCAAGACCTCTGCCGAGCGTTACGCTGCAAAATAAGCGTACTCCTCGCAAAAAAGGCGCCTTATGGCGCCTTTTTTATTGGTCGTTGCGGGGACGCTCCGGGGGGATCTCCCTGGATATAGAGGTCGCGCCCGTTTTGCCGATAGGGGCGGTAATAGTCATCACCGCAGCGATATTCCTGACCGGCACCTCCCACCAGATCGCAGTTGACCGGCAGCACCTCCAGCCACTTGATGGCCTGCTGGAATCGCAGCCACTCCTGCCATTCATGCTCCCGGGCCAGCTGATCCCGCAGGGCGAAGGTATCCGCGCTGGACAATCCCTGATTGACGATGACCTGCCCCGCCAGCGCCGGCGTGGCCACCAATATCAGCAGAAACCGTGAAACAAGCTTCATGATGATTTCCCCCATGACTTATTTCCTGAATTAAATTTAAAGTCAGATCAGATAATTACCAATATATCTGTCACCAGACCAATCCAAATGCCGGTCACTCACCTAGTTGTTTATTATCAACCCAGGCGGAGGCGCACCATGAAACTGGCACAAGGCTTTCTGTGCAGTCTGCTCTTCGGCACCATGGCGCAGGCCAACGAGATCAACCTGAGCTGGCAGTGGCAATCTGCGGATGGTCAGCAAAAGCACCTGCAATTGACGGCAGATGAGCGCACCTTTTCAGCCAGCCGTCACGAGATGACACAGCTCGACACCGCCCTCAACTTCCCGCTGGAAACACTCTACTCCTACATCAGTCCGCGCCTCTACAACAGCATCAACCAGATCAACCAGCACAGCCCGGAGACGGCCACCAAGTTCCGCAACCTGGAACAGGCCTTTACCCTGCACGACAGCAGCCTCGAATCCGCCCAGTTCTGGCAGGCCTACCGGCAATATCAGGAGGACGCCTTCTACGAGATGCGGGTCCAGCCCTGCGTGCACCCGGCCAACCAGAAGCTGCCCTGTGTGCGCCCCAACTACTCCCAGCTGTTCTATCAGTTCAAGGGAGACCTCAAACCCCTGGCACAGCAGTTTTCGGCCAAGGATCTCGCCACCAGCGTCACCCTGCTGCAGGAGTGGCTGAGCGGCATCCCCACCCCGCCCGAGCAAATGGACCACTTCGCTCCGCCCTTGCAGGCCCTGCAGGACAACAAGGCCGACAGCGACGAGAAGGCGCTGCTCATGGCCAGTTTGCTGGCGGAGCTGGCGCCCCAGTACAGCCTCAGCATCATCTATCCGAACATCAGCATCGGCAGCGTCTCGCCGGCCTGGCTCGCCATCACGGCCGACAGCGGCCTTGAGGGAGACACCCTGGTGATCGGCAATCAGCGCCACGTGCTGCTCACCGGTTCTCCCCTGCTGGCCCAGCAGATGACGATGGCCCAGATTCCCTTGATCAGCGAACCGCTCTACTAGCCTCTTCTGACCATCACTTGCTTTTGATGGATGACATGCCATCCTTGCCGCCGTCATTGGGGGGATGGCGCCCATGTTGACAAGATCACCGTCGCACCCTGCATTATTTAACACTTTTTAAACAGATCCGATCAGTTTAGGATGTTCAGGGTCCCATTCCCTCGACCCAGAAATCGTTATAACATCACAAAGGAGTGTCATCCGGATGAAACATCTCGTGCTTACTCTGGCGCTGCTGCCAACCCTGGTCATGGCCCACAACATCAAGGAATCAACCCAGGTGCCGCTGGTCAACATCAGCGACAAGGGGGAGCTGGTGCTCAAGGAGAAGGAGATCAGCTATCAGCCCTGGCAGAGCAAGGTCCTGACCGGCAAGGTCTTCCTGATCCAGCACATTGCAGGTCGCTCCAGCGCCAAGGAGCTCAATGCCCCCATGATCGAGGCGATCAAGGCGGCCAAGCTGCCCCACGACAAGTACCAGACCGTCACCATCATCAACAGCAATGACGCCATCTGGGGCACGTCCGGTTTCGTGAAGAGCAGTGCCGAGGACAGCAAGAAAGAGTTCCCCTGGTCCGCCATGGTGCTGGATGCCAAGGGGATGGCCCGCAACGCCTGGGCGCTTACCCCGGAAAGTTCGGCCATCATACTGCTGGATAAAGAGGGCAAGGTGCTGTTTGCCAAAGATGGCCAGCTCGATGCCGCCGAGATAACCAAGGTGATGGGGCTCATCCAGTCCCATCTCTGAATCAGAGAGAAGGGCGCTGATGGCGCCCTTTCCACAAGGGTCTATGGGTCGTTCCACACTGACAATCTGGGTGTTGCTGCTGGGCTGGTTGTGGATGCAACCGGTGCTGGCACAGCACCCTCTTGAAGCTGCCCTGCCCGATCACGGTCATGCCTGCACCCTCTGCGTCCTGCATCTGGATGGCAAGCTGGCACTGACGCCGACCCCCGTACTCCCTCCCCTCTCCTCTGGCATCGACCGGTATATCGGCACTCCCCAACCGAGGGCGGCCACCGGCACCACGGGACATCGCCGTATCCGCGCCCCACCGCCCCTTCATTGTTTCTTTTTTTGAACCAATCTTTTCTCTATTTATTCAAAAGGATTAACGATGAAAGCAGTCACCCTGTTGCTGGCCGCTGCCGCCTTCGGCGCCCAGGCCAATCACGACGAACACGAAAGCCACAGCCACGGTGCCCATGAGCACGGTCACGGCCACCTCAACCTGGTACTCGACGGCAACCAGCTGATGATCGAGTTGCAGGCCCCTGCCGCCGATCTGGTGGGCTTCGAACATGCCGCCAACACCGATGAGGAGAAAGCGCAGTATGCCAAGGCGGTGGCCCGCCTCCAGCAGCCCGACGCCCTCTTCCGTTTCGACCCGGCCGCCGGCTGCAAGCTGACCCAGCAGGAGCTGCAGGCCGCCAAGGAAGATCATGACCATGAGCACGAGCACGAGCACGAGCATGAGCACGACAAGGCTGATGGCGCTCACGATGAACACCATCACGACGACGCGGGCCATGCGGACATGGGAGCCATGTACACCTACACCTGCGCTACCCCGGCCAAGCTCACCGGTCTCGAGGCCACCCTGTTCAGCCTCTACCCGAGCCTGGAGAAGCTGAGCGTGCAGGGCATACTGCCCACCGGCCAGACTGCCGCCGAACTGACTCCGTCCGCCAACAAACTGGGCTGGTAACACCATGAAACATGCCGTGGTTGAGATCCGTGATCTGGCCTTTGCCTGGCCGGGTCACGAAGCCGTCCTCGATCTGCCCGCCCTTCGCATCCACGAGGGTGAGCGCGTCTTCATCAAGGGCCCATCGGGTTGTGGCAAGTCCACCCTGCTCGGGTTGCTGGCCGGTATCCAGACCGCCAACCACGGCACCCTGGAGGTGCTGGGCCAGCCCCTGGCCCGGCTTTCCGGCCGCGCCCGTGACCAGTTCCGGGCGGCCAATCTGGGGTACATCTTCCAGCAGTTCAATCTGCTGCCGTTTCTCTCGGTGCAGGACAACGTCACCGCTGCCCTCACCTTTTCACCCGCCAAGCGGGCCCGCCTGGCAGGGAGCCCCGAGCAGGAGGCGCGCCGCCTGCTGGCAGAACTGCAACTGCCGGATGAGGCACTCCATCGCCCCGTCCACGCCCTCAGCATCGGCCAGCAGCAGCGGGTTGCCGCCGCCCGCGCCCTCATAGGCTCCCCTCCTCTGGTGATCGCCGACGAGCCCACCTCGGCCCTGGACACCGACAACCGGGCCGCCTTCATCCGGCTGCTGTTCGAGGAGTGTGACAAGCAGGGATCTACCCTGGTCTTCGTCAGTCACGATCCCTATCTGGAGCCCCTCTTCCCCCGGGTGGAGAACCTGCAACAGCTCAACCGGAGGGCGGCATGACCACACGCCATCATCTCGCAGCCCGTCCGGCCATCTCCCCTTCACTGCGGAGGCTCTCATGCTGAAACTCGCCCTGCAAAGTCTCTGGGCCCGTCGCCTCACCGCCGGGCTCACCCTGCTGGCCGTCGCCATCAGCGTCACCCTGCTGCTCGGGGTGGAGCGGGTGCGCAGTCAGGCACGGGACAGCTTCGCCAACACCGTCTCGGGTACCGATCTCATCGTCGGCGCCCGCTCCGGCCAGGTGAACCTGCTGCTCTATTCGGTGTTTCGCATCGGCAACCCCACCAACAACGTGGGCTGGGACTCCTACCAGGCCATCAAGGCCAGGCCCGGTATCGCCTGGACCATCCCCCTCTCCCTCGGCGACTCCCACAAGGGGTTTCGCGTGCTCGGCACCAATGGGGACTACTTCACCCACCTGAAGTACGGCCAGCAGCAGGCGCTCGTCATGCGCGAAGGTCGCCCCTTCGAAACACCGTTTGAAGCGGTGCTGGGTGCCCAGGTGGCCGAAAAGCTCGGCTATCACCTGGATCAATCCATCGTCATCGCCCATGGCGCCGGCAACACCTCGTTCAGCCAGCATGACAACATGCCGTTCAAAGTGGTGGGGATCCTGGCCCCCACCGGCACCCCCATCGATCGCACCATTCATGTGCCGCTGGCGGGCATAGAGGCGATCCACCTGGGCTGGGACACCGGTCGTCACAGCAAGAACGTGACCCCGGAACAGGCGATGGCGCTGGATCTCACCCCCAAGACCATCACCGCCTTCATGGTGGGGCTCAGCAACCGGATCCTGGCGTTCCAGTTGCAGCGCAGCGTCAACACCTATCCCAGAGAGCCCCTGATGGCCATCCTGCCGGGAGCCGCTCTGCAGGAGCTCTGGGGGCTGATGAGCGTGGCGGAGACCGCCCTGTCGGTGATCGCGGGCTTCGTGGTGGTGGCGGGCCTCATCGGCATGCTGACCACCCTGCTCGCCGGCCTCAACGAACGGCGCCGCGAGCTCGCCATTCTGCGCTCCCTGGGGGCGGGCCCTGCCCACCTCTTCCTGCTGCTGGCGCTGGAGGCGATGGCGCTCACCACGGCGGGCATCGCCCTCGGGGTGGCCGCGCTCTATCTCGGTCAGGGGCTTGCTAGCCCCTGGCTGCTCAGCCACTATGGCCTGCAAATGAGCCTGGGTCTGCCGAGCGCCTATGAGTGGCAACTGCTGGGCCTGGTCTGGCTGGCGGGCATGGTGATCGGGCTGCTGCCTGCCGCCCGCGCTTACCGCTACAGCCTGAGCGACGGCATGAGCATTCGCGTCTGACCCGACGCATCCGACCAAGAGAGAAGAACAGATGATGAAGTGGAAAATAGTGGCGCTGCTGGCCAGCCTGCTGGTGCTGCCTGCCATGGCTGCAGATTACAAGACCATCGACTGGGATATCCTCATCCCGGAGGGGGAAAAACTGCTGCCACCGCCCCAGGTCAGCCATGATGGCGACTTCTCCTCGGTGCCGCAGCCGGTGGGGGGCGTCAACATGAAGCTGGACAATCAGGAGGTGCGGATCCCCGGGTTCGTGGTGCCCCTGGAAGGGGATGCCAAGACCATCACCGCCTTCCTGCTGGTCCCCTACTTTGGCGCCTGCATTCACGTGCCGCCCCCGCCCACCAACCAGGTAATCTACGTGAGCTACCCCAAGGGGGCGCCGGTGGATGACCTCTGGGACGCCATCTGGGTCAAGGGCAAGATGCACACCGTCAGCTCCAGCCACGAGATGGCCACCGCTTCCTACTCCATGGACGCGGTCGAGGTCAGCGTCTACGAAGAGTGAGCCCCTGATGGCCTCCCCCGGGAGGCCATTTTTTATCCCGTGACGACCCCGGCAAAGGGATTGTTCATGGATCTGGTTGGAGTAACATTCACTACCAGACCTTGCCATCACGGAGCCAGCATGGCTGACCTGCCCCCCAAGAAAGAGAGTTCCATCCTGAGCAGCCAGGAGCAGACCCTGCGCCTGGCCCGCAGCCGCGGCATCGATGGCATGCTCACCCGCAACAGCGACAGCACCTTCGAGCAGCGCGCCACCTTCCGCCAGTTGGCGGAGCAGGCTACCCGCCAGCGCAATCTGGAATCCATCATGGTGATGGCCGCGCGCCACTGCGAAGAGACCGCCGCCGGCGGCGAGATAGACAGCGACTGGCTCACCCGCTTCCTGCAACTGGCCGAAGACATCAGCATGACCCCCATGCAGCAGTTGTGGGGCCGCATCTTCGCCCTGGAAGTCGCCACCCCGGGCCGCTTCTCCATCCGTGCCCTCAACACCCTCAAGGAGATGACCCAGCGCGAAGCCCAGCTGTTCCAGCGCATCTGCGCCCTCTCCTGCCACTACGAGGGCAGCGACGAGCAGCGTCTGCTGCTGGGCATGCACAAGGGGGCCAGCCTGCTCAGTCGCGCCAAGGTCACCCGGATGGGGCTCGGCAAATACCGGGTGCCCTACAGCGCCCTGCTGCTGCTGTGCGATCTCGGGCTGCTGCACCGTGGCGAGCTCGAATCCGGTCCCCTGCCCGCCGACGGGGTCGAGCTGGCCTTTGGCAACCAGCGCTGGCGTCTGCGCCAACGCCAGAGCAACCTCACCCTGCTCTATTACCGGCTCACCCCCATCGGCAACGAGCTTGCCCTGCTGCTGGACGAGCCCCCCCTGGAGGAGTACCTGCAGGATCTGAAGACCCTGCTCTCCACCCACCTGCAGATAGAGACCCAGATGCCGGCCCCGGTCAGCGAGCCGGATCTGTCCGCCTGAGGCTGGCGGAGGCCCAGGCCCCGCCTTGCCAAATTGCGAAACCCGCCCTGCCATTGCCAAAACGGCTCCCAAAAAGCGAATCCTGACGGCCGGGACAGACGCGAGCCCGGGCCATGTACGGCCCTCTGCGGGTTTTGAGCGCAAAAGAGACATATAGAACGCAATTTAAGCGTTTTTGGGCACTCTGGTGTACGAATTGCAACCAGACTCTCTTTCCCCTGTCAGGCAGGAAGTACCATGAGAGTCAATCAACCCGTTACCCAGCGTGAGCGCCTCTACCCGTCGCACCAGAACCTGATTTCCACCACGGATCTGGAGAGCCGCATCACCTATGCCAACGACGAGTTCTGCCAGATAGCCGGCTTCACCCTGGAGGAGCTGCAAGGGGCGCCCCACAACCTGGTCCGCCACCCCGACATGCCGCCCCAGGCGTTTGCCGACATGTGGCGCCATCTGCGGGAAGGCAAAAGCTGGATGGGCCCGGTCAAGAACCGCTGCAAGAACGGGGATCACTACTGGGTCAACGCCTTCGTCACCCCCATTCAGGACGCAAGCGGCAAGGTGGTGGAGTACCAGTCGGTGCGCACGGCGCCGGACGACGCGATCAAGCAGCGTGCGGAGCGGGTCTATGACGAGATGCGCCGCGGCAAGACCCCCCGGGCCCTGCGCCTGCCTCCCTGCTGCCACACCCTGGGGATCCACCTCTGCCTGATGGCGTTGCTGGCCAGTCTGGTCCCCCTCGGCTATCAGCACGGCCCGGGCTGGCCTCTGCTCATCGGCGCCCTGCCCCTGGTGGTTGCGCTCGTCATCTGCCAGACCCTCTCCCGGCGCCTCGCCCGGCTGGAGACCCTGGCCCGCCACCGTTTCGACAACCCCTTGATGCAACTGCTGTATACCGGCCGGGTCGATCGTCTGGCTGCCGTCGAGCTCGCCATGAAGATGAACCAGGCCGAGTTCAATGCGGTGCTGGCCCGCACCCAGCAGACTTGCCAGCAGATCGTGCAGGCGGCGCAGACGGATCTGAACAATGCCGAGTCCATCACCGGCAACCTGCAGCAACAGCAGGCCCAGACCAACCAGGTAGCGACCGCCATCACCGAGATGACGGCGTCCATTCGCGAGGTCTCCCACAGCTCGATCGCCTCCTCGGACAGCCTGGACAACACCGCCGTGCTGTTTCGGGAGGGCAATCGCAGCGTGCTCGATACCGTGGCGGCGGTGGAAGGGGTTCACGGCGAGCTGCTCACCTCCCGCGCCGTGATAGAGGCGCTGGCCAGCCAGTGCCGCGCCATCGATGGCATCCTGGACGTCATCAACAACATCGCCAACCAGACCAACCTGCTGGCCCTCAATGCGGCCATCGAGGCGGCCCGGGCGAGCGAGTCCGGTCGCGGCTTCTCGGTGGTGGCGGACGAAATCCGCACCCTGGCCATCAAGACCCAATCCTCCACCGGCGAGATCCAGCAGATGATAAGCCTCTTGCAGGCCAGCGCCGACGATGCCCAGCAGGCCATGGCGCAAGGGGAACAGCTCTCCGCCAGTTGCCGCCTCAAGGCCGCCGCCACCGGCGATATCCTGCAACAGATCAGCGAACGCCTGTTGCAGGTGACCGCAGGCAGCAACCAGATAGCCCAGGCGGTGCAGGAGCAATCCCTGGTCACCCAGGACATCCACCACAGCGTGCTGGACATCAAGCGTCTGGCCGACGATTCCAGCCAGGGCAGCCGCCACGCCGTGCAGGGCATTATTGCCCTCGTGAAGCAGCTCGGGGATCTGGAGCGGCTGGTACGCCAGTTCCAGCAGCATCCCGCCACCCAGCCAACCAGTTCGCCCCTGACCAGTGGCCAACCCCTGCTGGCCCGCTGAGCCTTCACGGAGGAAACCAGACCTAAAGACCGTGCGCTAACAATAAAAATGGGCCCCTGCCGTCACCGGCAGCGGGCCCCTCTTTTGGGTGGAGCATGGGCGTCTGAGCGGGTTTCAAATTCGAGTCCTCGACTGAACCCGCGGGTCTTTCGCCCCCTCCCAACCACCTGCTCGCCCGTGCCACGCCGACCCTCTCGGCTGCACCGCATGGCCCTCAGCAGGGCAATGGTCTTGCTCACTCTCCCATCCATACACCGTGAATGTTGGGCGTTGGGCCTTGAGCGTTGAGCGTTGAGCGTTGAGAGTTGAGCGTTGAGCGTTGAGCGTTGAGCGTTGAGCGGGAAGCGGGAAGCGGGAAGCGGGAAGCGGGAAGCGGGAAAGCGTCGCGCCTTGAGATCCCTCTTATCCAACCTGCCGCAGGCCCCCGCAGCCCCCCCCCCCAATTTATTGATCTTGCCCGAGAAATCGCCCGCTCCCCCTTCCCTAACCAGCTCCGTTCGGTAACATGGCCATCAGGATCACCTCTTGTCGGAGTCAGCCATGAACCAGACCGGAGCCACAGGAAAAGCGCAGCAGGCTGGAGGCTGAAATTCAGGGGCGGTAGCTTTGCCTGAATGTTGGGGAAATCACGACCAAAGAGGTAAAAGTTTGAAAAGAAAACCAATAATAAAGCTTTCTCATATTCAAGAAGTTATCAAGTTATTTGATTCAATAAGCCAAGACGCGAGCTTACCTGATTCATATTACGAGATGTCTCGTTATATAAGCTCAACTGAATATGATGAAATGAATTTGTATGAACTTTCTTTTGAACCTTATTTATCTATAGCTAAGCAATGTGACATGAGTTTTTTCGCCCTGTATCGGAGCAAACAACGAATATATCTTGCTCATTGTAACGATGCCGGTCACCCCCCACCTCGATGGGAAGCCCATCCTATTAAATTATCCCAACTTAAGGATATTGAGTTGATGATATTTTTAATGCGAGATCACGCCTATCAGCTAGTGCTCAGAAACAAGCAAGGTTTAGCCTATGGAATTTAAATCATTCAATGTTCCCAAATAGATAAACTGATAAGATTAATAGCATGTGATTACCACATTTTTCTTAGTATCAATCATTAAAAACCACAACCATCATATTCAATATGAAAGTTCTATTAATGTTTTTTGGTTTTCTCTTTTTGACAAGTTCGGTGAACCCTCAGGAGATCATGACTCGCACAGCGAGCAGGGATGATGGCTCGCCTATCTCCTATTATCTTGTCCAACATGCCCATGGCGCAGATACATTGCTGTTGATCCTGCAAGGTTCTGATTGCAATAGTGTGTTGAAAATAGAATCCATACTCACCGAGTATAAAAATGTTTGGCCAGAAGCTGATGTGTTGCTAATCGAAAAGTACGGCATCAATCGCAAATTAAAATACAGTAAAGATGCCGAACGCAAGGATTGCCCTGCCCAGTACCTTGAAAAGGACAATCCTGCGCAGCGGGTCGCGGATATCAACACTGTGCTCGATATCGTTCGAAAAGACGGGCAATACAAAAAGCTCATCCTCTTGGGCGGCAGTGAAGGGGCCGTTATATCCAACCTGGTGAGCGCAGAAGTTGACTATATCGATGCCGCTATCTCCTTTAATGGCGGTGGCCGCTGGTTTATCGATGACGTCTCACACAGCATCGCGGTAAAGCATAAAAACCCCGCTGCGGCGAAAAAAGAGGTCGATGACTTTAAAGGGTTTGCCGAGCATGTTCTTCACAGCAACCCCTTTGAGATTGACGTCAGCGGGCATGGCTATCATTGGTGGCAGCAGATGCTCTCCATCGATCAGCTGGATACCCTTATAAAAGTCAATTCTCCTTTACTGATCATTCAGGGTGGAATGGATACTTCGGTATCACCGCAAAAAACAGATGAGTTGGTGCAGCGCCTTAAAGAACTCGGGAAGAACAATATCGAGTATCGGCGTTACGAAGCACTGGATCATGGGTTGAAAGACAGCGACGGGAAAAGCCTGCGCAAAGAGGTTATCCGCGATATAAATATATGGTTAAGGTCGAAGCTAGGTAACCCAGCCAATAAATCCAGCGATAACTGATTGAAGTGGGGATAAGCATGCTAGTAAATTACCTCCTTATACGTTGATAAGCAGTTTGTTCATTCACCCCTCGTAAGAGCCAGACTAGATCCACACAGAAGGGAAAGTGCAGAAAACTGGAGGTTGAACTTCAGGGGTGGTAGCCTTATCTGAGGAAATATATAAGCAATGGCGATATACCATGCGCGGCAGCCCTGATTTCAATCCTGATCTACGGCCCTACAGTAGATATCGACTGAGCTTGCGAAGCCCGACGTTTACCGTGAATAATTGCTAGAATGTTGGGTTTCGTAATAGTAATCCCAACCTACGGCCCTGAGACCATAACATTATACATTACAGCCCCCTTAATTAAGCGTTATGTTCATGTGGAGATAATTATCTAAGATGGATATTGAAGAATTAAAGAAACGTGCTTGGGATTACGTGCAACGCCAAGCTGACACAACGGTAACATCTGTAGATTTTGTAGAATCGTTCCGATTGCTGGGGCGCGACGATGCTGTAATTTCTGTAGTTACTACCGACAAAGAAATACCTGAATGGTGGGTAGTCGGCGGTGATACGCCAATAAACCTCTATGACAAGTCAAAGTTCAACTCTCCCGACGAGGCATTTTCGTTTCATACTGGTATCATGATGAGGATGATGGATCGTGACTATGTTGAGTCTGACGAACCGCCGGAAGAAATTGGATATGATGCATTTATTTCACATGCTAGTGAAGATAAAGATGACTTTGTACGACCTTTAGCAGGTATTCTCAAAGAATATGGCTTTAGGATTTGGTATGACGAGTTTGAATTGGAAATTGGAGATAGCCTCCGAGAATCTATTGATAAAGGCCTCGTCACGTCAAGATATGGTATCGTTGTTTTATCGCCTAAGTTTCTAGATAAAAACTGGACCAAGTACGAACTTAACTCACTCGTAGCAAGAGAAATTGAAGGTAAAAAAGTTATTCTTCCAATATGGCATAATGTAACAAGACAACAGGTTATGCAATATAGTCCTATGTTGGCAGACAAGCTGGCTCTGTCATCAGAGAATATGGCCATAAATGAAATCGCCAAGAAAGTATGTAGAGCATTAGTGAAATAAACAAACATAACAAAGCCAATCTGAGGGACAGCCAAACTGCTGCGCGTTTTGTATGTCCCTACTGGTGCTTTAAACGTACGCATAGAGGAAGATAATGTCATTGGAAGCAAACGTTAGCAGTGGGAAATACAAAGGAAAGCCGTTGTACCCGCACTTGCACGAGGACAGAATGTACGTTGCAACCCGTACTAGATACAAAGCAGACTATGTGAGGGTTAAGACTCTTGAGCAATTAGAAGCTCTTGTGCAACAAGGCTATGGTGCGAGAATGTCAAACCCAGACATTGAAAATGCACCATCCTTCATAGTGTCTAAAAATATAAAAATTGATGCCCTAGATGTAAGTTTATCTAAGGTTTTGCCTAAAACTATCGAGGATTTTGACCTAGATCCAGATTCAATATCAAAAAGACGTGCCGAGCAATCAATTCTGCGAGCATTTCTGTTGAACGGTCGCGCACAGGCACCTTGTATCCTTTGCAATCGTGATTTCCCAGAAAATATGTTAGTTGCAGCTCACATCAAGAACAGGTCAAAATGCAGTAACAGTGAAAAACTAGATTTTGGCAATATTGCAGCTCTTATGTGCAAAATGGGTTGCGACGATCTTTTCGAAAAAAAATACATCTATGTTGAGCATGGGAAGATTGTTGGCAATTTTTATGCAACTCTCACTGATGCCATGACAGATGCAATAAAAGCCCTAGAAGGTAAGAGTGTCGCCAACTGGGCTAATAGCAAGAAATATTATGTTTGGCATGCTAAGCAAGCAACATAGATCGCCTAACATACATATAAGCCAAAGTAACAACAGAAATGATGTCTCAGCCGCATTAAAAGCCATACCGCAGGCGCTTGGCCGAGTACCTCCACTTTTCGTGGTGCAAAGCGTTGAGCTTATTGCACCCTAAGGTCTCGAAAACACTCAACAGAGAAATGGTGGCAGCGACAAGGGGGATCATAGTAGGAAAGCAATAAATAAGGGGGGCAAATGCCCCCTCTGATAGAAACCCTCGGTATCAATAATCAACCTCAGTCGATCAAGCCCCGCAGCCGCAGGGCGGTCAACAGCTCCTCCACCAGCGCTTCCACCGGCTTGCCGGCGTTCAGCAGATGGATTTCCGGCTGCTCGGGGGCCTCGTAGGCGGAGTCGATACCGGTGAAGTTACGGATCTCCCCCGCCCGCGCCTTCTTGTAGAGCCCCTTGGGGTCGCGCTCTTCACACACGCTAAGGGGTGCATCCACAAACACCTCGACGAACTCCTCTTCACCCACGAGATTGCGCACCAGTTGCCGCTCGGCACGGAACGGCGAGATAAAGGCGGTGAGGACGATCAGTCCCGCATCCACCATGAGTTTTGCCACTTCGCCGACCCGGCGGATATTCTCCTGGCGGGCGGCGTCATCGAAGCCGAGATCGCCACAGAGGCCGTGGCGCACATTGTCCCCATCCAGCAGATAGGTGTGCTTGCCCGAGGCGGCCAGCGCCTGCTCCAGCGCCCCCGCCAGGGTGGACTTGCCCGCCCCGGAGAGCCCGGTGAACCAGATCACCAGGGGCTTCTGTCCCTTCTGCTCGGCCCGGCTCTGTTTGTCGACGGCATGGGCATGCCACACGATATTGCTCATCCAACACTCCTTGATTGGCGCTCACGCCTCAAAACTTAAACTGTCCGGCACCACAGGGAGCCACCTCGGACTATCAGCCGACAACGTGCTGATGCCATGGCATTGCTCATCCAACACTCCTTGATTGGCGCTCACGCCGCAATACTGAAAACTGTCCGCTACAGCGGGGAGCCGCCTCGCGATGAGGCGGCAAGGTGCTGATGCCCTGAGATGCGCATGCAACTCCCCCTGATTGGCGCTCACGCCTGGATGCCAGTGCCCTGGCACTCCCCTGTATCATAAGCAGCCTTGATAAAAGCCGCGTTAACATAAGCAGCCCTTAACACATCCCCCGGTATCAGACCTTAAAACGGAAACAGCAGGGGCACCATGACGATCACCCCGATGCTGTAGGCCAGGGAGACAGGCAGGGCCAGCTTGAGATAATCCGGCATCTTGTAGTTGCCCGCCGCATAGACCATCAGGTTGGTCTGATAGCCGTAGGGCAGGATAAAGCTGGAGCTCGCCCCGAACAGCACCGCCAGAATGAACGGCATGGTGGAGACGTCCATGCTGAGCGCCAGCTGGAATCCCATGGGAAAGGCCAGGGCCGCCGCCGCGTTGTTGCTCATCAACTCCGTCAGCACCAGGGTAAACAGATAGATCCCCACGAAAGCGATAAAGGGACTGGCCCCGTTGAACTCCCCCATCAGCCAGTCGGCGATGAGCTTGGCCAGCCCGCTCTTCTCCAGCTGATCGGCGATGGCGAGCGCCCCGCCCACCACCAGCCAGATATCCAGGGGAAAGCGGCGGCGGATCTCGTCCAGGGTCAGGATGCGGGAGAAGAGCAGCACCACCAGCATCACCAGCAGCCCCTTGAAGAGCGGCACCAGGTCGAGCACCGACAGGGTCAACACCCCGAGGAACCCCGCCACCACGGCGGCGCTGCGCGTGGCATCGAGCCGGGTGGAGGCCTCCAGCCCGCTCACCACCACGAACTCCCGGGAGAGGGACTTGTTGCCCGCAAACTTGGGGCCGGGGGCCAGCAGCAAGGTGTCCCCTGCGTGCAGTTCAATCTGGCCGAGGCCGCCGGTGAGCTGGGTCTCGCCCCGGCGCACCGCCAGCACCACCGCATCGAAATGGGTGCGAAACTCCGCATCCTTGATGGTCTGACCCACCAGACGCGAGCTGTGGCTGACGATCACCTCCACCAGGTGCTGGCCGTTGAGGCGGTGCTGGCCGTAGAGATCCAACCCCTTGAGCTCCTGCAACACGCCGACGCTCTCCACGTCGCCGCAGAACAGCAGCATGTCCCCCTCGTGCAGCTCGTGTTCCGGCTGCACCGGGCAGATCACCTGGTTGCCCCGGATGATCTCGGCAAGATAGAGGCTTTTCAGGCTGCGCAGGCCGTTCTCCTTGACGCTGCGCCCGGCCATGGGCGAGCCGGGGCCCACCTTGGCCTCGAGAAAATAGCCGGATTCCCGGCTCATCTCGGTGTCCTGCTCCGGCAGGTGGCGGGCAAACAGCAGCACGGCGATAAGGCCGGTCAGCAGGGTCCCCGCCCCCACCATGAAGAAGTCGAACATGCCGAGCGGCTTGGCCCCCATCTTGATGAGGAAGCTGTTGACGATAAGGTTGGTGGAGGTGCCGATCAGGGTCAGCACACCGCCAAAGGTCGCCGCGAAGCACATGGGCAACAGCAGCCGGGAGGGCGCATGGTTGGGGTTGCGCTTGACCGCCCCCAGCATGGACGCCACCACGGCGGTGTTGTTGACGAACGCCGACAGGAAGGCGGTGGAAAACCACACCTTCACCAGCACCTTGTTGAAGGAGCCGGTGCCCACCAGGTTGGCAAACCAGCTCATGACCCGGGTCTTCTCCACCGCGAGCGATACCAGCAGCAGCAACACCAGGGTCAGCAGGGCGCTGTTGGTGTAGCCCGCCACCACGGCGTTGATGTCCGCCAGGCCGCTCAGGTAGGTGATGAGCACGGCGCCCGAGAAGAGCAGCGCCGGCCGGAGTTTGCCCTGGATCAGCAGGGCGACGAGGGCAGCCAGCAGACCCAGCACCAGGGATTGTTGCCAGGTCATGGGCTTACTCCTTGCCGGAATCGTTGCTGATGGTCAGCGCCTGCCAGTGGGGGAAGTGCTTGCGCACCAGGGCGTTGAGCTCCACTTCGAACTCGCTGTATTGCCCCGCCATCACCTTGGCCGCCAGCCCTTCCACTATCATGCCGGCACCGACGGTGACGTTGGTCAGCCGGTCGATGAGGATGAAGCTGCCGGTGTCGCGGATCTCCTTGTAGGGGTCGAACGCCACCGGGTCGGTCAGGCTGAATTCGCACAGGCCGATCTCGTTGAGCTTGAGCTCGGAGGCGGGCAGCTCGTCGAGCTTGTTGATCTCGATGCGGTGGCGGATGGCCTCCACCTGGCCACGACTCTTCTTGGTGGCCAGCTTGACGTCATAGACCCGGCCCGGTTGCAGGGACTCTTCCCCCATCCAGACGATGTGAGCCAGCACGTTCTGGGTCACCTGGGGCTTTTTCGCCGCATCCACCAGCAGGTCGCCCCGGCTGATGTCGATTTCGTCCGCGAAGGTGACCGTGATGGCCTGACCCGGCAGGGCGTACTCCAGATCCCCGTCGAAGGTGACGATGCGGGTCACCGTGCTCTCTTTGCCGGACGGCAGCACGGCAAGCTTGTCGCCCACCCGCAGGATGCCGGAGGCCAGGGTGCCCGCGAAGCCGCGAAAATCGAGGTTGGGGCGGTTCACGTACTGCACCGGCAGGCGCACCGGATGACGCTCCAGCTCGCGCTCCACTTCGGCGGACTCCAGCAAGGAGAGCAGGGTCTCGCCCTGGTACCAGGCCAGCTTGTCGCTCGGGTTCACCACGTTGTCACCGTCCAGGGCCGAGACCGGCACGATGTGGATGGTGTCGACGCTGAGTTTCTTGGCGAATTCGCGGTAATCGGCGCTGATGCGATCGAACACCTCCTGGCTGAACTCCACCAGGTCCATCTTGTTCACTGCCACCACGAACTGCTTGATGCCGAGCAGGCTCGCGATAAAGCTGTGGCGGCGGGTCTGATCCAGCACCCCCTTACGGGCGTCGATCAGGATGATGGCCAGATCGCAGGTGGAGGCGCCGGTGGCCATGTTGCGGGTGTACTGTTCATGGCCCGGGGTGTCCGAGATGATGAATTTGCGCTTGGCGGTGGAGAAATAGCGGTAGGCCACGTCGATGGTGATGCCCTGCTCGCGCTCCGCCTGCAGGCCGTCCACCAGCAGGGCCAGGTCCAGCTTCTCGCCGGTGGTGCCGAGCTTCTGGCTGTCGGACTCCAGTGCCTTCAGTTGATCTTCATAGATCTGCTGGGAGTCGTGCAGCAGGCGGCCGATGAGGGTGCTCTTGCCGTCGTCCACGCTGCCGCAGGTGAGAAAACGCAGCAGGCTCTTGTGCTGCTGGGCGTGCAGGTAGGCTTCAATGCCCTGTTCGCTGATGGCGGTCTGAATGTGGTTGTTCATGTTGCGATTCCTTAGAACATTTTTTAGAAATAGCCCTGACGCTTCTTCTGCTCCATGGAGCCGGCCTGATCGTGGTCGATGAGCCGCCCTTGCCGCTCGCTCGAGGTGGTGATCAGCATCTCTTCGATGATCTCCGGCAGGGTGGTGGCATTGGATTCGATGGCCCCGGTCAGCGGGTAGCAGCCGAGGGTACGGAAGCGCACCAGCTCCTGCTTCACTTCGTCTTCCGGGCCGATGGGCATGCGATCGTCATCCACCATGATCTTGATGCCGCCGCGATCCACCACGGGGCGCATGGCCGCGAAGTAGAGCGGGACTATGTCGATGTTCTCGAGATAGATGTATTGCCAGATGTCCAGCTCGGTCCAGTTGGAGAGCGGGAAGACACGGATGCTCTCCCCCTTGTTGACCTGGCTGTTGTAGACGCGCCACAGCTCCGGGCGCTGGTTCTTCGGATCCCAGCGGTGGGACTTGTCGCGGAAAGAGTAGACGCGCTCCTTGGCGCGGGATTTCTCCTCGTCGCGACGGGCACCACCGAAGGCGGCGTCGAAGCCGTATTTGTTGAGCGCCTGCTTGAGCCCCTCGGTCTTCATGATGTCGGTGTGCTTGCTGCTGCCGTGCACGAAGGGGTTGATGTCCATGGCCAGACCGTCCGGGTTCTTGTGGACGATGAGATCCAGCCCGAACTTTTTGGCGGTCTCGTCCCGGAACTTGATCATCTCCTTGAACTTCCAGTTGGTGTCCACGTGCAGCAGGGGGAAGGGGATCTTGCCCGGATAGAAGGCCTTGCGGGCCAGGTGCAGCATGACGGAGGAGTCCTTGCCGATGGAGTACATCATCACCGGGTTTTCAAATTCGGCGGCCACCTCGCGGATGATATGGATGCTCTCGGCTTCCAGTTGCTGCAGGTGAGTCAGTCGCTCGCGGGTGACACCTGCACGGATGCTCTGTGCATCGGATGGCTGCAGTTGGGTCAGTCTTTCACGGTCCATGTCTGGGTCCTCGGTTCATTGCTATCGCACCTGCTCGGGGCGCGGTGTTGGTTCAGTTCGGTGCCGCTATGGCCGCACCGTCAAATCGATTCGGGTCTCGCCTCTCAGGCCAGGCTCACCAGCTTGAGCTCGTGGCCGCTTTCTGCTTCCTGCCCTTGCCCCTGTTCGCCAAACCAGGCGAGTTGCTGGCGCAGGGCCACCACTTCACCGATGACGATAAGCGACGGGCTCACCGCCTGCTGGGCCAGTTCGGCCAGATCCGCCAAGGTGCCGGTCAGCACCCGCTGACGGGCCGTGGTGCCCCGCTCGATGATGGCGATAGGGGTGGCGGCGCGTCGGCCATGGCTTACCAGTTGCTGCTGGATATGCTCGGAGCGCATCAGCCCCATGTAGATGACCAGGGTCTGGTTGGTGGCCGCAAGCTGCTGCCAGTCGGGCTCCTTGCCCTCCTTCTGGCAGTGGCCGGTGATGAAGACGGCGCTCTGGGCATGGTCGCGGTGGGTGAGCGGAATGCCCGCATAGGCGGTGGCGCCGGCGGCGGCCGTGATGCCGGGCACCACGGAGAAGGGAATGCCCTCCTCGGCCAGCACTTCCAGCTCCTCGCCACCACGGCCGAACATGAAGGGATCACCCCCCTTGAGGCGCACCACCCGGTTGCCCGCTTTGGCATATTCCACCAGCAGGCGATTGGTCTCTTCCTGGGGCACGCTGTGGGCACCCGCCTTCTTGCCGACCGACACCAGGGTGGCGTCGCGGCGCACCAGGTCCAGGATCTCGGGGGAGACCAGCTGGTCATAGAGCACCACTTCGGCCTGCTGGATCTGTTGCAGCGCCTTGAGGGTCAGCAGGCCAGGATCCCCCGGGCCCGCCCCTACCAGCACCACTTCTCCCACTTCGGTACGGGCTTTGTCCAGTCCCTCGTTCAGCCACTGCTCGGCACCCTGCCAATCGGCTTTCTCAATCAGACCGGCCAGGGTGTTGGAGGCAAAGGCGCGCTCCCAGAAGCGGCGGCGATCGGAGAGGGAGGCCAGCACCTGCTTGGCCCGGCGGCGCACCCGGCCGGAGAGCTCCGCCAGACCGCCAAGATGGCGGGGCAGCAGGCTCTCGAGCCGCTCGCGCAACAGGCGCACCAGCACGGGGGCCTTGCCGCCGCTGGAGACGGCCACCACGATGGGGCTGCGATCGATGATGGAGGGGAAGATAAAGCTGGAGCGCTCGGGGTCATCCACCAGGTTGACGAACAGACCGCGCTCGGTGGCGCTCTGGTAGACCAGGGCGTTGACCTCGAGATCGTCGGTCGCGGCCACCACCAGGATCTGCCCTGCCAGGTGGGCCGGGTCGAAACGCGCCGCCACATGGGTGAAGCGACCGGAAAATTCATGGAACTCGGGCTCGAGCACGGGAGAGACCAGGGTGATCCGGGCACCTGCCGCCAGCAGCAGGCGCGCCTTGCGCAGGGCAACCTCGCCCCCGCCCACCAGCAGTACCGGGCGGCCTTCCAACCTGGCAAACATAGGTAAATAATCCATCAGGGCCCGCTCCTCGGCATCGCGACATCTGGGGCGACTATAGGCAGGAGCGCTTATCCCTCAAAATAATAAAAAATGCTCTTTAATGCGTTTTGGTAATTAGTAAAGCCGTGTAGCGGCAATAGAGAAGCGAATCTGCTTGTGGTGGATGGCACCAGACCCTAGGCTAGTGAAAGTGTTTCATAAGGAGCTTAATCATGAATGAGTCATTGATTGTATTGGGGATCTTCATATTCCTGGTACTCGCCACCCTGAGTGCCGGCATCAAGATAGTGCCCCAGGGTTACAACTGGACCGTGGAGCGCTTCGGCCGCTACACCCGCACCCTCTCCCCGGGCCTCAACCTGCTGATCCCCTACATCGACCGCATCGGCCACAAGATCATCATGATGGAGCAGGTGCTGGACATCCCGGCCCAGGAGGTGATCTCCCGGGACAACGCCAACGTCACCATCGACGCCATCAGCTTCGTGCAGGTGGTGGATGCCCGCAAGGCGGGCTACGAGGTCAACGATCTCACCAGCGCCATCCGCAATCTCACCATGACCAACATGCGGACCGTGCTCGGCGCCATGGAGCTGGACGAAATGCTCTCCCAGCGCGACACCATCAACGAGAAGCTGCTGCGCACCATGGATGCGGCCACCGCCCCCTGGGGCATCAAGGTGACCCGGATCGAGATCAAGGATGTGCGCCCGCCCCTCGCCCTGGTGGAAGCCATGAACGCCCAGATGAAGGCCGAGCGCCAGAAGCGGGCCGAGGTGCTGGAGGCCGAAGGGGTGCGCCAGTCCAAGATCTTGAAGGCCGAGGGGGAGAAGCAGTCCCAGATCCTGAAAGCCGAGGGTGAGCGTCAGGCCGCCTTCCTCGCCGCCGAAGCGCGGGAGCGGGCCGCCGAGGCGGAAGCCAAGGCGACCCACATGGTCTCCCAGGCGATTGCCGAGGGCGACATGCAGGCCATCAACTACTTCGTGGCCCAGAAATACACCGAGGCCCTGGCCCGCATCGGTGAAGGCCCCAACAGCAAGATCATCATGATGCCCCTGGAAGCGGGCAGCCTGATAGGCTCGGTGGCGGGCATGGCCGAGCTGTTCAACAAAGACGGCAAGGCGGGCAAATCATGACAGCCCTGTTCGAGGGGCTGACCCACTGGCACTGGCTGGGACTCGGCTTCGTGCTGCTGGCCATCGAGGTGATGGGGTCGGTGGGCTTTCTGCTCTGGACCGGCATCGCCGCCCTGGAGGTGGGGCTCCTGCTGCTGGTCTGGCCCTTCGGCTGGCAGGCGCAGTTGCTGCTCTTCGCCCTGCAATCCCTGCTCACCACCTGGGCCTGGTGGCGCTGGCAGCATCGCCGGGATCGCTCCGGGCTGGATGCCGCCGCTCCCATCAACGAGCGGATGCAAAGCTACATGGGCCGCGAGCTGACCCTGCTGGACGAGGTCAGCCAGGGGATGAGCCGGGTGCATCTGGACGACACCGTCTGGACGGTGCGCTGCAACGCGCCGCTGCCGGCCGGCAGCCGGGTCAAGGTGGTGGGGGCCGACTCCCACATCCTGCTGGTGGAACCCCTCGGCTGACCGGGCAACGCCCCGCCATGGCCATAAAAAAACGGGCCCGGCGCGAGTGCGCCGAGCCCGTTTTTCAATGAGGTGCTGGCTTAGTTGGCCTTGGCATCGCTCACGGCAGCTTCAGCCTTGGTGGCCACGTCAGCGGCAGCCTTCTCGACAGTAGCGGAAGCTTCGGAAGCAGCCTTCTCGACGGTAGCAGACGCTTCGCTAGCGGCTTTCTCGACAGTGGCAGCAACGTCTGCGGCCGGGGTCGCAGCCGGAGCGGCAGCTTCTTCTTTCTGACCACAGGCGGTCAACATCAGACCCAGGATACCGGCTACCAGTACTTTGTTCATGTGCATACCCTCAAAAAAAGATGGAGAGATGGTGCAGGGACCATCACTGTACGCCCCGGCTCCTGTCGGCACACCGGCCGCTGGAGCCCGAAGGCGCGCGAAATATATCCCCATATGCGGCCGATGAAAACGCGTATCACAATGATATTTTCTCGTTGGCATGATAAGAAACACTGCTGCAACGACAAATATTAATATAAAACACCCATTCATCACCAGATTCGCACAACAAATCGCCAATTACCTGACGATTGCCAGTCAGCCATTGTCTTTCTGTCAGGCTCTCGGCGCTGCCGGATTACGCCGTCAGTCAGACAGCTTCTGACAAGGCAGGCGCCGCCCCTGCTGGTCGCTCTCCCGGGCCAGGTCCAGCAAGGCCATCACCGCCAGGGCCTCGTCGGCCGGCACCGGGTTCTCCCCCTCTCCCCGGATGGTGGCGCAGACACCGCGATAGTAGGCGCCGTAGTCCCCCGCTTCGCCAGCCACGGTCTGCTGCACGAGCTGACCGTCCCGGATCTGGCTGAGCTGGCCGGGGGCGGGATCCACGCCCCAGTCCGCCGCCGGAGGCCGCTTGCCCTCCTTGAGCTGCTCCTCCTGCACGTCCATGCCGAACTTGATGAAGGAGCCCTGACTGCCGTGCACCACGAAGCGGGGCATCACGGCCGACACCAGACAACTGCCGTGCAGAATGACCCGCATCTCGCCATAACCCAGCACCACATGGAAGTAGTCGTCCGCCAGGGCCCCGGGGCGCTGCTTGCCCAGATCCGCCTGCAACCAGTCCGGCTGGCCGAACAGCTGGAGCGACTGATCCAGGATATGAGGGCCGAGATCGAACCAGAGACCGGAGCCCGGGCCGCCCGCCTCGCGCCAGCGCTGGCGCACCTCGGGGCGATAACGGTCGAAGTGGGATTCGAACTGGGCGACTTGCCCCAACGCCCCCTCCGCCAGCAGACGGCGCACCGTGAGGAAGTCCCCGTCCCAGCGCCGGTTGTGGAAGATGCTGAGCAGCCGTTGCTGCTTCTCCGCCAACTCGACCAGCGCCTTCGCTTCGGCCAGATCCAGGGCGAACGGCTTGTCGATCACCACGTGCTTGCCCGCCAGCAGGGCCTCGCGAGCGATGGGGGCGTGGGTGTCGTTGGGGGTGGCGATCACCACCAGATCGAGGCTGTCATCGGCCAGCACCTGCTCCAGGGTGCCGACCCGGGTGCCGGGCAACGCGACCTGTACCTTGGCGGCATCCCGGCTCACCACCCAGCGCAGGGTCAGGCCCGGGGTCGTGGCCAGGAAGGGGGCGTGAAAGGTCTGTCCTGCGAAGCCGTATCCCACCAGGGCGGCGTTGATTGTGTGGCTCATCCGGTTTTCTCCACGGGTCTGTGATCATGCGAGGCAGGCGGGTCGCCTGAAAAAGAGAAGGGGGCTCAAGGCCCCCTGAGTGTGCTCATCAGAGCACAGGATTTATTGCAAACACAAGCGGCGACCCTGGCGGGTCATCAGCATCACCAGCGGGGGCAGCAACAGCCACATGTGCAGGGCCAGCTGGCTCAGGGGATCCGGCATCAGCCAACCGGTGATCCCCACCAGGGCGCCGGAGCCGCTCATCTGGAACAGGCCGAGCAGGGCGGCCGCAGTCCCGGCGCAGTGGCCGAAGGGGGCCAGCGCCATACCGGCGGCGGCGCCCAGGATCATCGCAAAACCGATGCTGGAGAGGAACACCGGGCCCATCATGGCCAGCGGGTGCGGGATGTGCATGGCCAGGGTCAGGGTGATGGCGGAGAGCAGCAGCACCAGCAGGCCGATGCGCAGGGTCCGTCTTGGCCCTACCCGGGCGATGAAGCGCGGGGCCAGGAAGCAGGCCAGGATGTTGAGGGCCGCATTGGCGGTGAACCAGTGGCTGAAACCACTCATGTCCAGCCCCAGGGTCACCATCAGTTGTACCGGCGCAGCCGTCACGTAGGCGAGGATCACCGCCATCGCCAGCATGCACAGCGCCGCGTTGAACAGGAAGCTCGGGGAGCGCAGCACCGGGCTGTAGCGGGACCAGCTGATGAGCGGGCCAGCACTGCTGGTCTCCTCAGGGCGGGTTTCCGGCATCCGCCACAGCAGCCAGCTGCCGACCACGACGGCGTAACCGGCCATGAACCAGAAGTTCGCCGACCAGCCCGCCTTGGCGGTGAGCCAGCCACCCAGCAGGGGCGCCAGTGCGGGGATAAAGCAGATGGCACCGTTCAGATAGGAGATCATCTGACCGCTCTTCTTGGGGCCATAGCTGTCACGGACCACCGAGAAGGCGGCCACCGAGGTGGCGCAGGCCCCGAAGCCTTGCAGCACCCGCGCCAGCATCAGCTCGCCCAGGCTGGCAGCAAAGCCGGCTGCCAGGGCGCTCAGGCCGTAGAGCAGCACGCCCCCCAGGGCAATGGGTTTGCGCCCGTAGCGATCGGCGAGCGGCCCCACCAGCAGTTGCCCCAGCCCCATGCTGAACAGGAACCAGGTGATGGTGCCCTGCATCAGGGTCACTTCGGCCCCCAGCTGCTCGGCCATCTGGGGGATGGCAGGCAAATAGATGTCGATGGCCAGCGGGCTGAACAACACCAGGAGTACAAGCAAAAGAATCAATGGCATCAGTCACCTCAAGCCCTAGGAATATCGATTGGGCCGCGAGTCTACTGACTCAGAGTAATGAATTGAAATGGTATTTAATCACTTCGGTTATTCCCTGCTGGAAACATGCATCTCTTCTACCTCTCAGGGGGTGGAACCCGGATCCCCCGTTGGCACCGGATCCCGGGTAATTGGCGCTTTTACTAAACCCCTCCCCCGCATAGAATGCGCAGATTATTTTTGCGGAGGTGTGTGATGAACAAGCTTGTCCTGGCAACAGGGAACCAGAAAAAGGTGAAGGAATTGGCCGCCATGCTGGCCGATATGAAGATCCAGGTGATCCCGCAGAGCGAGTTTGCAGTCTCCGATGCCGACGAGACCGGCACCACCTTCGTCGAGAATGCCATCATCAAGGCCCGCCACGCCGCCCGCGTCACCGGCCTGCCCGCCGTGGCCGACGACTCCGGTCTGGAAGTGGATCTGCTGCACGGCCGCCCCGGCGTCTACTCCGCCCGTTTTGCCGGCGCCGGTGCCAGCGACAAGGAGAACATCGACAAGCTGCTGGCCGAGCTCAAGGGCGCGCCGGATTACCTGAAAAGCGCCCGCTTCTGGTGCGTGCTGGTCTACATGCGCCACGCCGACGATCCCACCCCCATTATCTGCCAGGCCAGCTGGGAAGGGATGATCATCGACGAACCCCGCGGCCAGCACGGCTTCGGCTACGACCCCGTGTTCTTCGTGCCCGACCACGACTGCACCTCGGCCCAGATGCCGGCGGAGCTCAAGAACCAGCTCAGCCACCGTGGCCAGGCCCTGGCCAAGCTCAAAGCAGCCCTGGCGGCGGTCAACTAAAGCGCTGTCTCCCGCCGCGTTGTCATCTACAATGGGGGCCGTCGGCCCCCGTTTCGTTCGCGGCGTCCCGCCCGTTGTCACCGGCAACCAGGGCCACCCGACCCCTTTTGATTGTTGAATACTGGAAATCCCATGCTGCAACTGCCGCCCCTCTCCCTCTATATCCACGTGCCCTGGTGCGTCCAGAAGTGCCCCTACTGCGACTTCAACTCCCACGCCCAGAAGGGGGAGCTGCCCCACCTCGAGTACGTGGCGGCCCTGCTGGAGGATCTGGAGCAGGATCTGCACTGGGCCCAGGGGCGCCCCCTCTCCTCCATCTTTATCGGTGGCGGCACGCCGAGCCTGCTCTCCGTCGACGCCATGCAGGCACTGCTGGACGGGGTGCGCGCACGGATCGCACTGACCCCGGACTGCGAGATCACCATGGAGGCCAACCCGGGCACGGTGGAGGCGGACAAGTTCGCTGGCTTCCAGCGGGCCGGCATCAATCGCATCTCCATCGGGGTACAGAGCTTCCAGCAGGAGAAATTGACCCGGCTCGGCCGCATCCACGGCCCCGAGGAGGCGCGCAAGGCCGCCGAGCTGGCCCACGCCATCGCGCTTCCCACCTTCAACCTGGATCTGATGCACGGCCTGCCGGATCAGAGCCTGGACGATGCGCTCTACGACCTGCAGCAGGCCATCGACTGCGCGCCGCCGCACCTCTCCTGGTATCAGCTCACCATAGAGCCGAACACGGCATTCGCCTCCAAGCCCCCCACGTTGCCGGAAGATGACACCCTGTGGGACATCTACGAGCAGGGCCACGCCATGCTGACCGCCCGGGGCTATCAGCAGTACGAGATCTCGGCCTATGCCAAAGAGGGGTATCAGTGCCGCCACAACCTCAACTACTGGCGCTTTGGCGACTATCTGGGGATCGGCTGCGGCGCCCACGGCAAGGTGACGGATCTCGCGAGCCAGCAGATCCTGCGCACCGCCAAGGTGAAGCATCCGAAAGGTTATCTGGATCCGAGCCGCCCCTATCTGGACAGCCAATGGCAGGTAAGCGCGGACGATCTGCCCCTGGAATACTTCATGAACCGGTTCAGATTGTTTGAACCCGCCCCCAAGGCGGAGTTCGAGGCCTTCACGGGGCTACCGCTGGAGCGGGTAGAGACCATGCTCGCCATCGCCCGGACCAAGGAGCTGATCGAGGATCTCGGCGACAGCTGGCAGCTCACGTCCCTCGGGCATCGCTACCTCAACGTGCTGCTCGAACTCTTTATGGATGAGTGAGCACGGGTTCACTCTCTTGCGTCAAGACCGCAAGTCAGCACCAGCGAATAGAAAAACAATCAGGGCGCCATTGGCGCCCTGATTGTGTTAGCTGATGCCTTGCGGCAGAAACCCGCTCAGCAGCAGACGCTTGCCATCTGCTGTTGGCCGGGCTCCCACCGCTTGCCGTGCTTGGCCTTGCGCTGATAGCTGCCCTTACCCTTCTTGCTCGGCTCGACCCGGGCCTGGAACAGGGGGGAGGTCACCAGTGCCTTGAGGTGGTTGTCCTGAATGATGCCGCGCTGATGTTCGCAGGCGGGTTCGGCGGTGACACAGGTCACCTTCTTCTTGGCCATATGGGCTCCTTGATGGGGTTGTCGTGTTTGCCTATCGTCCCTGTCTGGAAGGGCTGGTGGCGAAAAACGCGCCGATTGTGCGCCTCTTGCCTCCCCCGTGCAAGCTGTCAGGCGGGGTGATAGATAACCCGCACCAGGCCGCTTGGCAGCACGGCGCTCGACACCGGTCTCAACCCTGCGGGGAGAGGCCCGGTAAAGAGCGGGATCCCGCCCCCCAGGGTGACCGGCACCCAGAACAGGGTCAGCTCGTCCACCAGGGCCCCCTGCAGACCCTGCCTCACCAGCTCCCCGCCATCCAGATAGAGGTGACGGCTTCCCCCCTGCCACAACTCGTCCAGCACCTGCGCCAGCGCCCCCTGCCTGAACGCGACCCGAGGACGGGGGTCGGCGGGCCTGTGGGTCAGTACCACCAGCGGCTTGTCCCCGTAGGGCCACTCGGGAAAGGCGCTTACGATATCGTAGGTGTTGCGCCCCATCAGCAGGGTGTCTGCGCTCGCCATCAGGGCGCTGTACCCGGTCTCCTCCGGCCCGTCGCCACCATAGGGGGCCAGCCATGCCAGATCGCCCCCCTCCCCGGCGATGAAACCGTCGAGGGAGAGGGCGAGAAAGGCGGAGACCCGGGGCCGGCGCAGCTCAGTGCTCATGGTCGTGGTGCTCGTGGCGGGAAGGGGCGCCGGACTCCAGGGTCTCGAGGATGGCGCAGTGCTCCGCCGAGCGCGGGCCGCCGCAGCAGATGTCGGAGAGGGCCTTCAGGTTCTCGCGAAAACGGGTCAGCTCCAGGAGCTTCTGCTCCACCTGTTCGAGCTTGGTGTCGGCCACGGCCTTCACCTCCTGGCAGGTGACCTTGGCCTTGTTGGTGTCCAGGGCAAGCAGCTCGCCGATGTCCGCGAGGGAGAAGCCCACCGACTTGGCGCGGATGATGAACTCCAGCCGCCGCCTGTCCTGCTCCCCGTAGAGGCGATAACCAGATTCGTTGCGAATGCCCGGCGAGATGAGGCCGTTCTTCTCGTAAAAGCGCAGGGTGTCGGCCTTCACCCCGCACGCCTTGGCCAGTTCACCGATCCGATACATGGTCCTCTCCCCCCGCATGACATTCCCGACATGGTACTCAATATAAACCGGCCTCCACTATCACCTCTTTGCCCGGCGATTGCCAGTCAAAGGCAGGAAAGCAGCAGCTAACCCCCCACTTGCCGGCCATTTATCCCCAAAACACTGAAAAGACAAACGTTTCACAAAAATTCACCAGAAAACGTTTAACGCCGCATCCCACAAGGGTTTGTCTCTTTAAAAAATCCACCACAGGTCACATTTTTTGTGTAGAATACGCGCCCACAAGAGAGCGTCGCGTCAAGCGGGCATTTCCTAAAACGCTTTTGCCAACGGCCGCCCCGGGCGAGAGTGGTTTGCGAAATCCCCCACTTCCATTTATTTGGGGACTCTCTGTGTGTTGAGCCTCGCCTCCCATGGAACGGTCCCCGTTATGCTGAGGACGATAGTGTGATGGAACAAGCTCGACCCATTCGCCGTGCACTGCTGAGTGTGTCTGACAAGACTGGCATCCTGGAATTTGCCAAGGCACTCGACGCGCGTGGTGTGGCCCTGCTCTCCACCGGTGGTACCGCCAAGCTGCTGGCCGATGCGGGCCTGCCGGTGACCGAGGTGTCCGACTACACCGGATTCCCCGAGATGATGGACGGCCGGGTCAAGACCCTGCATCCCAAGGTACACGGCGGCATTCTCGGCCGTCGCGACCGGGATGACGCCATCATGGCCGAGCACGCTATCTCCCCCATCGACATGGTCGTCGTCAACCTCTATCCCTTCGCCGCCACCGTGGCCAAAGCCGGTTGCACCCTGGAAGACGCCGTCGAGAACATCGACATCGGCGGCCCGACCATGGTCCGCTCCGCTGCCAAGAACCACAAGGACGTCACCATCGTCGTCAAGGCCTCCGACTATGACCGCGTCATCGCCGAGATGGATGGCAACGGCAACAGCCTGACCCTCTCCACCCGCTTCGATCTGGCCATCGCCGCCTTCGAGCACACCGCCGCCTACGATGGCATGATCGCCAACTACTTCGGCACCCTGGTGCCCTCCTACGGCGAAAACAAGGAAGGCGACGAAGAGTCCCGCTTCCCCCGCACCTTCAACAGCCAGTTCATCAAGAAGCAGGACATGCGCTATGGCGAGAACAGCCACCAGGCTGCCGCCTTCTACGCCGAAGAGCAAGCCGCGCCGGGCTCGGTGGCAAGCGCCATCCAGCTGCAGGGCAAGGCCCTCTCCTACAACAACATTGCCGACACCGACGCGGCGCTGGAGTGCGTGAAGGAGTTCAGCGAACCGGCCTGCGTCATCGTCAAGCATGCCAACCCCTGCGGCGTCGCCATCGGTGACGACCTGCTGGCAGCCTACGATCGCGCCTACCAGACCGACCCCACCTCGGCCTTTGGCGGCATCATCGCCTTCAACCGCGAACTGGACGGCGAGACCGCCGCGGCCATCGTCGCCCGCCAGTTCGTGGAAGTGATCATCGCTCCCAGCATCAGCCAGGCAGCCCGCGAGGCGGTCGCCGCCAAGCAGAACGTGCGCCTGCTGGAATGCGGCCAGTGGACTGCCCCGGCGCAAGGCTTTGACTTCAAGCGCGTCAACGGCGGCCTGCTGGTGCAGGAGCGCGATCTGGGCATGGTGACCCTGGGGGATCTGACCGTGGTCAGCCAGCGTCAACCCACCGAGGCCGAGCTGCAGGATCTGCTGTTCTGCTGGAAGGTCGCCAAGTTCGTCAAATCCAACGCCATCGTCTACGCCAAGAACGGCCAGACCATCGGCGTGGGCGCCGGCCAGATGAGCCGCGTCTACTCCGCCAAGATCGCCGGCATCAAGGCCGAGGATGAAGGGCTGACCGTGGCGGGCTCCGTCATGGCCTCCGACGCCTTCTTCCCGTTCCGCGACGGCATCGATGCCGCCGCTGCCGCGGGCATCTCCTGCGTCATCCAGCCAGGTGGCTCGATGCGCGACCAGGAGGTGATCGACGCCGCCAACGAACACGGCATGTGCATGGTGTTCACCAACATGCGTCATTTCCGTCACTGACAGCCCAGGGCCGCCGATGGCGGCCCTGCCTCTTTAGCACCGGATCCTTTCCACTGGCAGGTTGCCACCGCAGCGCCAGTGAACTCAGACAGAAGCGAGCGAGACGATGAAAGTACTGATCATTGGCAACGGCGGCCGTGAACACGCCCTGGCCTGGAAGGCCAAACACTCCCCCCTGGTGACCCAGGTCTTCGTGGCACCGGGCAATGCGGGCACCCAGCTTGAGCCGGGCATCGAGAACGTCGCCATCCAGGCCACCGACATCGAGGGCCTGCTGGCCTTCGCCAAGGCGAACCAGGTCGGCCTCACCATCGTCGGACCGGAAGCCCCCCTGGTGAAAGGGGTGGTCGATGCCTTCCGCGCCGCCGATCAGACCATCTTCGGCCCGACCGCCGCCGCCGCCCAGCTGGAAGGCTCCAAGGCCTTCACCAAGGACTTCCTGGCCCGCCACGCCATTCCCACCGCCGACTACCAGAACTTCACCGAGGTGGAGCCGGCGCTGGCCTATCTGCGCGAGAAGGGCGCCCCCATCGTCATCAAGGCCGACGGTCTGGCCGCCGGCAAAGGGGTGATCGTCGCCATGACCCTCGACGAGGCGGAAGCGGCGGTGCGTGACATGCTCTCCGGCAATGCCTTCGGCGATGCCGGTGCCCGGGTGGTGATCGAGGAGTTCCTGGACGGGGAAGAGGCGAGCTTCATCGTCATGGTGGACGGCGAGCACGTGCTGCCCATGGCCACCAGCCAGGATCACAAGCGCGCCTTTGATGGCGACACCGGCCCCAACACCGGCGGCATGGGGGCCTACTCCCCGGCCCCCGTGGTGACCGACGAGGTGCACCAGCGCGTGATGGAGCGGGTGATCATGCCGACCGTGCGCGGCATGGCGGCCGAAGGCAACGTCTACACCGGCTTCCTCTACGCCGGTCTGATGATCGATGCCGAGGGCAACCCCAAGGTGATCGAGTTCAACTGCCGCTTCGGCGACCCCGAAACCCAGCCCATCATGCTGCGGATGCAGTCCGATCTGGTGGATCTCTGCCTCGCCGCCTGCGCCGGCCAGCTAGATCAGAAGGAAGCCGTCTATGACCCCCGTGCCGCCATCGGCGTGGTGCTGGCGGCGGGTGGCTATCCCGGCGACTACACCAGCAACCACCCCATCAGCGGTCTGCCGGTGGACGAAGTGGCAGGGGAGAAGGTGTTCCATGCAGGCACCCGCCTGGAAGGGCACACCAGCCTGACCCAGGGTGGCCGCGTGCTGTGCGCCACCGCCCTCGGCCACACGGTACAGGAAGCCCAGCAGCGGGCCTATGCCCTGGCTGGCCGCATCCAGTGGGACGGCATCTTCTATCGCAAGGACATCGGCTGGCGTGCCATCGAGCGCGAGCAGGCCGAATAAGGGCCGGATCCCGATCACTCAAAGGGCCTGCGGGCCCTTTTTTTGTTGCACGGCGTCTGTTCGGGCAGTGGAATCATCCATGGATGGTGGCTTTCAAAAACAAAAACACCTGAAAAACTCACATGACGTTAAAAAATCTATTTTTGATAAAGAATGGCAGCATGATTCACTGCCTGAGGGCCCCTTCCCGGACCAGGTGCGCGCCCTTGTATCCCTGCCGGAGGCGAGATCCGGTGGCCGTTCTCTTTCGGCTACATTACCACAGCAATCCCCTGCACAATTCGTCACAATTGGTCGCACTTTCTTCATACAATGATCGCCCTTTCATGGCATCATGATGCGTGAAACCGCACTCAAATGAGTGCTATAACAACCTGCAATCTCGTCGTCTCATAAGGAAATCCCATGCTGAAAACTGTGCGTCCCCTGCTGCTGCCCCTGATGTTCGGCCTGATGGCCCTGCCTGCCATGGCCGGCGATCTGGAGCAGCCGATGAAGAAGATCGGCTTCAACTACAAGCAGGCCGTCAAGGCCGACGACGCGGCCACCATGGAGAAATACATCAAGGAGATGAAGGCCCAGCTGGACGTCGCCAAGGGCAAGAACATGCCCGCCGCCAAGAAGGAGAAGTTCCTGGAAGGCATGACCGAAGTGCAGACCGAGCTGGATGCCAGCCTGGCAGCCCTCCAGGCCGGTGACGAAGCCAAGGCGCGCGAGCACCTGGCCAAGGTCAACGACCTGAAGAAGGAGTACCACAACTATGCCAAGCAAAAAGGCTGATCCCTTCCACTGGGATGCTCTGGTGCGCCTCACCCACTGGGGTGTGGCGGCCATCTGTATCGGCAATCTCTGGCTCAACGAGGCGGGCGAGGAGTGGCACGAGCGGATGGGATACGCCGTCATGGTGCTCATCGGCATACGCCTGCTGTGGGGGCTCACCTTCGCTCGCGGCCACGCCCGCCTGCGCGCCCTCATCCCGAGCCGGGAGGATTTTCGCCATCAGGCCGACGCCCTGCGCGAACGGACCCCGCCCACCCCGGGCCATCACGGCAGCGGCAAGCTGGCGGTCTGGGCACTCTGGCTGCTGGTACTCGCCACCGCAGGGACCGGCTGGTTCCAGAACACCGAGACCGGCTTCGATCTGGGGGCGGACGACTGGCACGAGTGGTGCACCTGGGCACTCCAGGGCATGATAGCCCTGCACCTGTGCGCCATCGCCTACACCTCCTGGCGCCAGCGCAGCAACCTGGTCACCCGCATGCTGCCAGGGCGTCGTGCCCGGGCCAGTGCCGGGCAGCAGGAACCCAACGTCTGAACGTTCACGGGGCCCTGCGGGGCCCCTGTTCATCCCCTTCGCTACCCGCTTGACGGGAGCTCGCACCGATCTGCTCCCCTCTGCCCCCTCCTGCTGCCACCGAATGGCATGAAAGCATTTTCATTCACATTTCTTAATTAATTCAGCTTGTTCGATTTTCAACCACGTCGATTTCATGAATGCTACGGAGCTGAACGAGGTTGTTTGTTGTCCGTTCGACTACACGACAGTGATACGTCAATAACAAGATCGAAGGGAAAATCGTCATGCACAACACACTGTTTCGAACCGCCCTGCTGGCGGCGGCACTCGGCTCTTTCAGCCACACTGCCAGCGCCGAAGGAGTCATGGTTCACCTGTTCCAATGGAAGTTCAACGACATCGCCAACGAGTGCGAGACCGTGCTCGGGCCCAAGGGGTTCGGTGGCGTCCAGATCACCCCGCCCGCCGAGCACAAGCAGGGCAGCCAGGTCTGGTGGACCGTCTATCAACCGGTCAGCTTCAAGAATTTCAACAGCTTCGGTGGTAGCGAGGCAGAGCTCAGAAGCATGATCGCCCGCTGCAACGCTGCCGGGGTCAAGGTCTATGCCGACGCCGTCTTCAACCAGCTGGCATCGGGTTCGGGCACCGCCACCGGCGGCGGCAGCTACAACTCGGGGCAATACCAATATCCCCAGTTCGGCTACAACGACTTCCATCACAGCGGCGACATCACCAACTACGGTGACAGCAACAACGTCTGGAACGGCGCCCTCTACGGCATGCCGGACCTCAATACCGGCTCATCCTACGTCCAGGATCAGATCGCCACCTACATGAAGACCCTGCTCGGCTGGGGCGTGGCGGGCTTTCGCATCGATGCGGCCAAGCACATGGCGCCGGCCGATGTGAAGGCCATCCTCGACAAGGCGGGCAGCCCCAGGGCCTACCTGGAGGTGATCGGCGCAGGCGGGGAGTCCCCCGACATTCAGCCGGGCCGCTACACCTATATCGACACCGTCATCGACTTCAAATACGGCACCGATCTTGCCGCCAACTTCAATGGCCAGATCAAGAACCTCAAGACCCTGGGCGAGAGCTGGGGCCTGCTCCCCTCCAACAAAGCCTTCGTCTTCGTGGTCAACCACGACCGCGAACGCGGCCACGGCGGTGGCGGCATGCTCACCTTCATGAGCGGTGCCCGCTACGATCTGGCCAACACCTTCATGATGGCCTGGCCCTATGGCTGGAAGCAGGTGATGTCGGGCTATCGCTTTGAAAACATGGGCACCTATGAAACCGACAAGGGGGCGCCGGGCAGCACGCCCTGCACGGACAGCCAGTGGAACTGCGAACAGCGCCGACCGACCATCATGAACATGGCCCTGTTCCACAACCGGACCGAAGGCCAGCCCGTCAGCAACTGGTGGGACAACGGCAACAACCAGATAGCCTTCAGCCGCGGTGACAAGGGCTTCGTCGCCATCAACAACGAGAGCGGCAGCCTGGTGGCCTCGGTGCAGACCGGCCTACCGGCCGGCGAGTACTGCAACCTCCTGGGGGGCAATGACTACTGCAGCGGCGGTTATGTCACCGTCGATGGCAGCGGCAAGGCCAGCCTGAACGTCCCCGGCATGAAGGCGGCCGCCATCATCGCCGGTTGCACCAAGGCCAGCCCCTGCGGCGGTTCCGTCCTGCCGGGCAACAAGTTCAGCAGCATGAATCTGCGCGGTACCCACAACGCCTGGGGCAACACCCCCATGACCGTCGATACCAACCGTGTCTGGTCCGCCACCCTCACCCTGACCGGCAACGGTGACGCCACCGGTGCCCAGCGCTTCAAGTTCGACGTCTTCGGCAACTGGGCCGAGAACTACGGCGACAACGAAGGGGATGGCATCGCCGACAAGGGCAGCAGCAAGGATATCCTGGTCAGCGGGGCGGGCACCTACCGCATCACCCTGAGCGAGAGCGATCTGCGCTACACGGTCACCCCCCTCACCAGCAACCAGGCACCGGTCGCCGCCCTCTCCCCCAAAACCCTCAGCGTCAAGGCGGGGGAGAGCGTGGTGTTCGACGCCTCCGCTTCCAGCGATGACGGCGGCGTGGTGAGCTACAGCTGGTCCAGCGGGGGCACCGCCGCCACGGAGACAGTCCGGTTCGATACCCCGGGTACCCATACCGTGACGGTCACCGTGACCGATGCGGAAGGGTTGACCGCCAGTGCCAGCGCCACCGTGACCGTCACCGACGACAACGGCACCTACGCCAGCGTATTGCCCACCCTGAACTTCCGCGGCACCCCCAATGCCTGGGGATCCCTTGCCATGACGCTGATCGCCGACAATCAGTGGGAAGCCCTGGTCACCTTCGACGGTCAGACCAACCAGCGCTTCAAGTTCGACGTCAAGGGGGACTGGACCCAGAACTACGGCGACACCAACAAGGACGGCGTGGCCGAACTGACCGGCAGTGACATCCTCACCCCGGTCATCGGCCAGTACCGGGTACGTTTCAACGATCAGACCCTGCAATACAGCCTGACTCCGGTGAGCGTCACCTATGCCAAGAATGTCGCCAGCCTCAACATTCGCGGCACCACCAACAACTGGGGCACAACCCCCATGTCCCTGGTCGGTGATCACCTCTGGCAGGCCAGCGTCACCTTCACCGGCAGCGGTGATGGCAACGGCGGCCAGCGTTTCAAGTTCGACGTCAAGGGGGACTGGACCCAGAACTACGGCGACACCAACAAGGATGGCGTGGCCGAGCTGGCCGGGGCAGACATCACCACGGCAGTGGTCGGTGCCTATGTGGTGCGCTTCAACGACCAGACCCTGGCCTACAGCCTGAGCGCCCAGTAAGGCTGGACACACGCCAGGGCCATTTTGCCCCGGCGCCGAACCAGGCCTCCCGCCATCGGCGGGAGGCCTTTTTCATGGCTCCATGACCCGTTCCCCGCCAGCCTGTCGGCAGGCATACTGATCCTTCATCCCCATGCAGGAGCACATATGAAACAATTGCACACCCTCAAGGCCGAGGGACGGATCGAGGAAGCCCGTCAGCACGGTCTGCTGCAACTCATCGCGCACCCGGCCCACGCCGAGCTGCATTACGAAGTGGCCGGACTGCACGACATGCTGGGGCGAGAGGCCGAGGCCATTCCGCTCTATCAGAAGGCCGTGTCGCTGGGGCTTGGCGAGGCGTCGCTGCGCGGGGCCCTGCTTGGACTTGGCAACTCCTATCGCACCACGGGCCGTCATGCCGAGGCGCTGGCCACCTTTGACGAGGCCTTGGCCCGCTTCCCCGATGCCGTGGAGTTCAAGGTGTTTCGTGCCATGACCTGCTACAACCTGGGGCGCAGCAAGGAGGGGATGGAGACGCGGCTGGGGATCCTCGCGACCACCACCACGGATCCCGCCCTGCTTCCCTACCGGCGCGCCATGGCACTCTATGCCGAGGATCTGGACAGACACTGGTAAGCGCCAGAAACGACAAAGCCGCTCAAAAGAGCGGCTTTGTCTGAAAATGGTGGCCCCTGGGGGACTTGAACCCACGACCAATCGATTATGAGTCGACTGCTCTGACCAACTGAGCTAAGGGGCCATTGATGCTGGTTAGCGGCGTGGATTATAGGGGATGGCGGATACCCCGTCCATAGTCAGATCAACCACTTGGCGAGATTTCATCCATATTCAAGCGGTTCCATGACCCCTCTTCACGCCCATGCCAGCACGGATAAAACAAAGCCCCGCACGGCGGGGCTTTTTGTTGCAATGTCAGGCTGACAGAACCCGGGACTACTCGTCCAGGAAACTGCGCAGCACTTCCGAGCGGCTCGGATGGCGCAGTTTGCGCAGGGCCTTGGCTTCGATCTGACGGATACGCTCACGGGTGACGTCGAACTGCTTGCCCACTTCCTCGAGGGTGTGGTCGGTGTTCATGTCGATACCGAAGCGCATGCGCAGTACCTTGGCTTCCCGTGCGGTCAGCCCGGCCAGCACTTCGCGGGTCGCGTTGCGCAGGCTCTCACTGGTGGCCGCATCCGCTGGCAGAGCCAGGGTGGTATCTTCGATGAAGTCGCCCAAGTGGGAGTCTTCATCATCACCGATGGGCGTCTCCATGGAGATGGGCTCCTTGGCGATTTTCAGTACCTTGCGGATCTTGTCTTCCGGCATGCCCATGCGCATGGCCAGCTCTTCCGGGTTCGGTTCACGACCCATCTCCTGCAGCATCTGGCGGGAGATACGGTTGAGCTTGTTGATGGTCTCGATCATGTGCACCGGGATACGGATAGTACGGGCCTGATCCGCGATGGAGCGGGTAATGGCCTGACGGATCCACCAGGTGGCATAGGTCGAGAACTTGTAGCCGCGACGATATTCGAACTTGTCGACCGCCTTCATCAGACCGATGTTGCCCTCCTGGATCAGATCCAGGAACTGCAGACCGCGGTTGGTGTACTTCTTGGCGATGGAGATAACCAGACGCAAGTTGGCCTCGACCATCTCTTTCTTCGCACGGCGGGCTTTGGCCTCACCAATGCTCATGCGGCGGTTGATGTCCTTGATCTGGGCGATGGACAGACCGGTCTCTTCTTCGATCTGCTGCAGCTTGCCGATGGAACGCAGTACTTCTTCGTCCATCTCGAGCAGACGGGGAGACCACGCCTTGCCGGCCTGCTTCTGGTATTCGAACCAGGCAGTTTCGCACTCGTTGTTGGTGAAGGCCGCGACGAAGGTCTTCTTCGGCATCTTGGCCTGCTCAACGCAGAGCTTCATGATGATGCGTTCCTGCACGCGGACACGCTCCATCATCTCCCGCATGTTGTTGACCAGGCGATCGAACTGCTTGGGCATCAGGCGGAATTGACGGAAGACATCGGCCAGCTGGGCGATGGCATTCTGGGTGTCGTCGTGGGCACGGCCATTCTGCTGAATGGAGAGACGAGTCACCTCATACTGGGCACGCAGTTCGCCGAATTTCTCGCGAGCGACTTCCGGATCCGGGCCACCGTCGCCGTCATCGTCGGAGTTGTCACCGTCTTCGTCTTCGTCCTCATCTTCGTCTTCGTCTTCGTCGGCGAGGTCGTCCTCGCTGAGCTCGGAGCCGATATGAGTGGCGGTCGGCGCCACGTCATCCACTTCGTTCGGATCGATGAAGCCGGAGATGATGTCGGACAGGCGAAGCTGCTCGGCTTCGTACTTGTCGTACTGTTCGAGCAGATAGGTGATGGCTTCAGGGTACTCGGCGACGGAGCTTTGTACCTGGTTGATACCGTCTTCGATCCGCTTGGCGATGTCGATCTCGCCTTCGCGGGTCAGCAGTTCGACGGTACCCATTTCCCGCATGTACATGCGGACGGGATCGGTCGTGCGACCAATCTCAGATTCAACAGATGCCAGAGCCTGGGCCGCTGCTTCGGCAGCGTCCTCATCGGCGGTACCACCTTCAGCCATGATAAGGTCATCGGCATCCGGAGCGTTTTCAACCACTTGAATGCCCATATCGTTGATCATCTGGATGATGTCTTCGATCTGGTCTGAATCGACAATGTCTTGCGGGAGGTGATCGTTCACCTCGGCATAGGTCAGGTAGCCCTGTTCTTTACCTTTGGCAACGAGGAGTTTAAGCTGAGACTGCGGGGTTTGCTCCATAGAACTCATCCGGTTGGTGTTGCTAGGTTGCGCGTACAGTGCGCTGCTGCGCAAATAGCCAATTCTAATAGAAAACCGCCAGACATGCTATGTCTGGTTGCGGCGTCGGTCATGAGAAACCCCTGCCCGCAGTGTTGTCGGGGCCAGGTGGTTATAAAGTGTTTGCTTTCAATCCCGTCGATTCGGGCAACGCTATTCATATTGGGACTGCTCACTCAAATATCAAGCCCCACTCTCATTTCTTTTCTCAATCTGCACCTCTCTGATCAGCATCATCAGCTCCTGAGTTTCCTCAGAGCTTAGCCCTTCCTGCGCCACCTTGGCCTGCAATTCTTCGATCCGTTGCTTCAGGAAAAGGTTGATGAAACCGACAAAGGTATCCTGCAATTCTCCCAGAATATCGGGCTCCTGGTCGAGCTTTACCTCTTCAAACAGGTCATGCATCGCCAGTTGGGCAAGTATTTCTCCCTCTTTTGTGCCGCGCCAATGCTCCAGCAGGATACCCGTTGTCACTCCCGGCTGGGTCAGGATCTGCTGGTGCAGTTGCAGCAGGAAAGGGATCCCCTGCAGGCGCAGCCCGGCCAACTCGGGCATGGCCGGCAGCTCGGCAGTGATCGCCGGATACTGCACCATCAGGGCCAGAGCCCTGCGGATCGGCGTCAGTTTGGTCGCCTTGGGTTTGTTGACTTCCGCCTTGGGCTGGCTGTTGCGGGCAAACAGCTCGGCAATCCGCTGCTTGTTTTCTCCCCAGCGCATCATGCTGGAAAGTCGGGTAATCAACCCCTCGCGAGTGAAACCTTCCGGTACCCGACGAATCAGCTCGGCGGCCTTGTTGGCCACTTCAAACTTGCCAGCCTCACCGGAAAGAGCCGCATCGCGCCCGAGGCGTTCGAACATGAAATCCGCAAACGACTGGGCCTTGTCGAGCAGCGCTTCGAACCCCTCCTTGCCGATCTGGCGTACCAGCGAGTCGGGATCCTCGCCATCCGGCAAAAAGACGAACTTGAGTTCACGGCCGTCCTGCAGGTGGGAGAGCGCGTTATCCAGCGCCCGCCAGGCCGCTTCCCGACCGGCGTTGTCTCCGTCGTAGCAACAGACCACCTCTGCCGTGGTACGGAACAGGGTGTGGATGTGATCGCTGGTGGTCGCAGTCCCCAGTGCCGCCACCGCATAGTCGATGTCGTACTGGCCGAGCGCCACCACATCCATGTAGCCTTCCACCACCAGGATCCGGCGCGGATCCTTGTGTGCCTGCTTGACCTCATAAAGGCCGAACAGTTCCCGCCCCTTGTGGAAGATGGGGGTTTCGGGGGAGTTCAGGTACTTGGGCGTGCCATCCCCCAACACCCGGCCACCGAAGCCGATGACCCGGCCGCGTTTGTCCCGGATCGGAAACATGATGCGATCGCGGAAACGATCGTAGCTGCCCGGGCCGCTGTCACGGGGGATCAGCATACCGCCCGAAATCAGCAGTTGTTCGTGACCCCGACTGGCGCCAAAGCGGCGACGCACCTGATCCCAGTCCCCAGGGGCATAACCGATGTTGAAGCGCTTGACCACCTCGCCAGTCAGGCCCCGGCCTTTCAGATACTCCACCGCCTGAGGCGCGTTCTTGAGATTGCTCTCGTAGAAGCGCGCAATCTGGTTCATCAGCTCGAACAGATCCTTGCTGACGGCTGGTTGGCTATGGCTTGATCCACCCGCCGTTTGCTCACGGGGAACCTGCATACCGTGCAGGCTGGCAAGCTCCTCAATGGCATCGGGGAATTCCAGGCCGTCGTACTCCATGACAAAGCCGATGGCATTGCCGTGGGCACCACAACCGAAACAGTGATAGAACTGCTTCTCCTGGCTGACGGTAAAGGAGGGGCTTTTTTCGTTATGAAAAGGGCAGCAAGCCTGGTAGTTCTTACCGGCTTTCTTCAACCGCACACGGGAGTCGATCAACTCGACTATGTCCGTGCGTACGAGCAGATCATCGATAAAGGATTGCGGGATCCTGCCAGCCATAACCGTCCTGTTTCATTGCATAGGAAATAAAAAAGCCGCGCATTCCAATGGGAAGCACGGCTTCTTCGACCAAACAAGAGAGTTGCCTGTTACGCCAAGCGGGTTTTCACCTGAGCACTGACGGCGCCGACATCGGCACGCCCCTGAATTTTTGGCTTCAAGACAGCCATGACTTTACCCATGTCAGCCATGACGGCAGCACCACTTTCAGTGATGGCTTGCTCGATCAGGGCGGCAATTTCGTCTGCGGTCAGCTGTTGTGGCAGGAACTCCTGCAGCACAACGATCTCGGCGGACTCTTTGTCGGCGAGATCCTGGCGACCGGCAGCTTCAAACTGGCTGATGGAATCGCGACGCTGTTTGACCATTTTGGTCACGACAGCGAGGATCTCTTCATCATTGAGCTCGACACGGGTATCGACTTCACGCTGCTTGATTTCTGCCATCAACAAGCGGATAGCACCCAACCGAGGCTTGTCTTTGGCAAGCATGGCGAGCTTTTGCTGATCCTTGAGTTGATCCTTCAGAGACACGGCATGATCCCTTGATTAGTACAGGCGGATACGACGTGCGTTTTCGCGGGACAGCTTCTTGGCGTGACGCTTGACAGCGGACGCTTTGGCGCGCTTGCGAATGGTAGTCGGCTTCTCGTAGAACTCACGGCTACGAACTTCGGACAGGATACCGGCCTTTTCGCAAGAACGCTTGAAGCGACGCAGAGCAACGTCAAACGGCTCATTTTCACGGACTTTGATTACTGGCATGTGCCTTTCACCTCAGTGATAAATTGTTAGCTGACCTTCAATCGATCAGCATGTCTTAAAATGGTGCGAAATTATACTCTGGACAGGGAATGAAAGTAAACCCGCAGAGATCGCTCTGGTTTAAAAAACCCGCGAAGGTTACCATAGCCGTCTCATTTTAGCAGTGAAATTTTTTAGCAATGCGTGTATTGGGCATAGAGACATCCTGTGACGAAACCGGGATCGCGATCTTCGATGATCAAAAAGGGATCCTTTCCCACCAGTTGTACAGCCAGGTCAAGCTGCATGCGGACTACGGCGGCGTCGTTCCCGAGCTCGCCAGCCGGGACCATGTACGCAAGACGATCCCCTTGATCCAGGCCGCCTTGAAAGAGGCCGGACTTGGCAAGGATGACATCGATGGCATCGCCTATACCGCGGGGCCAGGTCTGGTTGGCGCCATCCTGGTCGGGGCGACCATAGGCCGCTCGCTGGCCATGGCCTGGGACAAGCCGGCCATCGCCGTACACCACATGGAAGGTCACCTGCTGGCCCCCATGCTGGAAGAGAAGGCCCCCGAGTTCCCCTTCGTGGCGCTCTTGGTTTCCGGCGGGCACTCCATGCTGGTTCGGGTCGATGGCATCGGCAGCTACCAGTTGCTGGGCGAATCGATCGACGATGCCGCCGGTGAGGCGTTCGACAAGACCGCCAAGCTGATGGGTCTGGACTACCCCGGTGGTCCGCTGCTCTCCCGGCTGGCAGAAAAGGGCACCACTGGACGCTTTACCTTCCCGCGTCCCATGACCGACCGTCCCGGGCTCGACATGAGCTTCTCCGGCCTCAAGACCTTTGCCGCCAATACCATAGCAGCCAATGGCGACGACGAGCAGACCCGTGCCGACATCGCCCGGGCGTTTGAGGATGCAGTGGTCGACACCCTGGCCATCAAGTGCCGTCGTGCCCTGAAAGAGACCGGTCTCAATCGTCTGGTCGTGGCAGGCGGCGTCAGCGCCAACCGTCATCTGCGCGCCCAGCTGGCCGAGCTGATGGAGAGCCTCAAAGGTGAAGTCTTCTACCCGCGCACCGAATACTGCACCGACAACGGCGCCATGATCGCCTATGCAGGCATGCAACGCCTTAAGGCGGGAGTCTTCGAACCCCTGGTCGTCAAGGCCGTGCCGCGCTGGCCGCTGGATACCCTGGATCCGGTGTGATCCTGACGATCCACGACAAAAAGAAAGGGGCCTGCGGCCCCTTTTTCATCTTGATGACGGTATTCATACCCGTTTAGTTGGTGCGGAACAACGCTTCGATGGAGAGTCCCTGCCCCAGCAGGATCTCCCGCAAGCGGCGCAACCCTTCTACCTGGATCTGACGCACCCGCTCGCGGGTCAGACCAATCTCGGCGCCCACGTCTTCCAAGGTGGCCGGTTCATAGCCGAGCAGACCGAAACGGCGGGCCAGCACTTCGCGCTGCTTGGGATTCAGCTCCTCCAGCCAATGCACTATGCTGCTGCGCATGTCATCTTCCTGGGACTCCAGCTCGGGCCCCATGCCGCGCTCGTCGGAAAGTACATCCAGCAGCGCCTTGTCGCGATCGCCACCAATGGGAGTATCCACCGAGGTGATCTTCTCGTTGAGCTTGAGCATGCGATTCACATCGTCCACAGAGCGATCCAGTGCAGAGGCGATATCCTCGGCGGTCGGCTCATGGTCGAGACGATGGGAAAGCTCGCGCGCAGTGCGCAGATAGACGTTCAGCTCCTTGACCACATGGATGGGCAGACGAATGGTCCGGGTCTGGTTCATGATGGCCCGCTCTATGGTCTGGCGGATCCACCAGGTGGCATAGGTAGAGAAACGGAAGCCTCGCTCGGGGTCAAACTTCTCGACCGCGCGAATAAGACCGAGGTTGCCCTCTTCGATGAGATCCAGCAGCACCAGGCCGCGGTTGTTGTAGCGCCGGGCAATCTTGACCACCAGGCGCAGGTTGGATTCAATCATGCGCTTGCGCGCCGCTTTGTCGCCACGCAGAGCACGGCGGGCGTAGTAGACTTCCTCTTCGGCCGTGAGCAAGGGGGAGAAACCTATCTCCCCCAGATAGAGCTGGGTGGCGTCCATTACCTTGTTCAGCTCGGGCGCCATCAGTTCATCGGAAATGGTTTCTTCGGCTTCGGCCGCCACTTCCTGAACCTCTTCTTCCTCCTGAACCTCCAGCTCCTCGTCGAACTCTAACTCTGCATCCTGCATTACCAGTTGTTCTTGGCTCATGATATCTCTCCCTGACCTACACCAGAGTAAGACTCAGCTCTCTGAGTTAACGCTTTGGCAAATAGCCCATCGGGTTGATCGACTTGCCTTTGTACCGGATTTCAAAGTGCAAGCGCACATCCGGCGCATCCGTGCTACCCATATTGGCGATAACCGCTCCGCCCTTCACGGTGTCTCCCTCCTTGACCCTCAACTCATCGTTGTGAGCGTAGGCGGAGAGGTAGTCATCGTTGTGCTTGAGAATTATCAGCTTGCCATAACCTCGCAGTGCACTGCCCGCATAGACCACTTTGCCGCTGCTCGCAGCGTAAATGGGTTGGCCCTTCTGGCCGGAAATGTCGATGCCCTTGTTGCCTTGTTCCGCAACGGAGAAGCCTTCAACGATCCGCCCTTTGGTCGGCCAATGCCAGGAGAGTGTTGACGAGGAACTGACGGTTTTTTGTTCTTTCGCCTGAGCGTATGCTGTTGACGAGGCAGGAGCAATCGTTTTCTGAGCAATAAATGGTGTGGTCGTACCTGCCGGAGCCGTGGCCAGGGGTTTGGGCCCCGTGCTGGTCACAACCGGTGTGGTTGCTGCCACCATCTGACCACCCGAGGAACCCGCTCCCCCCACATTGAGCACCTGGCCCACGTGCAATGCATAAGGAGCCTGGAGGTTGTTGCGCTGGGCCAACGCCTGGTTGGAAAGACCGAACTGGCGACCGATGCTGCTCAATGTATCGCCACGGCGCACCTCGTAACTGCCAGACCCCGTCACGCTGCCACGACTGACAGGGCTGCCGACGGTTGCCACCGCCATAGGGGCGGAAGCGCCATCGAGCCTGAGCTGCTGGCCGGGATAAATGTTATAGGGGGGAGTGATGCCATTGATGCTGATAAGCGAAGCCACATCCATGCCAGAACGAAATGCAATGGAATAGAGAGTGTCTCCTTTGACCACGGTGTACCCGTTGCCTGCAATGCCGGGCTTGGTCATACCTTGACGCACGGGGATGGTCGAAGCGACCTGATCATTGCCCAGGCTGTGCACCGGAGCCGCAGTCTTGCTGGAGGAACAGGCAAGCAGCAGCCATGACAACACGACGACACCGCTACCTTGCCAAACACGCGAACACATAGTGGATCCTTAACGACTAAACCAGAAATAGGCCGCAACGGCCAAACCAATACAGAGCCAGCCCAGCACATCCACATAGTGCATCAGCTTGCGCTCCATCTTCTCGCCGCCCCAGCGCATCAGACCTGCAACCAGGAAGAAGCGCATGCCACGACCGATCAGCGAGGTCAGGATGAAAGGCAACAGTGCCATGTGGAGCAAGCCAGCCGTGACGGTAAACACCTTGTAGGGGATCGGCGTGAAGCTGGCAATAAAAATAACCCAGATGCCCCACTGCGCGAACCACTGCTCGGCCAGGGCAATCTTGTCCTCATAGCCAACCGAGGTCACCAGCGGCTGCACCACTGGCTCCCACAGGGCATAGCCGAGCAGATAACCAAACAGGGCGCCCAGCACCGAAAAGAGAGTGGCCAGCGCGGCATAGTGCCAGGCGCGATGAGGTTTGCCGAGCGCCATGGGTGCCAGCATCACATCCACCGGGATGGGCCAGAAGATGGATTCAATAAAGGCGGTGATGGCCAGATACCAGGGGGCATACTTGTGGCGTGCCCACTGCATCACCAGAACATAAAGGCGGGAAAACAACTTCACTCGACATCTCCGTCAATCAGGGGAACGAAACGTACCGGCTCCAGGATCCGGCTGGTGAGCTGGGAGCCCGATCGCTCGATGAGCTGCAGGGTCTGCTGACCATCACCCACCGGCAACACCAGACGACCACCGTCAGCCAGCTGATCGGTCAGGGCCTTGGGGACCTCACTGGCCGCCGCAGTCACCAGAATGGCGTCGAAAGGGCCCTTGTTGGGCCAACCTAGCCACCCATTGCCGTGCTTGGCCGACACATTGTGCAGATCGAGCTGGCGCAATCTACGCCGGGCCTGAAACTGCAGCGACTTGATCCGCTCCATGGTGTAGACATGCTCCACCAGGTGGGCCAGTACCGCCGTCTGGTAGCCCGATCCCGTCCCGATCTCCAGCACATGGGCTGGATCGTTCTGGATCAGCAGCTCGGTCATGCGCGCCACGATGTAAGGCTGGGAGATGGTCTGCCCATGGCCGATAGGCAGGGCCGTATTGTCCCAGGCCTTGTGGGCCATGGCCTCATCCACGAACAGCTGGCGCGGCACCTTCGCAATCGCCGCCAATACGCGGAAATCGCGGACATCCTGGGCAATCAGTTGATTCAACAGGCGCTGTACTATCACAACGTCATCCCTGCAGATCCAGCCACGCGCCCAGGGTCGACAGACTGCCGTAGGCCGTCATGTCGATGGTCAGGGGAGTGATGGAGACATAACCCTGCTCGATGGCGGCAAAGTCCGTTCCCTCTCCCGCATCCTGCTGGTTGCCGGGGGGGCCAATCCAGTAGACGGGCTGACCACGGGGATCCTCGGTGCGGATCACCGACTCCGCCCGGTGGCGATTGCCAAGACGAGTCACCCTGATCCCCTTGATCTGCTCGAGCGGCAGGTCCGGCACATTCACGTTGAGGATCTGATCCGCAGGCAACGGATGCACCATCAGCCCCCGCACCAGCTGGGCGGCGTAGTGGGCCGCACTGGCGAAATGAGTCTTGCCCACCAGCGAAACGGCGATGGAGGGGAAACCAAGATGACGCCCTTCCGTCGCGGCCGCCACCGTCCCCGAGTAGATGACGTCATCCCCCAGGTTGGCCCCGTGATTGATACCGGCCACCACCATGTCGGGCTCAGGGCGCAACAGTTCGTTGACCGCCAGATGAACGCAGTCGGTCGGCGTCCCCTTGACCGCATAACTCTTGATGCCGTGAAAACTGGACGCATCGAGGCGGGTGACCCGCAGCGGTACTTCCAGCGTCAGGGAGTGGCTGGCACCGCTGCGGTTGCGATCCGGTGCCACCACCACGACCTCGCCACAGGCACGCAACGCCTCGCTGAGGGCGCGAATGCCCTCGGCGTGTACCCCATCGTCATTACTGACCAGAATTCGCATCGGTTGAGTTCCTGAAACCGTGATCGGCCTCTTCGGCCAGCATTAACTCTCGTACCACGCTGGTGGCAAAGGCACCGGCAGGCAGGAAGAACGACAGGGTCAGCACCTCGCCCTCCCGTTGCCAGCTCATCTGCTCCGGCTTGAGCAGCAGCGGACGCCTGTCCTGATCCAGCCCGGCTTTCTCCAGTCCTTCGCACCAGTCACCATAAGGAGCCAGCACTTCTTGCTCGAACTCGGCAGCCGCGCCCTGGCTCGCCAGACGGCCACGGCCCCACTGGGGAGCGGTCAGCTGCACGTCTCCGGAGGCAAGGCGTGCCTCCAGCTCGGGAGTCACGCTCTCTTCGCTGAAGATGGAGTGGCTGCCCTTGAGCATCACGCAGTCGCCTGCCAGCAGCTGATGGGCCAGTCCCTGCTCGATGCGGGCGCTGACGATGGCATTGAACAGCATGCTGCGGGCGGCGGACAGATAGAGGGAGCGCTTGTTGCGATCCTTGATCCGTTTGCCGGCGAACATCGCCTTGGCGGCCTCCAGGTTGTTGCCACCTCGGCCGAAACGCTGCTCGCCGTAGTAGTTGGGCACCCCCTGGGTTGCTATCGCCTGCAAACGGGATTCCAGCCCGTCGGCCTGCTCCAGCCCGGTGAGACGCAGGGTGAAGTGGTTGCCCTTGAGATAGCCGACCCGCAGCTTCTTGTTGTGGCGCTTCACCTCAAGGATCCGGATGTTGTCGTTCTCGATGACCGAGAGATCCGGCTCGCCCTTGCCCGGCAGATGGATGCCGAACCACTGTTCGGTCACCGCATGGCGATCTTTCAGACCAGCCCAGGTCACTGCATTGCGGGCAACCCCGGCCGCATCGGCCAGCAGGCCAGCCACCCAGGCGGTATTCTCGCCAGTTTTGCGTACCCGGACGAAGATGTGTTCCCCCTCGCCGCAAGGTGCAAACCCGAGATCTTCATTGACCACGAAGTCGGCGGCCTCGGCCTTGAGGATGCCGCGAGCAGTGGGCGTCCCGTGCAGATAGGCAAGTTGTTCAAGCATCATTGTTTCACCAGCAAGACGACGGCTTCGGTGGCGATCCCTTCCTTGCGCCCCGTGAATCCGAGTTGTTCGGTGGTGGTCGCCTTGACGTTCACCCGGTTCAAATCACATTGCAGATCCGCGGCCAGCACGGCGCACATGGCGTCGATATGGGGGGCCATCTTGGGGGCCTGGGCGATGATGGTCACATCCAGGTTGCCGATGGCATAACCTGCGCGCTGCACGCGGGCAAAGACATCCCGCAGCAGGATGCGGCTGTCGATGCCCTTGAATTCGGCTGAGGTATCGGGAAAGTGGCGGCCGATGTCACCGGCGCCGATGGCCCCCAGCAGGGCATCGCTCACCGCATGCAACACCACGTCGCCATCGGAGTGGGCCAGCAGGCCCTGTTCATAGGGCACCGCCACCCCGCCCAGCATGCAGGGGCCGACCCCGCCAAACTTGTGAACATCAAAACCATGTCCGATCCGCATCATGCCTGCGCCCTCCTCAATACACGGAAATCTGTCTCATCAAAACCATGTCCGGTGCGGATCATGCCTGCTCCTCTGGGGATGAATCGGGTCGTGCCGACCGGCACGCACGTTGTTGCTGTAAATAGAGCCCGGCCAGGGAGAGATCTTCCGGCCGGGTCACCTTGATGTTGTCGGCCCGCCCTTCCACCATGCGCACGGGGAAACCGGCGCGTTCCATGGCGGAGGCTTCATCGGTGATGGCAGCGCCGAGCGCCAGCCCCTCCTCCAGCGCCCGCTTGAGGGGGCGGACCAAAAACATCTGGGGCGTCAGGGCATGCCAGAGCTGCTCGCGATCCACGGTGGCGAGGATATTGCCGGCCGCATCGGTGCGCTTCATGGTATCGCGCACCCGGCTGCCGAGGATGGCACCGCCAGAGGCCATGGCGGCAACAATGAGCGCATCGAGATCCTCATGGGTCAGACAGGGCCGGGCGGCGTCATGCACCAGTGCCCACTCCCCTTCTGCCACGTGCAACGCATTGAGCACGGAGAAGGCGCGCTCGCTTCCCCCTTCCACTCGCAGCACCCGCGGGTCAGTGGCCACGGTCAAGGTCTCAAACCAGCTGTCGTGGGGCGCCAGCGCCACGATCACACGGGCGATGGCGGGATGGGAGAGCAAACGCTCCAGGGTGTGCTCCAGAATGCATTTCCCTGCCAGGGACAGGTACTGCTTGGGGCAACTGGCCCCCATGCGACTACCAATACCGGCAGCCGGGACGATGGCGGTCAGGCCGCTCAGGCTATCAGTCATCGTAGGGGGCACCATCAGGCTCCGTCACCTGATCCTTTTCTTTGGGAATGATTCGGTAGAAGGTCTCGCCCTGCTTGATATAGCCAAGATCGTTGCGCGACAACTCCTCGATGGCCTCAAGGCCAGAGGTAAGATCGTCGATTTCCCGGTAAATCAGACTGTTGCGATCCTTGAGTACCAGGTTGTCCTGTTGCTGCCGCTCGATGGCGGTGGAGAGTTCCCGATAGTCGGAGAGGCCGTTTTTCCCCAGCCAGAGGTCATATTGCAGCCCTCCCAACAGGAGGAGCAGGATAAGAGTGAGTAGCCGCATGCACTGAGTCTCCTTCAAGCGGCCTAGTTTCCCATATTCGCAGGCAAGACAAAAGAAAGCCTGTGTGCCGGATGGGTTGGTCGGAATAAAAAATGCAGGTCGCACACGCCCATAAGCGCAGAACGAAAAAGCCCCGCCAGGTGGCGGGGCTTTTTGAAGCATGAACGCAGGCGAAAATTAAGCCTGGTTCTTCACTTCTTTCAGACCACGGAACGGAGCCTTGGCACCCAGGGCTTCTTCGATACGGATCAGCTGGTTGTACTTGGCAACACGGTCAGAACGGCTCATGGAACCGGTCTTGATCTGGCCAGCAGCGGTACCCACAGCCAGGTCGGCGATGGTCGCGTCTTCGGTCTCACCGGAGCGGTGGGAGATGACGGCAGTGTAGCCAGCGTCTTTGGCCATCTTGATGGCAGCCAGAGTTTCGGTCAGGGAACCGATCTGGTTGAACTTGATCAGGATGGAGTTGGCGATGCCGTTGTCGATACCGCGCTTCAGGATCTTGGTGTTGGTTACGAACAGGTCGTCACCCACGATCTGGATTTTCTTGCCCAGTTCGGCGGTCTGGTAGGCGAAACCTTCCCAGTCGGATTCGTCCAGGCCATCTTCGATGGAGACGATCGGGAACTTGGTGGTCAGGTCAGCCAGGAAGTCGGAGAAACCGTTGGAGGTGAAGATACGACCTTCGCCCTTCAGGTTGTACTCTTTCTTCTCTGCGTCGTAGAACTCGGACGCAGCGCAGTCCATGGCCAGGGTGATGTCGGTGCCCAGTTTGTAACCGGCAGCAGCAACGGCTTCAGCGATCACTTCCAGCGCTTCGGCGTTGGATTTCAGGTTCGGAGCGAAACCACCTTCGTCACCGACGGCAGTGTTGTAGCCCTTGGACTTCAGCACTTTGGCCAGGTTGTGGAACACTTCTGCGCCCATGCGAACGGCTTCTTTCAGGGTCTTGGCGCCAACCGGCTGGATCATGAACTCCTGGATGTCGACGTTGTTGTCGGCGTGCTCACCACCGTTGATGATGTTCATCATGGGCAGCGGCATGGAGTAGACACCCGGGGTGCCATTCAGCTCGGCGATGTGGGCGTACAGCGGCATGCCTTTGGCAGCAGCGGCAGCTTTGGCGTTGGCCAGGGAAACAGCCAGGATGGCGTTGGCGCCGAACTTGGATTTGTTCTCGGTACCGTCGAGGTCGATCATGATCTGGTCGACAGTGGCCTGGTCCTTGGCATCTTTACCCAGCAGAGCCTGAGCGATCGGGCCGTTGACGGCTTCGATGGCTTTCAGCACGCCTTTACCCAGGAAACGGCTCTTGTCGCCGTCACGCAGTTCCAGCGCTTCGCGGGAACCGGTGGACGCGCCAGACGGAGCGGCTGCCATACCAACAAAACCACCTTCCAGGTGAACTTCGGCCTCAACGGTCGGGTTACCACGGGAGTCGATGATTTCACGACCGATCACTTTAACGATCTTGGACATGTGTATTTCCTCAGGTTTCGTAAAAAAACAACAAAAATATGCCAAAAAAAGCGGCTGTGGCACAGAGCCCCAACCGCATTTATTTTCAATTACTTCAAATTACGCTTCTGATACTCGCCCGCCGCCTTCACAAAACCGGCGAACAGGGCGTGGCCATCACGGGGAGTCGAGGTGAACTCCGGGTGGAACTGCGCGGCCACGAACCAGGGGTGATCCGGGATCTCGATGATTTCCACCAGCTTCTTGTCGGCGGAGAGACCGGTCACCTTCAGACCTGCCGCTTCAATCTGCGGCAGCAGCTTGTTGTTCACTTCATAACGGTGACGGTGGCGCTCGTAAATGGTCGGGCTGCCGTACATCTGACGGACCTTGGAATCTTCCACCAGGTGGCAGAGCTGGGAGCCCAGACGCATAGTACCGCCCAGATCGGACTTCTCGGTCCGGGTCTCGACGTTGCCTTCGTCATCCACCCACTCGGTGATGAGACCGACCACGGGGTACGGGCTGTCTTTCTTGAACTCGGAGGAGTGAGCCCCTTCCATGCCCGCCACGTTGCGGGCGTATTCGATCAAGGCAACCTGCATGCCCAGGCAGATACCGAGGTAGGGGATCTTGTTCTCGCGGGCATATTTGGCGGCCAGGATTTTGCCTTCCACACCGCGCTCGCCGAAGCCACCCGGCACCAGGATCGCATCCAGACCTTCCAGCAGCTCGGCGCCACGGGTCTCGATGTCCTGGGAGTCGATGTACTTGATGTTGACGGAGAGACGGGTCTTCAGGCCACCGTGCTTGAGCGCTTCGTTGACGGACTTGTAGGCGTCCGGCAGGGAGACATACTTGCCCACCATGCCGATGGTGACTTCGGCAGTCGGGTTGGCCTCTTCATAGATGACCTGTTCCCACTCGGCCAGGTCGGCTTCTTTGCACTCGATGCCGAAGCGCTCGGTGATGTAGCCGTCCAGACCCTGGGATTTCAGCAGCGCCGGGATCTTGTAGATGGAGTCGACATCCTTCATAGAGATGACGGCGCGCTCGGGCACATTGCAGAACAGGGCGATCTTGGCACGCTCGTTGGCCGGAATGGCGCGGTCGGAGCGGCAGATCAGCACATCCGGCTGGATACCGATGGAGAGCAGCTCCTTCACGGAGTGCTGGGTCGGCTTGGTCTTCACCTCGCCGGCGGCGGCCAGGTAAGGAACCAGGGTCAGGTGCATGAACATGGCATTGTTGCGACCCACGATGGCCGCCAGCTGACGAATGGCTTCAAGGAATGGCAGGGACTCGATGTCGCCCACGGTACCGCCCACTTCGACGATGGCAACCTGATGACCTTCGGCACCGGCAATCACCCGCTCCTTGATGGCGTTGGTGATGTGCGGGATCACCTGGATGGTGGCGCCCAGATAGTCACCACGACGCTCCTTGCGCAGCACGTCTGCATAGATGCGACCGGTGGTGAAGTTGTTGCGGCGGGTCATCTTGGTGCGGATGAAACGCTCGTAGTGGCCCAAATCCAGATCGGTTTCGGCCCCGTCCTCGGTTACGAACACTTCACCATGCTGGGTCGGGCTCATGGTGCCCGGATCCACGTTGATGTACGGGTCCAGTTTCATGATGGTCACATCCAGACCACGGGCTTCCAGAATGGCTGCCAGAGAAGCTGCGGCAATGCCTTTGCCGAGGGATGAAACAACGCCACCAGTCACAAAAATATATTTGGTCGTCATGCTGAACCTGAAAGAAGTTTAGGGAATTTTAAGGGGTGCTTCGGGGATGAAGCAGGACGGGGAAACAGTATACCAAAACCCCCACTCCCAAACAATGAACAAAAATCTATCAGGCTCCCCGCCGCCCCGTCTTGCGCCAAATCAACTTTGCTCGGTTTCCTTGGCCTTGTTCCAGGCCTCGTCCAGCTTCTCCAGGGAGCAATCCGTCATTTTCAGACCTTCTGCGGCAATAAAGTGTTCAACCTGACGAAAACGACGCTCAAACTTGGTGTTGGCAGCCCGCAGCACCTGCTCGGGATCCTTGCCCAGATGACGCACCAGATTGACGGTGGCAAACAAGAGATCGCCGAGCTCGTCGCTCACCCGAGCCTCGTCCACGTCGACCATCAGCGCCTCTTCCATCACCTCCTCGATCTCCTCGTGGATCTTGTCCACCACGGGCCCCAGGGTCTTCCAGTCGAAACCGACGCTGGCGCAGCGCTTCTGGATCTTGGCTGCCCGGGTCAGGGCAGGCAGGGAGAGGGGGATATCGTCCAGCACGCTCTCCTTGTCGAGCGCCGCACGCTCTTTGGCCTTTTCCGCCTCCCAGTTCGCTTTGACCGCCTGCTCGTCACCGAGATCGGCATCGGAGAAGACATGGGGGTGGCGGCGAATGAGCTTCTCGCTCACGGTATCGATGATGTCGGCAAAGTCGAACAACCCCTGCTCCTTGCCGAGCTGGGCATAGAACACGACCTGGAACAGCAGATCACCGAGCTCCCCCTTCAGCCCTTGCCAATCTTCGCTCTCGATGGCATCCGCCACCTCGTAGGCCTCCTCCAGGGTGTGCGGCACTATGGTCTGGAAGCTCTGCTTGAAATCCCAGGGGCAACCCCCGTTCGGGTCACGCAATCTGGCCATGATGTCGAGCAGTTGGGGAAGGTCGTAGCGTTGGGACATGGGCAACTCACTTTCGATTCAGTAAATGGGTTCATGAATATCCGCTCACGCCACTGCTCCACATGATGTGGAGCCATGGCGGACGGAGATGGGGCGCGTGATATCCGTCTTCAATGCTCTGCAAGGAGGGAGAAAATGCAGACCGGCCACTGGGGCCGGTCGGTTGAGCATTACAGCCGCTTGGCGCTGATCACGTCGTTGAGCTGACTGAGCTTGGCCAACGCCCGGTTGAAGGCGTTGATGTTGTAAATCTCCAGCTCCATGTCTATTTCGGCGGTCTGCTCGCGCACGTTGGAGCGCGAACGCACTCCCATCACGTTGATCTTCTCGTTGGCGAGCACGGTGGTGATGTCGCGCAGCAGGCCGGATCTGTCGTTGGAGAGAATGCGGATGGTGAGACCGTAACCGCCGGAGTAGTTCTCCCCCCAGACCGCATCGATCAGGCGCTCCGGGTTGCGACGCGACAGCTCCTTGAGCTGCTCGCAATCCTCCCGGTGGATGGAAACCCCCCGTCCCATGGTGATGAAGCCCTGGATGGCGTCCCCCGGGATGGGCTGGCAACAGCGGGCGATGTGAGTCATCAGGTTGCCCACCCCTTCCACCACGATGTGATCCTTGGGTTTGGGGCGGAAGGGCACATTGGCCTTCTGCTCCAGCTTCTCCAGCAGACGGCGATCTTCTTCTTCCGCCGTCGGCTTGTTGTAACGGGTATCCAGATAATTGAGCAGCTGGTTGATGCGGATGTCGCCGCTGCCGATACCGGCCAGCAAATCTTCCAGCTCCTCCGCATGGAAGCGCTCCAGCACTACCTTGTCCACCTTGGAGAGGGTGAGGTTGTGTCTGTCCAGCTCTTTCTCCAGCAGCTCCTTGCCGGCGGCAATGTTCTTGTCCCGGTCCAGCTTTCTGAACCAGGTGGCCACCTTGGCCCGCGCCCGGCTGGAGCGCAGGAAGCCGGCGTTCGGGTTCATCCAGTCGCGGCTCGGGTTCGGCTCCTTCTGGGTGATCACCTCCACCTGATCACCGGTTTGCAGCGTATAGGTGAAGGGCACGATACGACCGTCGATCTTGGTGCCGATGCAGCGGTGACCGATCATGCTGTGCACGTGATAGGCGAAGTCGAGCGGCGTCGCCCCTGCCGGCAGGTCGATGACATCGCCCTTGGGAGTGAAGACATAAACCCTGTCCTCGAACACCTGACTGCGCAGATCGTCCAGCAAGGAGCCGCTCTCCGAGAGGTCCTCCTGCCAGGCGAGGAGTTTGCGCAGCCATTCGATCTTGTCTTCGAAGGTGCTGGTCTTGGCAGCGGCCTGGGCCCCTTCCTTGTAGCGCCAGTGCGCAGCCACACCGAGCTCCGCATCCTGATGCATCTGCTCGGTACGGATCTGGATCTCCACTGTCTTGCCCTCCTCCCCCACCACCACGGTGTGGATGGACTGGTAGCCATTGGGCTTGGGGTTGGCGACATAGTCGTCAAATTCGCGGGGAATATGGTGGAAATGGGTGTGAACGATACCGAGCGCCGCGTAGCAATCCTGCAGCCGCTTGGTGATCACCCGCACCGCGCGCACATCGAACAGCTCGTTGAATTCGAGGTGCTTCTTCTGCATCTTGCGCCAGATGCTGTAGATGTGTTTCGGTCGGCCATAGACCTCGGCCTCGACGCCGGCCTCGGCCAGGGCATCGCGCAGGGACTGCACGAATTCGCGGATGTAGCGCTCGCGGTCGAGCCGTTTCTCGTCCAGTTGCTTGGCGATCTGCTTGTAGGTGTCCGGGTGCAGGTAGCGGAAGGCGAGATCCTCGAGCTCCCACTTGAGCTGACCGATACCGAGGCGGTTCGCAAGGGGAGCATAGATGTTGGTGATCTCCTGGGCCATCAGCACCCGGGTCTCCTCATCCGCCTTCTTCGCCTCACGCAGGCAGGCGATGCGCTCCGCCAGCTTGATGACCACGGCGCGCACGTCCTCGACCATGGCGAGCAGCATGCGGCGCACGTTGTCCACCTGCTCCGGCGAGGTTTCGCTGCGGTGAAGGGTTTGCAGGGAGCGGATGGCCTCCATCTCCAGCACCCCTTCCACCAGCTTGGCGATCTTGGGGCCGAAGTCCTCGTTCACCTTTTCCTGGCTGATGAGACCGGCTTCGACGAAGGGATAGAGAATGGCGGCCTTGAGGGTGGCGAGATCCATGCTGAGCATCAGCAGGATGCCCACCATCTCGACCCCGCGCACCAGCAGGCGGTTGGTGAGCGCTTCGTCACCCAGGGTCAGGCAATACTGGTAGACGGTTCGCAACTGATTCTTGTCACTTTCACTCAGGGTAAGGGAACTGACCCACTCATCCAGAGTGAAATTGTCTTTCAAATGAATATCGCGCACCGCAACCATGGTATCAATCCTTAAAAGTGTGGGGTCGAAAGCCGATGCTCTCCTCATCCCCTCATCAACTGATGACTGCCTCAAATGGGGATGCATGAAAGAGTTTTCAAGGCATGTCACCGCGCAAGGTGACAGGGCTCTTCCCCGCATCCGATCCACTATCGACGACCTAGATTACCCTAATCACTCCCGCTCAAACAGCGCTGCCGCCGCTGGAAAACCAAGATAACCGCATTCTGCCCTGCCCGTTGAAGGCAGCGAAAAACACCTGTTTTACCTCACTCTGGCAGCATCATGCACATCGAAAAATCATCACGACCGCATCTTGATTCATCCAGAATAATGCGGTCGCCTCGACTCAGCCCCGTTCGAACAGCGCCATGGACTCCAGATGACCGGTGTGGGGGAACATGTCCAGCATCCCCAGACGGGTCAGCTTGTAGCCCCCCTGCACCAGCACCTGACTGTCACGGGCCAGGGTGACCGGGTTACAGGAAACATAGACCACCCGTTTGGGGGAAAGTGCCGCCACGTGGCTCATCACCTCCAGCGCCCCGGGTCTGGCCGGATCCAGCAGTACCAGATCGAACCCTTCCCGGGCCCAGGACATGCCCACGATGTCGCCGCTCAAGTCCGCCTTGTAGAAGCGGGCGTTGTCGATGCCGTTGCGGCGGGCATTCTCCTGTGCACGCGTCACCATGGCGAGCTCCCCTTCCACCCCCACCACTTCGCGGGCCTGACGGGCCAGCGGCAGGGTGAAGTTGCCGATGCCGCAGAAGAGGTCCAGCACCTTGTCATCCTTGCCTGCGTCGAGCCAGCTCAATGCCTGCTCCACCATGCGCTGGTTAACGGACCCGTTGACCTGGATGAAGTCGCCGGGAGCGAATGCAAGAGACAGGCCATCCAGCGTGTAACTTGGCTGAGACTGTTGACGCAGAGGTTCGATCTGCTCGTCCGCCGCCTGCAGATAGAGGTCTATCCCCTGGGCGGTGGCAAACTCGGTCAAGTGCGCCCGGTCCGCCTCGGTGGGGCGACCGGTGTGGCGCAGCAGCATCAGAATGCCCTGCTCCCCCTGAATGAGTTCCGCATGGCCCAGTTCGCGCTGGCTCTTCAGCCGGTTGAGGCATTCGCGCAGAGGGGCGATAAGGGCGGAGAGGGGCTCGGCCAGCACAGGACAGCCGGCAATCTCTACCAGATCGTTCGACTGGCGACGACGAAAGCCCACCCGGGTACAGCGACCGTTCTTGTCAAACTTGATAGCCAGACGGCAGACCCGGCGGTAGGCGCGGGACTCCCCCGTCAGCGCAGGTGCCAACGCTGGCGCCTGGATGTTGCCAAGGCGCTCGAACAGGCTGACCAGCCCCGCCTCCTTGGCCGCCAGTTGATCTCCCTCTCCCAGGTGCTGGGCACTGCAACCGCCACACTCGCGATAGTGGTCGCAGAAGGGGGCGACCCGGTTGGCCGCCGGGGTCACCACCTGTTGCAGGGCGGCGTGGGCATAGTGCTTCTTGTCGTCGATGATGCGGGCCTTGATGGCCTCGCCGGGCAGCGCCCCTTCGACGAAGATGGCCTTGCCCTGATGACGGCCGATGCCGACACAGTGGTGATCCAGACTGTCTACCGTAAATTCAATACGTTGGGGCTGGGTGGATTTCTTTTGGGGCTTGAAAAACTGGGCCATAAAACTTGGTGCCTATAGGTGGCTATGTCATGATTGTGGAATCTGCGGCAGACCATTGTCCCACAAGAATAATCGTATGACCAAATACGGCCTGAGGGCCCCAGCCGCGGCATCCGCCCCATCGTCCATTCTGACCAAAAGTGGCCCATTGATATGACCGGATACGGCCTGAGACCCCGTACAGCGACATTGACTGTATTGCCTGCCCGACCCCGGTGCCTGCATGCGCCCCGGGTCATGGCTTCTCTTGCGAAAGGCGGGTCGGCGGCATGACCAAGTACGGTCTCAGGGCCCGGGTGCTGGCCTTCACCATCTTGCCGACCCTCATCATCGGCGGCCTCATCGCCGGCTATTTCACCTTCCACCGCTATCAGCAGCTGGAAAACAACCTCATCGATCAGGGCATCAACATCATCGAGCCCCTGGCCATCGCCAGCGAATACGGCATGACACAGCACAGCCGCGAATCCCTCAAGCGGCTGATCGGGCTCACCCATCGCAAGAACTCGCCCTTCATCAAGTCCATCGCCGTCTTCACCCAGGAGAACCAGCTGTTCGTGACGTCCAACTACCACAGGGACTTCAGCCAGCTTCGTCTGCCGGACGGCAGCGTCATCCCGGCCCTGACCAGCGTCTCCGTCAACGGCGATGACATCATACTGCGCACCCCCATCCAGGCAGAGACCAGCCTGGACGGCTTCCCGCTGCCAAGCGATCTGGAGCCGCCGGTCATCGGCTACATCTCCATGCAGCTCGCCACGGACAGGGCCATCGTCCTGCAGTACCGCGACGCCTTCTTCGCGGTCATCATCGTGCTCATCGGGCTGGCCATCAGCGCCCTGTTCGGCTTCCGTCTGGTCAAGAGCGTGACCCAGCCCATCACCGACATGGTGCAGGCGGTGCACCGGATCAGGGAGGGGCGACTCGATACCCGGGTCAGCGGCCAGCTCACCGGCGAGCTGGACATGCTCAAGAACGGCATCAACGCCATGGCCAAGGCGCTCTCCGAATATCACGAGGAGATGCAGCAGAACATCGATCAGGCGACGTCGGATCTGCGGGAGACCCTCGAGCAGATCGAGATCCAGAACGTCGAGCTCGACATGGCGAAGAAGCGCGCCCAGGAGGCCGCCAGGGTCAAGTCCGAGTTCCTCGCCAACATGTCCCACGAGCTGCGCACCCCGCTCAACGGGGTCATCGGCTTCACCCGCCAACTGCTCAAGACCAGCCTGACCCCGAGCCAGACCGACTACATGCAGACCATCGAGAAGTCGGCGCGCAACCTCCTTGGGATCATCAACGACATCCTCGACTTCTCCAAGCTGGAGGCGGGCAAGCTGCAGCTCGAGCACATCCCCTTCAGCCTGCGGGACACCCTCAACGAGACCATGCACCTGCTGGGGCCGAGCGCCCACGACAAGCAGCTCGAACTCTCCCTCCAGGTGGATGCCGCCGTGCCGGACTACCTCACCGGCGACCCCATGCGCCTGCAGCAGGTGCTCACCAACCTCACCGGCAACGCCATCAAGTTCACCGAGCGCGGCAACGTGGACGTGCGTGTCGAGCAGACCGGGGAATCGAACGGCAACAAGGTGCGCCTGCGGGTGCTGATTCGCGATACCGGCATCGGCATCTCGGAAGAGCAGCAGCGCCAGTTGTTCCAGGCCTTCAACCAGGCTGACTCCTCCATCTCCCGCCGCTATGGGGGCACCGGGCTCGGGCTCGTCATCACCCAGAAGCTGGTGCAGCAGATGGGGGGCCAGATCCGCTTCGAATCCGAACTCGGCAAGGGGTCGGTTTTCTCGTTCCACCTGGATCTGGATGTCTCACCCCTGCCCCAGAGCGAGCGGCTTCCGCTGGATCGCATCCAGGGCAAGCGGGTCTGGCTGCTGGAGCCGGATCCCTTCACTCACGCCTCCCTGCTTGCCCTGCTGGGAGAGTGGCACCTGGATGTGCACTCCCTGACGGTGGACGAGGAGTGGCCCCCGATGAGCAGCCAGGACATGGTGCTCATCGGCAGCAGCACCCTGCACAGCCCACAGCAGGTGATTGCCCGTCTCGACGGACTGGACGGCCAGCAGAACACCATAGTGCTGCTCAGCAGCCACGAGCCGGCCCTCTACGACGCCATGCTGGCCCACGGCGCCGTCCACTGCCTCTCCAAGCCCATCAACCATCGCAAGTTGCTGCACGCCCTGCTCTCCCCCGAGGCGGTACGCCGTGCCCCCCTGCCCGCGCCGACGCCGCGCAGCGTGCAGGCGGTCAAGGTGCTGGCGGTGGATGACAACGCCGCCAACCTCAAGCTCATCGCCGCCATGCTCAAGGAGATGGTGACCGAGGTGGTGGTGTGCAAGAACGGCAAGGAGGCGGTCAACCTGGCCCAGAGCCAGCCGTTCGACATCATCTTCATGGATATCCAGATGCCCGTCATGGACGGCATCAGCGCCACCCAGGCGATCCGCCACCACTCCCTCAACACCGAGACCCCCATCGTCGCGGTCACCGCCCATGCCATTCCCGGTGAGCGGGAGCGCCTCATTCGCCAGGGCATGGACGACTACCTGGCCAAACCCATCGACGAGGGGATGCTGGCGCAGCTCATCACCGACTTCGCCCACCGGCGGCACCAGAATCACGGGGATCAGCAGATAGACTGGCCCCTCGCCGTGCGTCAGGCCGCCGGCAAGCCAGCCCTCGCCCGGGAGATGCTGACCATGCTGCTGGCCAGCTTCGACGAGGTGGAGCCCATCCTGGCGGCGGCGCTGGAAGGGAGTGCCGACGATGCAGACGTGCTGGCCCAGCTCCACCGCCTCAACGGTGGCTGCGCCTACTCCGGGGTGCCGGGTCTGCAACGCCTGCTCTCCCAGCTCGAGCAGCAGCTGCGCGACGGGGTCGCCGTGAGCGATCTGGAACCCGAATTGCTGGAGCTGCAGGATGCCCTGGAGCAGGTGAGGCAGGAGGCCCCCCGCTACCTGGCCCTGACCGACTGAGGCGCTTTTTCTGACTGGACAGGCGGCAGGTGGTAACATCTGCGCCGTTTCCACAGGAGTCAACATGACCAACAACGATATTCTGCGCCGCCTGCGCTATGCCCTCAGCATCAGTAACGACCAGATGGTCGAGATCTTTGCCAAGGGCAATCTGGCCATAACCCATGCCCAGTTGCACGGCTGGCTGATGAAAGAGGCCGAAGAGGGCGAGGCACAGGAAGCGGGCTTCGCCGCCTGCCCGGACTCGGCACTGAGCCAGTTCCTCGACGGCTTCATCGCCCTGCGCCGCGGTGTGCGGGAAGATGCCCCGCCCCAGGTGATCCCGAACCGGATCAACAACAACCTGATCCTGCGCAAGCTGCGCATCGGCCTCAACTACAAGGAAGAGGAGATGCTGGGCACCCTCAAGCTCGCGAACTTCAACCTCTCCAAGTCCGAGCTGAGCGCCCTGTTCCGCGCCAGGGATCACAAGCACTATCAGGATTGCGGGGATCAGATCCTGCGCAACTTCCTGATTGGCCTCACCGCCAAATACAGGCCCGGGCCCTGATGACCGCCTCCGGCCAGGTGCGAGGCTAGACCATGAGCTGGCGCCGCCTGCTGACTCCACGCCCGTCGGCGAGCGGCGGTGCGTGTCGGTTCGCGGCGCGCTGGTTCTGGTCACTGCCCCTCATCCTGCTGCTCGGCGCCTGCCAGCCTGCACCCTATCGGCTCAATCTGGATCATCAGAGCGCCAGCCAGAACGAGCGCATCGCCTTTCTCATCCTGCACTACACGGATGAAGAGGATGCCCGCTCCCTGCGCCTGCTGACCGAGCCGGAGCACAAGGTGAGCGCCCACTACCTGATCCCCCGCGACACCGACGAGCAACCGTTCCCGGTCTACCAGCTGGTGCCCGACAGCCAGCGGGCCTGGCACGCCGGACGCAGTCGCTGGCATCACTACGCCGGGCTCAACGCCAGTTCGCTCGGCATCGAGATAGTGAATCTCGGGTATGACGAGAAAGACGCGGCCCTGCCCGCCCATCTGAGACACTGGCAACCCTATCCCCCTGCCCAGATCGCCGCCCTCGGCGCCCTCGCCCGGGATCTGGTCGAACGCTACCAGATCCCCCCCACCCAGGTGCTGGCCCACAGCGATGTCGCCCCCGAGCGCAAGCAGGATCCCGGCCCCCGGTTCCCCTGGCGCGAGCTCGCCCTGCGCTACGGTGTCGGCGCCTGGCCCGACGAGGCCCGGGTGGCCGAGCTGCGCCAGACGCAGCTCATCCCCTGGGATGCGCTGCAATGGCAGCAGCAGCTAGCCCGTTACGGCTACGGCCTACCCCAGCACGGCGCCTGGGATGAGCAGAGCCGTGCCGTCCTGCGCGCCTTCCAGCTTCACTTTCGCCCCGCCCTGGTCACCGGCGAGCCGGATGCCGAGTGCCAGGCCATCCTCACCGCCCTGCTGGAGCGCTACTTCCCGTAACCAGGCTGAGGCGCCCCTTTCCTTTCGCCCTCTGCACACGGATGCCCGGCCCCATGCCAGATGAGCACGGGGTTTACCCCGCCTTCCACTCCTGAAAACCACAAGGGACGCCGAAGCGTCCCTTGTGGTTGCGATACCTGCGAAGCGGCATCAGATCCCCTGACGGGCTTCCTGCATCAGCGCACGCATGTCGCTGACCGCCTTGGCCAGACCGTCGAAGGCGGCGCGGCCGATGATGGCGTGACCGATGTTGAGCTCATAGAGCTCGGGGATGGCGGCGATGGCCTTGACGTTGTGGTAGTGCAGACCGTGGCCCGCATTGACCTTCAAGCCCTTGCCAGCGGCGTAGGAAGCACCGGCGGCGATGCGCTTGAACTCGGCGTTGCGCTCGGCATCCGTGGTGGCATCGGCGTAGCGGCCGGTGTGGATCTCGATGAAGGGAGCACCGCTCGCGGCGGCCGCATCGATCTGCAACGGATCCGCATCGATGAAGAGGGATACCTGAGCACCGACGGCCGCAAGACGGGTCACCGCATCGGTCACCTTGTCCAGCTGGCCCGCCACGTCCAGACCACCCTCGGTGGTCACCTCGGTGCGCTTCTCCGGCACCAGGCAGACGAAGTGGGGCTTGATGCGGCAGGCGATGCCGATCATCTCCTCGGTCACCGCCATCTCCAGGTTCATCCTGGTCTGGATGGTCTGGCGCAGGATCTCCACGTCCCGGTCGGTGATGTGGCGGCGATCTTCCCGCAGGTGGACCGTGATGCCATCGGCACCGGCCTGCTCGGCCACGAAGGCGGCCTGTACCGGATCCGGATACTGGGTGCCGCGGGCGTTGCGCAGGGTGGCGATATGATCGATGTTCACACCCAGGTAGATCTCGCTCATTGCTTACTCCTTGATACAGGTCATCTGTGAATGCCGGAGCGGGTGGAGCCCGCTCCTCTGTCCATGTGCCGCCGCAGCCCGGTTCTGGCCACGGCGACAGCATTATTGTTCATGAAAGGCGATGTCATAAACATAAAACATCACCAGATAATAAAAATCAGCTTGAAACACTGCCTTTTCGCTTCAAAAAGAGCTCCCTGCTCTTCAGTTGACGCTTGCCGAGATAGGGCTGCAGCGCCAGCCGACTGAAACGCTTGGCCGCCTGCAGCAAGGGGGGCGTGTCGAAACGCCCCTCGGCGAAGGCCAGCAGGTGGGCGCCGAGGAACAGGGTACGGGGATCCGGCGCCCGCTCGCAAGCGACAAAGCCGAGCTCCCGCTCGAAGCCGTAGAGCAGGGTGGGGTCGATGGGGGAGTCGTCGTCCGCGGCATATTCGAAGTCCACCGCGTAGCCCAGGGCCTGCAGCAGCAGGAACTCGAAGCGGCGCAGGGACAGCTCCGGGGTCTCGCCGTCCGCCAGGGCCATGATGGCACGGGCATAGGCGTCGAACACCTCGGGGAAGGGGGTGTGCGCTTCCAGCAGGTAGTAGACCAGCTCGTTGAGATAGAGGCCGTAGAAGAGACGATCCCCGCCGAGGCGCAACGAGTGATCCGGGCACTCCACCTGGGTGAGGTTCTTGAGATCCCCCTTGCCGCGCCAGGCAATGGTGAGCAGGGTGAAGGGCTGAAGCAGCCCCTTCAGAGAAGAGCGTGGCCCGCGGGAACCGCGAGCCACCAGGGTGAATCGACCGCTATCCTGGGTGAAGACCTCGACCAGCTGGCTGGTCTCCCGATAGGGCCGACTGTGGATGACGAAAGCCGGGGTCAGCAATCAGTCGTCGCCATACCCGAGGCTGCGCAGGGCCCGCTCGTCGTCGGCCCAGCCGGACTTGACCTTGACCCACAGCTCGAGATGCACCTTGTTCTGGAACAGCCGTTCCATGTCGATGCGCGCCTCTGTGCCGATGGTCTTGATCTTCTCGCCCTTGTTGCCGATGACCATCTTTTTCTGGCCTTCGCGCTCCACCAGGATGAGCCCGTGGATGTGGTAGAGACCGTTTTCCTCGACCTTGAAACGCTCGATCTCCACCGTCACCGAATAGGGCAGCTCCTCGCCGGTGAAGCGCATCAGCTTCTCGCGGATGATCTCGGAGGCCATGAAGCGGGAAGAGCGGTCGGTCACGTAATCTTCCGGGAAGAAGTGGACGTTCTCCGGCAGCAGATCCTTGGCCCACTCGCGGATCTTCTCCACGTTGGTGCCCTTCTCGGCGCTGATGGGCAGGATGTGGGCAAAGTTCATCTGCTGACCCAGCCACTCGAGGTGCGGCAGCAGATCCTCTTTTTCCTTGACGTTGTCGATCTTGTTGACCGCCAGCACCACGGGGCACTTGAGGTGGCGCAGCTTGCCCAGCACCATCTCGTCATCCTTGGTCCAGTGGGTGCCGTCCACCACGAACACCACCATGGCCACGTCCCCGAGGGAACTGGTGGCGGCGCGGTTCATCAGGCGGTTGATGGCCCGCTTCTCCTCGATGTGCAGACCCGGGGTATCCACATAGATGGTCTGATGGTTCTCCTCGGTGTCGATCCCCAGGATCCGGTGACGGGTAGTCTGGGGCTTCTTCGAGGTGATGCTGACCTTCTGGCCGAGCAACTTGTTGAGCAGGGTGGACTTGCCCACGTTGGGGCGGCCCACGATGGCGACAAAGCCGCAATAGGTGGTATCTGTCATGACCGCGTTCCCAATGCTGATGGAGTGAAAAGAGCGCACAGTGCCGGATCCGTCATGGTGCTCATGACAGCCGTTCCAGTGCTTGCTGCGCCGCGGCCTGTTCGGCCTTGCGGCGGCTGGAGCCGATCCCGACCAGGGGGCCATCCAGCCCATCCACTTCGCACTGGACGGTGAACTCCTGGTTGTGGGCCTCGCCCTTGACGTTGGTCACCGTGTAGGTCGGCAGGGATTTGCGGCTGCCCTGCAGGATCTCTTGCAGACGGGTCTTGGGATCCTTCTGTTCGATCCCGGGCTTGATCTCGCCAAGGCGGCTGGCATACCAGCCGAGCAGGAGGCTGCGCACCCGCTCCAGATCCGTGTCCAGATAGATGGCGCCGATCACCGCCTCGACGGTGTCGGCCAGGATGGACTCGCGGCGAAAACCACCGCTTTTCAGCTCCCCCGGCCCCAGGATCAGGTGATCCCCGAGGTCGAATTCCCGGCCCAGCTCGGCCAGCGTCTTCTCGCGCACCAGAGTGGCGCGCATCCGGCTGAGATCCCCTTCCGCCGCCTGCGGGAAGCGGTGGAAGAGATCATCGGCAATCACCAGACTCAGGATGGAGTCCCCCAGAAATTCCAGGCGCTCGTTGTGACGAGACCCTGCGCTGCGATGGGTCAGAGCCCGGGTCAGCAGCTCAGGATCCTGAAAGACATGCCCGAGACGGGACTGCAGTCTGTTCATCTTGATATTCATTTACTTGATTCCGCCAATGCGGTTGAAGCGCACACCGGTCGGCACCCAGCTCGGCAAGCTGGACCCTTCCTCGCGCTCGAATTCGAAACTGATCCAGATGGCGACCGCCTTGCCCACCAGGTTCTGCTCGGGCACGAAGCCCCAGAAACGACTGTCGGTGCTGTTGTCGCGGTTGTCACCCATCACGAAATAGTGGCCTTCCGGCACCACCCACTCGTCGGGGTAGGTGCCGGGCTGGCGATAGTAGCGGTCCACCAGGTCCGGCATCAGCGGGTTGCGCAAGGTCTCGTGGGAGACATCGCCCAGCTGTTCGGTGTAGCGATCCAGCGGGATCCCCATCTGGCTGAACTCGCCGCGCTGCTCGAACTTGACGTCCAGCTTCTGGAAGCCAGGGCACGTTTTCCCTTCCTGCTCATCGCACTTGGGCCGGATCATCAGCTCCTTGTTGCGATAGATGACCCGATCGCCGGGCATGCCGACCACCCGCTTGATGTAGTCCACCCGGGTATCCAGCGGATACTTGAAGACCACCACATCACCGCGCTTCGGCTCACCGGTCTCGAGGAACTTGGTGTTGGTCACCGGGTCCTTGAGGCCGTAGGCAAACTTCTCCACCAGGATGAAGTCGCCCACCAGCAGGGTCGGCATCATGGAGCCGGACGGGATCTGGAACGGCTCGAAGATGAAGGAGCGCAGGATCAGCACCAGCGCGATCACCGGGAAAACCCCGCCGGTCTGTTCGATCCAGACCGGCATGGGGGCCACCTTGGCCAGTGTCTTCTCGTCCACATCCGGACCGGCATTGGCACGGGCGGCGGCAATCTTGGCCGCCCGCTGCTTGGCCCAGACCAGCTTGTCGAGCGTCCAGATGATGCCGGTCAGCAGGGTGACGACGACGAGGATCAGGGAAAAGGTGCTTGCCATCGATTAATCCTTTCCGACGTGGAGAATGGCGAGGAAGGCCTCTTGCGGCACGTCCACACGGCCCAGAGACTTCATCCGCTTCTTGCCTTCTTTCTGCTTGTTCAACAGCTTCTTCTTCCGGCTCACGTCACCACCGTAGCACTTGGCGGTGACGTCTTTACGCAATGCCTTGACGGTGCTGCGGGCGATGATCTGGTTGCCGATGGCGGCCTGGATGGCGATGTCGAACATCTGGCGCGGGATCAGCTCGCGCATCTTCTCCACCACCTGGCGACCGCGATACTGGGCGTTCTCCTTGTGGGTGATGATGGCCAGGGCGTCGACCCGCTCGCCGTTGATCATGATGTCCAGACGGACCATGTCGGAGGTTTCGAAACGCTTGAAGCCGTAGTCCAGGGAGGCGTAGCCGCGACTGGTGGACTTCAGACGGTCGAAGAAGTCGAGCACCACTTCCGCCATCGGGATCTCGTAGGTCAGCGCCACCTGCTTGCCGTGGTAGACCATGTTGGTCTGTACGCCGCGCTTCTCGATGCAGAGGGTGATGACGTTGCCCATGTACTCCTGCGGCAGCAGGATGTGGCACTCGGCGATGGGCTCGCGCATCTCCTTGATGTTGTTGATGGCGGGCATCTGGGCCGGGCTGTCGATGTGGATGGTGGAGCCATCGTTCAGCTCGATCTCGTAGACCACGGTCGGTGCGGTGGTGATGAGATCCAGATCGTATTCACGCTCCAGACGCTCCTGGATGATCTCCATGTGCAGCATCCCGAGGAAGCCGCAGCGGAAGCCGAAGCCCAGCGCCGTGGAGCTCTCCGGTTCGTAGAACAGGGAGGCATCGTTGAGGGAGAGCTTCTCCAGCGCATCGCGGAAGGACTCGTAGTCATCGCTGGAGATGGGGAACAGGCCCGCATAGACCTGGGGCTTCACCTTCTTGAAGCCGGCCAGCGCCTTCTCGGCACCGTGCTTGGCCAGGGTCAGGGTATCCCCCACCGGCGCACCGTGGATGTCCTTGATGCCGCAGACGACCCAACCTACCTCGCCACAACCCAGGCCGTCGGTGTCCACCTGCTTCGGCGTGAAGATACCGATGCGATCCACACCCCACACCTGACCGGTGCTCATCACCTTGATCTTGTCGTTCTTCTTCAGGGAACCGTTCTTGATCCGCACGAGCGACACGACCCCGAGGTAGGAGTCGAACCAGGAGTCGATGATCAGCGCCTGCAGCGGCGCCTCCGGATCCCCTTCTGGGGACGGGATCTTGGCGACGATCTCTTCCAGCACCAGATCGACACCGAGGCCGGTCTTGGCGGAGCAGCGCACCGCGTCCACCGCGTCGATGCCGACAATGTCCTCGATCTCCTCGGCAACCCGCTCGGGCTCTGCGGCCGGCAGGTCAATCTTGTTCAGCACCGGCACCACTTCCAGATCCATTTCCATGGCGGTGTAGCAGTTGGCCAGAGTCTGTGCCTCAACCCCCTGACCGGCATCCACCACCAGCAGTGCCCCTTCACAGGCAGCCAGGGAGCGAGAAACCTCGTAGGAGAAATCCACGTGGCCCGGGGTGTCGATAAAGTTCAGCTGATAGGTGTTACCGTCTTGTGCCTGGTAGTTCAGGGTCACACTCTGTGCCTTGATGGTAATGCCGCGCTCGCGCTCCAGATCCATGGAGTCCAGCACCTGGGCCTGCATCTCGCGATCGGACAGGCCGCCGCAAGTCTGGATCAAACGGTCCGACAGGGTCGACTTACCGTGGTCGATGTGCGCAATAATCGAAAAGTTACGAATGTGTTTCATCGAGCAAGAATCACTCAAAATTAAGTTAGGGTCGGATATGAGGGCAGGATTTTACTGGATAACCCGGTCGACGGCCAATCTTTAGTCGGCGGGCCCCACAAATAGCGCCTTGTCTGGCGGGCGTTGGGCACCTGGATGCCCTCCGCCAGACCAGGCCCCTCAAGAGAGATGACGGGTATTGAGCACCACCCCGAGCATGCGGGGACCGTATTCCCCCTGCTCGAGCCGGTCAGAAAAGTAACGAACCAGTAAAAATCCGATGGCGCCGCCCAGCAGACAGCAGAGGATGGTCACCCCCTCTCCCGCCGACAAGAGCGGCACCAGCCAGAGCTGACCGAGCAGGGCGCCCAGCAGCAGACAGAAGAGCGGCAGCACGTACACCAGAGCCGCACCGCGCAGGATGCTGGCCTGAGGGATGCCCAGGCGGATCTGCTGGCCCACCGCCACATCGCCGGTGAGGGCGACCCGCAGCCGCTGCGCCTTCATGGGAAAGGCCTTGGCGACGGTGCCGGTCCCGCAGCTGGATTGTTGGTGGCAACCGCTGCAGGCGGATCGCCGCTCGCACTCCACCCAGGCGTGATTGCCGTCGATGGCCACTACTGTGGCCAGCTCTTCACTCATGTTACTCACCTGATGACTCCTCACAGGGGACGGTGGATGCTCCGGATCTCAGCACGGCGGCACCCTCAGGGCAAGTCTCACGGCAAAGACTCACTGCACCGCCTCGTTGCGGGCCAGGGGCTGCACTGCCTCGGCGATGCGCTTGGCGGTTTCGGCGGGCACCTCGCCCACCACGGTGATCTCCACCCCGACCTCGTTGACGAAGCTCACCAGCGAGGTGGCCCCCTGGCGGATCAACTGCTGGCGCACCGCCTGCTTGGGATCGACCCGGGAGACGTAGACGGAGAGATCCACCAGCCCGTCGGAGAGCATCATGTAATCCACCGGCAGACTGGTGCTGACCAGCTGATGCCGATCCTGAGAGAGCACCTTGAAGCCATCGGGCAACCAGGTCAGGTGCCAGTTGAGGGTCTGCTGGGGAGCGGGATAGGCATCTTCCAGCGCCAGCGCATCCGGCAGCTTGCTGCGTGCCAGGGTGACCAGCCAGGGGGCCGGCGCAGATTGCCTGTCCAGATCCACCCCCAGCACCTGCTCCACCAGATTTCCTTCCCGATCCACCATGTCCACCCGCAGCAGCAGATGGCTCTGTTCGTCAATCCAGAGCACGAAGCCGTACTTGTCCGCCTCCTTGGGCACCAGCCGTACCACTTGTGCCACCAGGCCGGCCACCCGGCTGCGGCCCGCCAGCACGGGGTCATAACTCTCCATCACCCGGGGCAGCGGCATCCTCACCAGGCTCGACCAGACCCCGGGGAAACGCGCCCCCTTGAGGGTGTAGGGTTCATGGGTGTTTTCGAAGAAGGTGTATTCGTTCTGGCGTTGCAGGAACTCCACGGCCTTGCCGTCGAGATAGCTCAAGTGAGCCACCTCCTTGCCATCGATGATCCCGTGGCTGAAACGGATAGGCTCGAGGCGCCCCTGGCGGGCCTTGACCATGGACAATTCGAAGTTTTGTTGCGAAACGGCACTCTGCATCTGCTGCAACAAGGCCTCGGCCGACAGATCGTCGGCCGAGGCCTTGGCACAAATCAACAGGAGAGAGGCCAGCAGGATACGGCTGGACTGGCGCACGATCTGATCCCTAAAAATGCGTTATTCCTGAATCTGCTTGTCTTGCAGCAGACGCTGTTGCAGTTGATGGTCGCGCAGGAAGGCATTGATGCGCTCGCGCTGCTCCTGCATCTGCTGCTCGCTCAGACCTTGCTGACGCACACCGGTCCGGCTGCCATCCTGGGGATAGTGCACGCTCACCGGCGCAGCACTGCCACCCACGGGTATGGTATTGAGCACCGGGCTGGTCGGCACACCATCCTTGCCCTGGTACTGCTGCACGCCGAAGATGACGGCGGCAGCCACGGAGGCGGCAATGGCATACTGCCCCACTTGCTGGCCAAAGCGGCGAACGAAGGGGATCACCTTGCCGGCGGGCTGCACCTGGGGCGCAGCAGGCTGTGCCGGCTTGGGCGCCAGTATGGCGGGTTCATCCTCCAGCGCCAGCATGATGCTGTCGCTGAGATCCAGTTGCAGATTGACCGGCAGGTCACCCCGCATGGCATCACCGATCAGATGGTAACGCGACCAGGTATCCTGCAGAGCGGGATCCGTTCCCAGCTCGTTCAGTACCTCGATTTCGCTGAGGTCGCCATCCATCAGGGCTGAAAGTTGCTCTTTATTTGCCATAAGTTTGCCTGTCTTTCCCCAGTTAATGCTCGATCAGAGGTTGCAGCTTTTTATCGATTGCTTCCCTCGCCCGGAAGATGCGGGATCTCACCGTACCCACCGGACAATCCATGATCTCCGCAATCTCCTCGTAGCTCAGCCCTTCCATTTCACGAAGGGTGATCGCCGTTCTCAAATCTTCTGGCAAGGCTTCTATGGCGGTAAACACCGTACGCTTGATCTCGTCGGTCAGCACCAGGTTTTCCGGGGTGGCCACCTCTTGCAGGGCTTCACCACCACCATAATATTCAGCCTCGTCCGCTTCGACATCACTGCTGGGCGGTCTACGCCCCTGTGACGTCAGGTAGTTTTTGGCCGTGTTGACGGCAATCCGGTACAACCAGGTGTAAAACGCGCTCTCGCCACGGAATGTCGGCAACGCACGGTAGGCCTTGATGAATGCCTCCTGCGCCACATCCGGTACATCGCCCGGATTGTTGACATACCTGGCCACCAGGTTGACCACCTTGTGCTGGTACTTGCGTACCAACAGGTTGAATGCATTTTTATCGCCACGCTGGACCCGTTCAACCAGCTGTTCGTCCAGTAGATTCTGGTCGCTCATCAGAGCCGTAAAACCCCCATCAGGTTATCGTTTTTCTTTTCCGGCCCCTTCTAAGCGCACAAGTTCAGACAGGAGGAATCAGGGAAAGTTCGCTTGCATTGAAAAAAATGTGATGCGGGCTGCATCACAACCCCCCTTGGGCTACCATGGGGCCAGTTCTTAATCCAGGCCAATGATACTTATGAAAGCAAGTGTTGAATACCTTTGCGACGTACTCATCATTGGCAGCGGTGCCGCCGGTCTGTCCCTCGCGTTGCGATTGGCAGACCAGGCCAAAGTCCTGGTTCTGAGCAAGGGGCCCATCAGTGAGGGGGCCACTCTCTATGCGCAAGGAGGCATCGCTGCCGTGTTCGACGAGACCGACAGCATCGAATCCCACGTGAGCGACACGCTCAACGCCGGCGCCGGGTTGTGCGACCCGGCGGTGGTGGAGTTCACCGCCCGCAACGCCCGCGACTCCATCCAGTGGCTCATTCAGCAGGGGGTCCCCTTCGATCAGGAAGAGGATGCCGAGGGGGAATCCCACTATCACCTGACCCGGGAAGGGGGCCACAGCCATCGCCGCATCTTCCACGCGGCCGACGCCACCGGCAAGGCGGTGCAGCTCACTCTGATCGACCAGGTGCGCGCCCACCCCAACATCCAGCTGATGGAGCGCTTCAACGCGGTCGATCTCATCACCACCCGCAAGCTGGGTCTGCCGGGCAACAAGGTACTGGGAGCCTATGTCTGGAATCGCAACGCCGAGCAGGTCGAGGTGATCCGCGCCCGCTTCGTGGCGCTGGCCACCGGCGGTGCCTCCAAGGTGTACCAGTACACCTCCAACCCCGATGTAAGCTCCGGCGATGGCATTGCCATGGCGTGGCGCGCCGGCTGCCGGGTGGCGAACCTGGAGTTCAACCAGTTCCACCCCACCAGCCTGTTCCACCCGGACGACCCCAACTTCCTGCTGACCGAAGCCCTGCGCGGCGAAGGGGCCTACCTGCGCCGTCCCGACGGCAGCCGCTTCATGCCGGAGTTTGACGAGCGGGCCGAGCTGGCCCCGCGGGACATCGTCGCCCGCGCCATCGACCACGAGATGAAGCGCCTCGGGGCGGATTGCATGTATCTGGATATCAGCCACAAGCCGGCGGATTTCATCATCAAGCACTTCCCGACCATTTATGAGCGCTGCCTCGCGGTCGGTATCGACATCACCAGGGAGGCGATGCCCATCGTCCCGGCGGCCCACTACACCTGTGGCGGCGTGATGATCGACAACAACGGCCAGACCGACATCCCCGGCCTCTATGCCATCGGCGAGGTGACCTATACCGGGTTGCACGGCGCCAATCGCATGGCCTCCAACTCCCTGCTCGAATGCGTGGTCTATGCCCACCAGGCGGGAGCCGACATCCTGGCCAAGCTGCCCACCAGCGTGGCGCCCCCCAGCCTGCCGGCCTGGGACGAGAGCCAGGTGGATGACTCGGACGAGCAGGTGGTGATCCAGCACAACTGGCACGAGCTGCGGCTGATGATGTGGGACTACGTGGGCATAGTGCGCACCAACAAGCGCCTGGCCCGGGCCAAGCGTCGCATCGATCTGCTCAAGCAGGAGGTGCAGGAGTACTACGCCAACTTCCGGGTCTCCAACAACCTGCTGGAGCTGCGCAACCTGTTGCAGGTGGCCGAGCTCATCGTCAACTGCGCCCTGGAGCGCAAGGAGTCTCGCGGTTTGCACTACAACCTGGATTATCCGGACATGCAGCCGGACTCCAAGCCAACCGTGCTGACCCCGGATCGGGAATGACGCCGGATCAGGAATAAGGCCGTTGCGTTCGATTCGGGCGTATGCCCTCCCCCAGATGACCCCGCCCAGGCGGGGTCATCTGCTATGAGCGGCAGATGTAGCAGGTAGAGAGACGCCCCTAGCGGACAGCGAGGTGAATGGCGCGGGCCAGGGCGCGGTAGTGTGCAGGGGCCAGGGCATCGGAGAAGAGCCAGAGCTGCCCCTCGGAGCCCTCCACCGTCTTCAGCCGCAACCAGAGCACCCCGGGCAGGATGCGGCTGCGGGGATCCAGCCGATGGCGCGCCCCTTGCCACTCGAGCCACTCCCCGTCCCAGACGAGCACGCCGCTCGCCGCCGGATGGCGGCGCAACGCGCGCCACAGACTCAGCCCCCAGACAGGGAGGAACAGCCCCCATTGCCAGCCCTGGATCAGGCTGGCGACGGGCAAGAGCAGCAACAGAAACAGGATGCACAGCAGCAGACGCTGCTGGCGGGAGGCGATCACGGGCATCACTACCCGCTGGGGAGACGCGAGGCTGGCCATGAGGGGTGGCGGTCGCGAGTCGGGCTCAGCGCAGGCTGTCGTGACGGGCCTGGTTGCGCTCGAGGATCAGGGGGATCATGGCGGCAAAAGCGGGATCCTCGGGCACGCCGTGACCCATGCACCAGCGGAACAGCTCGGGATCCTCGCACTCCAGCAGGCGGATGAAGGTGCGCTGTTCGGCCTCGCCGAGGCCATCGAACTCGTGCTCAAAGAAGGGCATAAAGATCACATCCAGCTCGAGCATGCCGCGACGGCAGGCCCACTTCAGGCGGGACTTCTCACTTGGGTTCAACATGGAACTCTCCTTACAAAGACCGGGGAATGGTAGCAGCAGGATTTTCCGGCTGACAAACATTCCTTACGTCTTTACCATACAGGTCACATACTTTCTGTCTCTGGAATCCCATCGTGAGCCTGCCGACCCCTCTTCTTCCTGCCGAGCCGACCCTGTTTTCCCTGACCAACCTGGCCATCACCCGCCTCGGCGGCCCGGATCGCGCCAAGTATCTGCAAGGTCAGGTCACCTGCGACGTCAACGCCCTGCAACCGGGCCAGAGCACCCTCGGCGGCCACTGCGATCCCAAGGGCAAGCTGTGGAGCGATTTTCGCCTGCTCTGCCTGGAAGACAGCCTGCTGATGCTGACCAAGCCCTCGGTGCTGGCCCGCCAGCTGCCGGAGCTCAAGAAGTTTGCGATCTTTGCCAAGGTCGAGATCGGCGAGTTTCAGGGCAGCCTGGCCGGACTGGCCGGTCAGGGGACGGACGACTGGATGGCACAACACTTCGCGCTGACCGGCACCGGCCTGGTGGAGGGCGGCATGGCAGTCAGGGTGGAGGCGGACCGCTGGCTGCTGGCGAACGCATCCCCGCTGGCCCTGAACCTGCCGGTGGGCGACGAAGGACTCTGGTGGGGGCTGGAGATCAAAGCCGGTCTCCCCCATCTGGAAGCGGTCCATCAGGGGGAATACATCCCCCAGATGCTGAACCTGCAAGCCCTTGATGGCATCAGCTTCAACAAGGGCTGCTACATGGGGCAGGAGACGGTGGCACGCGCCAAGTATCGCGGCGCCAACAACCGCGCCCTCTTCGTGCTGAGCGGCACTGCCGCAACGCAGGTGGCCAGCGGTGACACCCTGGAGATCCAGCTCGGTGACAACTGGCGCCGCAGCGGTCTGGTGCTCAACGCCTGGCAGCAGCAGGGTCAGGTGTGGCTCACTGCCGTGCTGCCCAAGGATACCGAGGCCGACGCCCGCTTCCGCCTCAAGCTGGAAGAGGGCTCCAGCCTCGGTCTGCAACCCCTGCCCTATGCGTTGATCGACTGAATCCCCCTAGCGAGGCACCCGCGCCAGCAGTGCCTCCTGCAGCCAGCGCCCCGCCTGCCCGAGCGGGCGGGCGCGATACCACTGCAACTCCAGCGCCAGTTCCGCCTCGGCGATGAAGTCCGGCTTGAGCACCACCAGCTCCCCCCGCGCCAGGGGCCGGTGCAGCAGAAACTCGGGCACCGCCGCCCATCCCAGCCCCAGTTTCACCAGCTCCAGGATCCCGAGATCCCCCTCCACCCACCACACTTGCGCCGAGAGGCGGAAGCGATGGCGCTCCGTCCCCTCCCGCCGTCCGGTCACCATCAACTGGCGAGCCCCTTGCAGGTCGCTCTCCTTCAACGGTGTCTTGTGGGCCAGGGGGTGATCCGGAGAGACCACCAGGGGCATGGTGACCGTCCCCAGGGAGCGGGAGACCAGCTCCCGCTCGGGGTGCGCCTTCTGATAGCTGATGCCAAGCTGTGCACGGCCGCTCTTGAGCAGCTCGGTCACGTCCTCCATCAGCGGGAACAGCAGCTCCAGCTCCACCGCCGGGTAACGGCTGGCGAACTCCTCCAGCAGGGAACCAAGCCAGGGCAGGTGGGAGTCATCGTCGATGGCCAGGGTGAGGCGCGACTCGACGCCGTTGGCCAGTTCTCCTGCGATGGCCTGCAGTCGCTCGCTCTGGGCCAGCAGCACCCCCGCCTCCTGACAGATGCGGGCACCCGCCTCGGTCAGCACGGGATAGCGGCCGCTGCGATCGAACAGCGCAAGGCCGAGATCGATCTCCAGGTTGGCGATGGCGGCACTCACCACCGACTGGGCCTTGCCCAGCCTGCGCGCCGCCGCCGAGAACGACCCGGTCTCGGCCGTCGCCAGCAATGCCTTGAAGTGTTCCAGTGAAGGGGTCATGAGCCTGCTCCGCCGTGCCGTTGTGTCGTCACATCTATCTATTTTAGCGATAGATACCAACGTGAATCTATCCAGTTTTGGCGATACATTGCCGCCATTCCCTGACCAAAGAGAGAGATAAACCATGCGTACGACCCGTGACCGCCTGCGCCACGCCATCGGCTTCGAATTGATTGGCCTGCTGATCGCCGCCCCGCTGGCTAGCTGGGTGACCGGCGTCGGGCTCAACCACATGGGCCCCCTGGCCCTGTTCTTCTCGGTGGTCGCCACCGTCTGGAACTATGTCTACAACATCGGCGTCGACAGGCTGCTGCTGCGCCTGCAGGGCCATACCCACAAGAGCCTGTGGCAGCGGGTGCTGCATACCTTGGGTTTCGAGGGGGGCTTGCTGATCGTCGCCCTGCCGGTGATGGCCTGGTGGCTCGACATCGGCCTGCTGGAGGCGCTGGTGCTGGATATGGGCTTCGTGCTCTTCTACCTGGTCTATGCCTTCGTCTACAACTGGAGTTACGATAAGGTGTTCCCCATTCCCATGGGACAGGTGCAGAAGGCACTGGGATAAGCGATTCGAGGGGTAAGGGCGAGGCACCATCATGCGATGGCATGATGGTGCTGAAGAGGGCCTCGCGGGGTCAGGCCTGGGCCTTGACCTCTTCCGGCGGGGTATCGTCCTGCCTGGTTTCCTGGCGCATCATGGCTTCGAGGTCGCTCTGGTACTGGTTCAGCATGCGCTGGGCCGCCACCATGTCCCCCTTGTGCAGGCGCTCGAACAGATGATGCTGCACCACGCCGTTGAGGTACTCCACCGTGATGGGTTGCTCCAACGCCGACAACAGCTCCTCTTTTTCCAGCTCCGCATTGATCTCGTCGACACTGGTACGCAGCAGACCGGCCAGTTGCACCAGCATGCGGCGCTCCCCTTCACGCAACAGGCTCAACATGCGGTTTCTCTGCTGCTCATTCTGTTGGGTCATACATTTCCTTACGTAGAATTGGAACAAGCCCGCTCATTCTGCCCTGTCCTTTTCACAGCGTCCATCTCGGGCGCATGACTTATTCCGGGTGCGGGGGGCCGGGTGCTATTTGCCCCCCGGCCCGGTATAGTAACGGCTGATCCAGGGGGCCCGTGCGCCCCGTTGCCGAGACCGTCCATCCCTATGACCGATGCCATTCTGGTGCTCTGCACCTGCCCCGACGAGACCAGTGCAGACCGCCTCTGCGAGCAGCTGCTCGACCAGCGCCTCGCCGCCTGCATCAACCAGCTACCCGGGGTCACCTCCGTCTATCGCTGGCAGGGCAAGACGGAGCGAACCCGGGAGATCCAGCTCGTCATCAAGAGTCGGGCCGCGCTGTTCGAACCCCTGCGCCAGTGCATTCTCGCCCACCATCCCTACGAGGTACCGGAGATCCTGGCGCTCCCGGCAAGCCAGGGCCACCCTGCCTATCTCGACTGGTTGACACAGGAGACCTCATGACCGCCTCTCGCCCCCTCTCCTTCCTGCTGATGCTGCTGGGCCTGCTCTGCGTCCTGACGACGGCCCCCGCCCGGGCCAGCAGCCAGGATCTGCTCGGCAGCCTCGGCATCGAGACTCAGCCCAGATTCCTCAAGGTGGATCAGGCCTTCGCCCTCGAGAGCGAACAACAGGGTGATCGGCTGCTGCTCCGGATACGCATCGCCGACGGCTACTACCTCTATCGCCACAGCATCCGTGTGAAGGGAGAGAACCTCGCCTTTGACGAGCCCGTCCTGCCCCCCGGTACCGAGCACGAGGATGACTTCTTCGGCAAGAGCCGGGTCTATTACCAGGAGGTGCAGATCCCCGTGGCGCTGACCCGGGTCGGGGACGCGGCCAGCCTCACCCTGAGTTACCAGGGCTGCACCGAGGGACTCTGCTACCCACCGACCGACAAGCGGATCGCCGTCGAGCCCCTCACCGCCCCCGCCCAGGCGGAAGCGGCGGCCAGCCTTCAGGGCACAGACGTGCCGGGCAGCCAGCAGGACAGGCTGGCGGCCGCCCTCGGCAGCCAGGGGTTCTGGATCAGCGTCGCCGCCTTCTTCGCCCTGGGTCTCGGCCTCGCCTTCACCCCCTGCGTCTTCCCCATGTATCCCATCCTGACCGGGATCATCGCCGGGGCCGGGCATCGCCTCTCCACCCGTCGCGCCTTCCTGCTCTCCTTTGTCTATGTGCAGGGGATGGCGGTCACCTATACCCTGCTCGGGCTCGTCGTCGCCTCGGCAGGCCTGCAGTTCCAGGCGGCCCTGCAGCACCCCTATGTGCTCATCGGCCTCTCGGTGATGTTCGTGCTGCTCGCCCTCTCCATGTTCGGGCTCTACACCCTGCAACTGCCGAGCAGCCTGCAAACCCGTCTCTCGGGCTTCTCCAACCGCCAGCAGGGCGGATCCGTGGCCGGCGTTGCCATCATGGGCATGATCTCGGGACTGGTCTGCTCCCCCTGCACCACGGCGCCGCTCTCCGGGGCCCTTATCTACGTGGCCCAGAGTGGCGATCTCTGGCTCGGCGGTGCGGCCCTCTATGCCCTCTCCCTGGGCATGGGGCTGCCGCTGCTCTTGCTCGGCACCTCTGGCGGCAAGCTGCTGCCCAGGGCCGGCGCCTGGATGGATGTGATCAAGCAACTCTTCGGTTTTGCGCTGCTGGCGGTACCCATCCTACTGCTCTCAAGGCTCCTGAGCGATCAGGTGGCTACCCTGCTCTGGCTCGGCTGGGGGCTGGTGCTGTGCGGTTATCTCTATCACCACAACCAGCATCGCGCCCATTCGGTGGGCAAGAGCCTTGGCGGCTTCGTCCTGCTGCTGGCGATGATGGGTCTGGTGGTGGTGGGCAAGGATCTGCTGCTGCCACCCGAGGGGGCCAATGCCGCCGCCCAGACCCAGGCCCCCCGATTCATCCGCATCAAGACCCTGGACGATCTCAAGGTGCAGCTCGCCGCCGCCCGCGGCAAGCCGGTGCTGCTGGATCTCTACGCCGACTGGTGCGTGGCCTGCAAGGAGTTCGAGCACAAGACCTTCAGCGACCCCGATGTGCAGGCGCGCTTCAGCGAGATGGTGCTGCTGCAGGCGGACGTCACCGCCAACGACGACGCCGACGTGGATCTGCTCAACGGCCTCAACGTGCTGGGATTGCCGACCCTCATCTTCTTCGATCGCGATGGCAACGAGGTGAACGGCCAGCGGGTGACCGGCTTCATGGGGCCTGTCGAATTTCTCGGCCAGCTGGACAAGCTGCGCTGATACCGGGTGGCCCGTGCAACCGTGTGGGCCCCCGGTTTGACCGCCATTTTTCCGGCAATCCCTTGTATATGACCGACGCCGTGGCAGAATTTGCCCTTTCCCGTCTCGTTCGTCCGGAGTTTTGATGAAAAAGTGGTTCATCCCCCTGCTGGCCCTCTGGCTTTATGGCTGCAACGCAGGTCCCGGTGAAGAGACCATCCAGAGCCAGGTCACCGCCAGGTTGCAGGCGGGCACGGATGCTGACCTGTTCGACATCCGCGACTTCGCCGTGCTCGGCAAGGAGGAGCGGATGGAGGGGGTCTATCTGGTCAAGGTGAGCTACCAGCTCCACTTCAAGCAGGGACTGGATCAGTTGCAGGTGCTGCACGACGAGGATCTCGTCTATGACAGGGTCGGCCCCTTCCAGCAGGAGATGGGGCTGATGGAGCTCGAGCGCAAATATGGCGACTTCGAGGCAGGCCAGGCCCTGGCGCAGGAGACCCAGGTCTGGATGATGAAGACGGAGCAGGGCTGGCGCCTGGCCGAGCCAGACGCGACGCAGCAGGGATAATCCCGAGCCCCCTCCCCCTAGAGCAGATCCTTCAGCCGATACCAGAGCATCCCGAGCGCCAGTAGCGGAGAGCGCAGCGCCGGGCCACCCGGGAAGGTCATGTGGGGGACGCGGCTGAAGAGATCGAAGCCCCGGCTCTCCCCCTTGATCGCCTCCGCCACCAACTTGCCCGCCATGTGGGTGGCATTGAGGCCATGGCCCGAATAGGCCTGGGCATAGAAGACGTTGGGATGCTGCTCGAGGCGGCCTATCTGGGGCAGCCGGTTGGCGCCTATGCCTATCATGCCCCCCCACTGGAACTCGATGGCGGTACCCGCGAGCTCGGGGAAGACCCGCAGCAGCTTGGGCAGCATGAAGGCCTTGATGTCGCGGGGGTCACGGCCCGAGTAGTTGCAGGCACCGCCAAACAGCAGGCGACCGTCCGCCGACAACCGATAGTAGTCGAGCGCCACGTTCTGATCGCACACCGCCATGTTCTGTGGCAGCAAGCGCTGGCGCAGGCGCTTCTCCAGCACCTGGGTGGCGAGAATGTAGGAGCCCGCCGGCAGCACCTTGCCCCCGAGATCGGGCTGGAGGTCGCCCAGGTAAGCGTTGCAGCCGATCACCAGGTAGTCCGCGCTGACCCGGCCGTGGGCCGTGGTCACCTCGACCCGCTCGCCGTAATCGATGTGGGTCACCCTTGAGTGTTCGAACAGGGAGACCCCGAGACTGGCTGCCGCACGCGCTTCGCCGAGGGCCAGGTTGAGAGGATGCAGGTGGCCGGAGCCCATGTCGATCATCCCGCCGATATAGCGATCCGACCCGACCACGGTGTGCATCTCCTCCCGCGCCACCATCTTCAGTGCGTGCCGATAACCCAGGCTCGCCAGGTGCTCGGCATCCTCCTCGAACCCCTTCAGGTGACGCGCCTTGGTGGCGAGATCGCAATAGCCCCAGGTGAGATCGCACTCGATATTGAAACGCTCGACCCGCTCGCGCACCAGCTGCACCGCTTCGATCCCCATGAGATCCAGCTCCCGCACGCCCGCCTCGCCAATCCAGCCGGCGAACTGGCTGGTATCGTGGCCGATGCCGCGGATCAGCTGGCCGCCGTTGCGCCCCGACGCTCCCCAGCCGATGCGGTTGGCCTCCAGCAACACCACCTTGTAACCGGCATCGGCCAGGTTGATGGCGGTGTTGAGGCCGGTGAAACCGCCACCGATAACGCAGACGTCCGCATCCAGCTCACCACTGAGCTCGGGCCACTGCCGATGGTCGTTGCGAGTGGCCGCGTAATAGGAGGCCGTGTGTTCCTGATGTCCCTGTCTTCCTGTCTGCATGCTCAGCATCCTGCCTGGTTGCATTCGTTTACTAAATTAAACGGGTGTCATCGATAATACCCAGCCCCCCATCCCCAATCCAGCCCGTCAGGATCACAGAAATGCAAAAGGCGCCCCGAAGGGCGCCTTTTCATGCAATCAAGGTGCTGCGAATTACAGTACGTCGATGGCGTTCAGGTCGGAGAAGGCCTTCTCCAGACGCGCGATCATGGAAGTCTGACCGGCACGCAGCCATACGCGCGGATCGTAGAACTTCTTGTTCGGCTTGTCGGCACCTTCCGGGTTGCCCAGCTGGCCTTGCAGGTAGGCTTCGTTGGATTTGTAGAAGTTCAGCACGCCTTCCCAGGTCGCCCACTGGGTGTCGGTGTCGATGTTCATCTTCACCACGCCGTAGGAGATGGATTCGCGGATCTCTTCCAGGGTAGAGCCGGAGCCACCGTGGAACACGAAGTCCAGGGACTTGGCAGGCAGACCGAACTTCTCGGAGACGTACTTCTGGGAGTTGTCCAGGATCTTCGGAGTCAGCTTGACGTTACCCGGCTTGTATACACCGTGCACGTTGCCGAAGGAGGCAGCGATGGTGAAGCGCGGGCTGATCTTGGACAGACGCTCGTAGGCGTAGGCCACGTCTTCCGGCTGGGTGTACAGGGAGGATTGGTCCAGGTGGCTGTTGTCCACGCCGTCTTCTTCACCGCCGGTGCAGCCCAGTTCCAGCTCCAGAGTCATGTTCATCTTGGCCATGCGGGTCAGGTACTCGCAGCAGATGTCGATGTTCTCTTCCAGAGACTCTTCGGACAGATCCAGCATGTGGGAGGAGAACAGCGGCTTGCCGGTTTCGGCAAAGTGCTTCTCACCGGCGTCCAGCAGGCCGTCGATCCACGGCAGCAGCTTCTTGGCAGCGTGGTCGGTGTGCAGGATCACGGGAACACCGTAGGCTTCGGCAACGGCGTGCACGTGCTTGGCACCGGAGATGGCACCCAGGATGGCAGCTTGCTGGCCTTCCAGCTTCAGACCCTTGCCGGCGGTGAACACGGCACCACCGTTGGAGAACTGTACGATAACCGGGGCTTTGACCTTGGCGGCAGCTTCCAGCACGGCGTTCACGGAGTCGGTACCGACGCAGTTGACGGCCGGCAGAGCGAAGCCGTTTTCCTTGGCGATGGCGAACACTTTCTGAACGTCATCACCAGTGATCACGCCGGGTTTTACGAAGTCGAAAATTTTCTTAGACATGTTTAATCGTCCTGTCTCGTATGCCGTTAATAAAAAGTGGGGGGTTCATCATGAACCGGCACAGCGGCCACATGATAAACGAAACGGGAGGCTTTTGCCCCCCGTCCCGGGTCAATTAGGCTTTGGCGCGCTCTTCGAGAATCGCGACAGCCGGCAGTACCTTGCCTTCTACGAACTCCAGGAAGGCGCCGCCGCCGGTGGAGATGTAGGAGACCTTGTCGGCGATGCCGAACTTGTCGATGGCAGCCAGGGTGTCACCACCGCCAGCGATGGAGAAGGCCGGGGAAGCGGCGATGGCTTCGGCGATCACCTTGGTGCCTTCAGCGAACTGGTCGAACTCGAACACGCCGACCGGGCCGTTCCACAGGATGGTCTTGGCGTTCATGATGATGTCGGCCAGGGCCTTGGCGGAATCCGGACCGATGTCGAAGATCATGTCGCCGTCAGTCACGTCGGACACGGACTTGATGGTGGCCGGGGTGGATTCGGAGAACTCGGCACCCACAACCACGTCGGTGGTCACCGGAATGTTGGTTTCGGCAGCCAGTTTCTTGGCGGTGTCGATCAGATCGTGCTCGCACAGGGACTTGCCGACGTTGTGACCGGCAGCAGCGATGAAGGTGTTGGCGATGCCACCACCGACCACCAGCTGGTCAGCGATCTTGGAGAGGGATTCGAGTACGGTCAGCTTGGTGGAGACCTTGGAGCCGCCCACGATGGCAACCATGGGGCGCTCGGGCTTCAGCATGGCTTTGCCCAGGGCTTCCAGTTCACCGGCCAGCAGGGGGCCTGCACAGGCAACCGGCGCGAACTGGGCCACACCGTAGGTAGAACCTTCGGCGCGGTGAGCAGTACCGAACGCATCCATTACAAAGACGTCACACAGGGCGGCGTATTTTTTGGCCAGCTCTTCGGTGTTCTTCTTCTCGCCTTTGTTGAAGCGGCAGTTTTCCAGCACAACCAGCTCACCGGCGGCGACGTCTACGCCATCCAGGTAGTCTTTGGCCAGACGAACCGGGCAGGACAGTGCGTCTTTCAGATAGTTGACAACCGGAGCCAGGGAGAATTCTTCGTTGTATTCACCCTCGGTCGGACGACCCAGGTGGGAGGTGATCATCAGCTTGGCGCCCTTTTCCAGAGCCAGCTTGATGGTCGGCAGAGTCGCAACGATACGTGCATCGGAAGTGACCTTGCCGTCTTTTACCGGCACGTTCAGGTCAGCACGGATCAGAACGCGTTTGCCCGCCAGATCCAGGTCGGTCATCTTGATAACAGACATATTCAGTCCTCTATATATTTTCAGGTAATGTTAAAAAAACAGTAACCTTGCGCCCGGTGCAGACTTTCAGCCTGCGGCCATCATGGCCCGGGTGGTATCCAGCATGCGGTTGGCGAAGCCCCATTCGTTATCGCACCACATCAACATCTTGACGAGGTTGGCATCGCTGACCCGGGTCTGGGTACCATCAATGATGCAGGAGTGTGCATCATGATTAAAGTCTACGGAGACCAGTGGCTCTTCCGTGTAGTCCAGAATACCGTGTAATGTACCTCTGGATGCCCGTTGCAGGGCTTGATTTACGTCACTAACTGTCACTTTTTTACGAACAGTAATGCTCAGATCCATGGCGGTTACATTGATGGTCGGTACCCGTACCGCGATCGCCTCGAACTTGCCGGCAAAGTGGGGAAGGATACGTTCCAACCCCTTTGCCAGCTTGGTGTCCACCGGGATGATGGACTGGCTGGCTGCCCGGGTTCTGCGCAAGTCGCCGTGATAGGCATCGATGACTTGCTGATCGTGCATGGCCGAATGAATTGTCGTAATAGTACCACAATTTATCTCGAATTCTCGATGCAATGTTTCGATGACGGGGACCACGCAGTTGGTGGTGCAGGAGGCGTTGGAGACGATCCGCTCCCGCCCGGTCAGCACCTGGTGGTTGACCCCGTAGACGATGGTGGCGTCCACGTCCGCGTCCGCCGGATGGGAGAAGAGCACCTTGCCCGCTCCCGCCCCCAGATGCAGCTCGGCATCGGCCCGGGAGCCGAACACCCCGGTGCAGTCCAGCACCACGTCCACCCCCAGCGCCCGCCACGGCAAGTTCGACGGATCCCGCTCGGCAAACAGGGCGATGAGATCCTCCCCCACCTGCATGCTGTTGCCCGCCAGTTGCACCGGATAGCGGAAGCGACCGTGGCTGGTGTCGAAGCGGGTCAGGTGCACCATGGCCTCGGGGGCCGCCAGCTCGTTGATGGCCACTATCTTGATAGTCTTGTCGCGGCCGCTCTCGTAGAGGGCCCGCAGCACGTTGCGGCCGATGCGGCCATAGCCGTTGATGGCAATCTTGATCATGGAAACGTTGTGTCCTTAGCTGCGACAAAGGGATGGGAGGAAGGGGCGACTCACGAGAGCAGTGCCTCGCGAAAGACGCCGCGGGCCAGCAGTGCGGCACCGAATACCCCGGCGCTGTCCCCCAGGGCCGGCGCTATCATGGGGGTGGCGAAACGGGGGTTGAACAGGAAGGGCAATACCGTTTCGCGCCCGGCGCGATAGAGGCTCTGCACATTGCCCACGCCGCCACCGATGACGATGACGTCCGGATCGAGAATATTGATCACGTTGGCGAGGGCCTGGCCGAACAGCAGATGCAGCCGGTCGATGGTGAGCCTGGCGACATGATCATGGGCACTGGCCGCAGCAATCTGGGCGAGCGAGAGACGGCGTTTGGTCCTGGCCTCGTACCAGGCCTCCAGCGCCGGGCCGCTGATGAGGGTTTCGACGCAGCCGCGCTTGCCGCAGTAGCACTCTGGCCCCTCCGGCAGCAGGACGTTGTGCCCCCACTCCCCGGCGATGCCGTGGTGACCGTTGAGGATCTGGCCGTTGATGACGATGCCGGCCCCGACCCCGGTGCCCATGATGATGCCGAACACCACTTTTGCATCGGGATGATGCTGGCGCACCGCCCCCAGGTGGGTTTCCGCCAGGGCGAAACAGTTGGCGTCGTTGGCAATGAGCACGGGGACGCCCAGCCTGCGCTCCAGATCTTCCTTGAGCGGCTTGCCGTTGAACTCGGTGGTGTTGCTGTTTTTCAGCAGCCCGGTCTGGGGGTCCCGGGCCCCCGGCGTCCCCATGCCGATGAGTGCAGGGCGCTGACCGAGTTTGGCGGCACACTCGTCCACCAGTTTGGCGATCTGGCCCAGCATGTGCTGGTAGCCGCCGTGCCGTTCAGTGGGAATGCGGTGGCGCAGCAACACCTCGTCGCCATCGAGCACCACGCACTCGCACTTGGTCCCGCCAAGGTCGATCCCCCAATCCCACGCCTGCTTCTCCATCCAGCCTCCTGCCCCTCAACGACCCCATCCCGGCCACGACTGCCAACATGGGGGTGCAGTGTAACCCGAGCCGCAACCAGGATGCAGCCCCCTGTGTCACGGACAGCAAAACGGGGCCCGCAGGCCCCGTTCATCACGCTGTTTGCCGCGCTCAGCGACCGTGGTACCGGGCGGAGAGCTCATGCACCGCGTTGACGAACACGCCGGCATGTTCCGGGTCCACATCCTGATGGATGCCGTGCCCCAGGTTGAAGACATGACCGTTGCCATGACCGAAACCGGCCAGAATGGTGGCGACCTCTTCGCGGATCCGCTCCGGGGTGGCGTAGAGCATGGAGGGGTCCATGTTGCCTTGCAGCGCCACCTTGTCGCCGACCCGGCGTTTGGCGTCCGCGATGTCGGTGGTCCAGTCCAGCCCCAGGGCATCACAGCCGGTGGCGGCGATCTGCTCCAGCCACTGGCCGCCGTTCTTGGTGAACAGGGTGACCGGCACACGGCGGCCCTCATGTTCACGGATCAGGCCATCGACGATCTTGTGCATGTACTGCAGGGAGAAGTCGCGGTAATCGCGCGGGGTGAGCACGCCGCCCCAGGTGTCGAATACCATGACCGCCTGGGCACCCGCCCTGATCTGGGCGTTGAGATAGCTAATCACGCTGTCCGCCAGCTTGTCGAGCAGCAGATGCAGGGTCTGCGGCTCTGCATACATCATCTTCTTGATCTTGGTGAAGGCCTTGGAGCTGCCCCCCTCCACCATGTAGGTGGCCAGGGTCCAGGGGCTGCCGGAGAAGCCGATGAGCGGCACGTCGCCCTTGAGCTCGCGGCGGATGGTGCGCACCGCATTCATCACGTAGCCGAGCTCGTCTTCCGGATCCGGGATGGGCAGGGCCTGCACGTCGGCCATGGAGGTGATCGGGCGCTCGAAGCGCGGGCCTTCCCCGTGTTCGAAGTAGAGGCCCAGCCCCATGGCATCGGGCACGGTCAGGATGTCGGAGAAGAGAATGGCGGCATCGAGTGGATAGCGGCGCAGGGGCTGCAAGGTGACTTCACAGGCCAGCTCGGCGTTGCGACACAGGGACATGAAATCCCCCGCAACGGCGCGGGTCGCCTTGTATTCCGGCAGATAACGGCCAGCCTGACGCATCATCCATACCGGGGTCATGTCCACTTCCTGGCGCAGCAGGGCACGCAGGTATCGATCGTTTTTCAGCTCTTTCATCCCAGTTCCTGAGTCATGTCACGCATAAAATGGCGGACATGATACCACTTTGTGCAAGGCTGAGGGCGCCCCTGATGCCGCACATCGCCGCAGGAGTGCAAAGATGTGAGGGGGCGCATACAAGCGCCCCTGTTTTCCCTCAACGCGCCTCGGCGAGGCACTGTTCGATGAGCCGGCGCGCTATGGTGCCATGAGGGGGCAAGCGCGGCAGCCAGTCAGCCTCAAAGAAGCCTGCCGCCACCAGTTCGTCATCCTGCACCCGGATCTCGCCGCTCTCGTAGTCGGCGGTGAAGCCCATCATCAGGCTGTGGGGGAAGGGCCAGGGCTGGCTCGCCACGTAACGCACATTGGTCACCCGGATGCCGCTCTCCTCGAACACCTCCCGCGCCACGCACTGCTCCAGATTCTCCCCTGCCTCCACGAAGCCGGCCAGCACGGTATACATGGGATCATCCGCCTGATAGTGACGGCGGTGGGCTGCCAGCAAGATGGCCGGCCCCTTGCGCACCGCGACGATGATGCAGGGGGAGATGCGCGGATAGACGACATGGCCGTGATGACACCCCTGGGCCCACTCCCCTTCCCTCGGGGTCATGGGGGCGCCGCACTCACCGCAGAAACGATGGGTACGGCGAAAAGTGGCGAGTTGCCAGGCCCGCCCTGCGAGGCGAAAGCCCTCTTCGTCCCCCGCCACCATAAGCTGGCGCAGCGGGGCCATGGCCTCGGTCTCCGCCTCCGCCCCCAGATCCAGCAGATGGCAAGGCAGGCCGTCCCACTCGTCGAAGCGCTCGAAGGAGGCGGTGTGCAGATGGGTGGGCAAAACGGCGCGGGGCCCTTGTGGAATGCGCCCCTGTTCATCCAGCAGGACGAGGTGATCGCCCCCCAGCACGAACCAGAAGGCCTGTTCAGTTGATGACATATGATGAAGGCTCTTGTTGAGAATGCGCGCGGCACAGGATCGTTTGCCTCATATTACGAGCGGGAAGGGCCGATGGCGACCCCCGACATGGCCCTCTTCTCGCCAGGCACACCATGAAAAAAGGCCGCCTCTGGCGACCTTTCATCCTGTTGACCGCCCGGGCGATCAGTTCATCCAGCGCTCGCTGCTCTTACGACGGCGCGGGAGCATGGGCAGGAGGATCCCGAGCAGGATGCCGCCCCCCACCATGGCACCACCGCGGATGAACCAGTCCATCTGCATGTCGTGCTCACGGTTGTCATAGCTCTGGGTCAGGGCGTCGTTCTGTTCCTTGAGGCTGCTCATCTCGGCGCTCTGGCTGTCCAGACGGGCTTTGAGGCTGGCGATCTCCTTGCTCTGCTCGGCGATCTTGCCATCCTTCTCGGCGAAGCGTTTCTCGTTGTCGCCATTGAGGTTCAGCAGACGGGCCTTGGCTTCGTCCAGCTCTTTCTGAACCTGGGGAAGGCGTTCACGCAGGCTGATCTCCCCCTGCAGCTCGCTGTTCTTGATCCAGCCCTCGCGGCCACGACCGTCCACCACCTGGGTGAATCCGGCCTCCTGGTTCACCGCCTTGACCTCCAGCGGCTCACCGGCCTTGACGCTGCCGAGGATCCGGTACTGGGTACCCGGACCGTTGTGGATATAGGTAAAGATGTTGTCTGAAACATAGCGGGTATCGGCCAGTGCCTGTTGGGCACACAAGCAGATCAGGATCCCGAGAAGGGCGCGCATGGTCGATCGATTCTCTTCGTTGGATTAGGTTGCAGGCCGAATGTTAAGCCGCCTGCGGGTCAAAGGACAAGCAAAGAAAAGCGCCATCTCCCCGAGTGAGAGCTGTCTCGCAGCCCCGCCGGTTTGCCACGCGACCATTCCAGACGTCGCACCTACTTCTGTTTCAGCGCCTGCACCTCGGCGCGCAGGGCCTTGAGCTCTTTGAGCAGTTGCGCCTGCTGCTCGCTCTGCTGGCGTCGCCACACCGCGGTGTCATCGTTGGTCTTGCCGGGATGGACGAACAGGCTGGCCATGAAGCCGCTGAGGGCGCCAAACAACCCCACTCCAAAGAGGATCAGCAGGCTGGCGACGAAGCGCCCCTCCTCCGTCTTGGGCACCAGATCCCCGTACCCCACGGTAGAGAGGGTCACCAGCGTCCACCAGAAGGCATCGTAAGGAGTCTGGATCTGGCTGCCGGGTTGCCCCGTTTCCAGCCAGTACATGACGCCGGAGCCGACCCCCAGCAACAGGAAGAAGAGGAAGAGAATGCCGGAGAGGGTGGTTTCGTTGCGTTCACGACGGAACATGGCCAGCAGATCCGGTCTGTCCCGGAGCAACTGGTAGACCCGCCACAGCTGGATGAGCCGCGCCCAACGTAGTTGTTCCACCATGGGCAGGCTGCCGGGCAGATAGAACCAGTTGCTCTTGAAGAAGGCCATCCTGTCGGAGGCGCGCGCCCAGCCATAGGCGAAGTGAGCGAGGAAGAAGTAGCAGATCAGGCTGTCGACATCATAAAAGAGCTGCAAAGTCTGGGGGCTCAGTTCACCGTGCCCCAGCCAGCGAGCAGCCACCAGGCAAACCGAAATCACGGAGAGAAACCCCATCAGCAGATCCATGGTACGCAAATGAGTTAAGTGATGTCGCATACATTTTCCAACTTTAAGCACGGTGCAAATTAATAAAAAGGAAGATAATGCCGATAGCTATGACGGCAAAGGAATAATGGACGTTGAAAGGAGAAAAATTATGCAGTTGAACCCGCTGGAGAGGCGCATGAGCAACATCCGACTGGTGCCCAAGGTGGTGCTGCTCATGGTGTTCAGCACCCTGCTGCTGCTGGCCAAACTCTGGTTCGATGCCAGCAACCTGGAAGCGACCCTGCTCAGCGAGGGCATTGATGCCGCCATGGCCAACACCATCGCCGATCGCCTGCTCTGGACCGGGCTGGTGGAGACGGCGCTCATGGGGGTCGTCTTCGTGGTGCTGCTGCTCACCGGCTCCCGCCTCATGGTCAAGCAGGTCCACTACCTGGTGGGGCTGCTGGAGCGTTTCGCCAACAAGGATCTCAGCCACAGCGTGCTGCTCAAGTCCCGGGACGAGTTCGGCGACATCGCCAAGGCGGTGGCCCACTCCCAGGAGAACCTCAAGGAGGTGTTCGGGACCCAGCGTGCCGCCTGCAAGGAGCTCAACGAGATCGCCTCCCAGGTGACTCTCTGCATGGATGAGGCGAACGAGGCCATCAACGAGGAGTTCACCCAGATTGAGCAGCTTGCCAGCGCCATGAGCCAGATGGTCGGTGCCATTCGAGAAGTGGCCAACCACGCGGAGCAGGCGTCCCACGCCACCGCCGAAACCAGCCAGCTGGCCGAGGAGGGCAGCCGCTGCGTGGCGGCTACCGTCAACACCATCGACACTCTCTCCGGCAACATCCAGCGCTCCTCCACCGTGGTCAACGAAGTGGAGCACGGGGTCGATCGCATCGGCTCCGTGGTGGACACCATCCGCAGCATCTCCGAGCAGACCAACCTGCTGGCCCTGAACGCCGCCATCGAGGCCGCCCGCGCCGGTGAGGCGGGTCGCGGTTTTGCCGTGGTCGCCTCCGAGGTGCGCGAACTCGCGAACCGTGCCCAGGCCGCCACCGTCGAGATCCAGAAGATGATCGAGCAGCTTCAGGGCAACGCCCGCCAGGCCGTCGGCCTGATGGCCGAGAGCGTGCAGCAGGCGGACAAGGGGGTGGAGCAGGTGACCCAGGCTGGTACCCAGCTCGACACCATAGTGCAGCGGGTGCAGGGAGTGGCCGACATGAACCGCCAGATCGCCGCCGCCTCCGAGCAGCAGAGCTCGGTCGCCGAGGAGATGAATGCCAACCTGGAGCAGGTCAAACAGGTGGTGGAAGGCTCCGTCGTGGTGCTGCGGGAGCTGAAAGATGCCTCCGAACTGGTGGAACACCACAGCCAGACGCTGGACAGCCATATCCAGGCCTTCAAGCTGGCCTGATGCTGGCGCCCATCGTCAAACCTTCAGGCTGGCCTGAGGTCATGATTTGAGTACACTGGAAGGCCCCCTTAGGGGCCTTTCTTTTTTCATCACGGCAAGGAGCCAGGATGCAGACCACAGAACGTGCGCTTGAGATAAGCGACGACAAGGGGCGCCTCGACGTCCCGCTCATTCACCGTTTCCTCAGTGAAAAGGCCTATTGGTGCCTCGGCATTCCCCTCGCCACCCTGCAGCGGGCCATCAACCACTCCCTGTGCTTCGGAGCCTATCTCGACGGCCAGCAGGTCGCCTTCGCCCGGGTCATCACCGACAAGGCCACCTTCGGTTATCTCGCCGACGTCTTCGTGCTGCCCGAACATCGCGGGCGCGGTCACAGCAAGGCCCTGGTGGCAGCGATCCTCGCCCACCCGGAGCTGCAAGGGCTGCGCCGTCTCTCCCTCGCCACCTCCGATGCCCACGGCCTCTACGCCGGTTTCGGTTTTGTGCCGCCGAGAAGCCCCGGCAGCCTGATGGAAATCTACGACCCCGAGATCTACCGGCGTCCCTGAGCCCGGCCGATCGCCAGATCCGTCGCCGGATCACCTTCCGGGCAGCGGCGCTGTGACGCCAGCGCCCGGGAGTGCTAGATTGGCAGCCGGCTTTTCACTCTCCCTGCAGACTCGTCAACCACAAGGACGGCAACCGTGGCCCAGCACTCTCCCTCTTTCTCCGCCTTCTCTCCCTTGTTGCAGGAGCAGGCCCTGCGCCACTGGCAGCGGCTGCTCGCCCTGGCGCCCCAGTATGACGCACTGCCCGAGCCCACCCGCCAGACCCTGCTGACCCTGCTCGGCCTCTCCGACTTTGTCGCCGACTCCCTTATCAAGCAGCCGGGGCTGCTGGCCGAGACCCTGGCATCGGACGCACTGACCCGGGCCGAGCGCTGGCCCGCCTATGAACCTGAGCTCGCAGCCCTGCTCGCCGAGGTCGCGGACGAGGAGGCGCTCAAGCGCATCCTGCGCCAGTTCCGCCGCAGCCGCATGCTGGTGATCGCCTGGCGCGAGCTGCTCGGGGAGTCCGAGGTCGAAGAGAGCTTCATCCATCTCACCAAGCTGGCGGATGCCCTCATCTGTGGTGCCCGCGACTGGCTCTACGCCAAACAGTGCAGCGAGCTGGGCACCCCCATGGACGGCGATGGCAATCCCCAGCCGCTGCTCATCCTCGGGATGGGCAAGCTCGGCGGCGGCGAGCTCAACTTCTCCTCGGACATCGACCTTATCTTCACCTTCCCCGAGAACGGCTACACCGTTGGCGGTCGGCGGGAGCTCGCCAACCAGCAGTTCTTCATCAAGCTGGGGCAGCGTCTCATCAACGCCCTCCACCAGCCCACCCAGGATGGTCAGGTGTTCCGGGTCGACATGCGGCTACGCCCCTTTGGCGATGCGGGGCCGCTCGCCATCTCCTTCGCCGCCATGGAGGACTACTACCAGCATCACGGCCGCAACTGGGAGCGCTACGCCATGGTCAAGGCACGGGTGCTGGGCCCCCAGTGTGAACACGCCATGGCCCTGACCGAACTGCTGCGCCCCTTCGTGTTCCGCCGCTACATCGATTTTGGCGTCATCGACGGCCTGCGCCAGATGAAGGCGATGATCGCCGCCGAGGTGCGCCGCAAGGGACTGGAGGGCAACATCAAGCTGGGGGCCGGGGGCATTCGCGAGGTGGAGTTCATCGCCCAGGCGCTGCAACTCATCCGTGGCGGGCGCGAGCCCGCCCTGCGGGTACGCCACCTGCCCGAGGCGCTGGCCGCCATCGCCCAGGGGGGTGCCCTGGAGGGGAGCCAGTGCGAACGCCTGCTCACCGCCTATCGCTTCCTGCGCCGGGTGGAAAACATCTTGCAGGAGATCGGCGATCAGCAGACCCAGACTCTGCCCACCGAGGATCGGGATCGCCAGCGGCTCATCGCCCCCCTCGGCTTTACCGACTGGGACGCCTTCATGGCCCACCTCGATGAGGAGATGGCCGCCGTCCATCAGGAGTTCGTCGCCGTGGTGGGGGAAGAGAAGGAGGCCCCCGCCCACCTGGAACAGCTCTGGCTCGATCTCTGGCGCACCGAGCTCGATGCCGCCGAGCTGGAAAAACTGCTGACCACGCAGGGAGTGGTGGAGCCCGCCCCCCTCTGCGCCGCCCTGCTGCGTTTCAAGGAGGAGTACAAGCGCCGTCAGGTAGGGCCCCAGGGGCGCATCGCCCTGGACTGGCTGATGCCGGAGCTGCTGCGCCTGGTGGTGGCGAGCCGTGAGCCCGCCCGCCTGTTCGAGCGGGTCTGCACCCTGCTGACTCGCATCTTCACCCGCAGCGCCTATCTGCAACTGCTGGCGGAAAACCCCGCCGCCCTGCGCCAGCTGGTACGCCTGTGTGACGAGAGCAACCTGGTGAGCGAGCAGCTGGCCCGCTACCCCATCCTGCTGGACGAGTTGCTCGACCCGCAACACCTCTACCACCCCACCCCGCTGGATCAGTACAAGCCCCAGTTGCGCCAGTTCCTGCTGCGCATCCCCGAGGAGGACGTGGAGCAGCAGATGGAGGCGCTGCGCCAGTTCAAGCAGGTGCAGCTCCTGCGCATCGTCGCCGCCGACATCGCCGGCGCCCTGCCGCTGATGAAGGTGAGCGACCACCTCACCTGGCTGGCGGAGGCGATCACCGAGGAGGTGGTCAATCAGGCGTGGGCCCAGATGAGCGAACGCTACGGGGTGCCGCCCGAGGTGGCGGTGAGCGGCCAGCGCGGCTTTGCGGTGGTGGCCTACGGCAAGCTGGGGGGCATCGAACTCGGCTACGGCTCGGATCTCGATCTGGTGTTCCTGCACGGCGGCGACCCCAACAGTTACACCGATGGCCGCAAGCCCATCGACAGCCGCCAGTTCTACCTGCGCCTGGCCCAGCGGATCCTGCATCTGTTCAGCACCCGCACTCCGTCCGGCATCCTCTACGAGATCGACATGCGGCTGCGCCCCTCCGGCGACGCCGGCCTGCTGGTCTCATCGCTGTCGGCCTATGAGCAGTACCAGCAGCAGGAAGCCTGGACCTGGGAGCATCAGGCCCTGGTGCGAGCCCGTCCCATCTATGGCGATGATGCCGTGGTCGCCGAATTTGCCCGCATTCGCCGCGACGTGCTGGCCAAGGAGCGGGATCTGCCCACCCTGGCCCGCGAAGTGCGGGAGATGCGCCAGAAGATGCGGGATCACCTGCTCAAGGCGGGAGAGGGAGAGTTCGATCTCAAGCAGTCCCCCGGCGGCATGGTGGACATCGAGTTCATCGCCCAGTACCTGGTGCTGGCCCATGCCTGCGGTGAGCCGGACGCCCTCACCCGCTGGTCAGACAATGTGCGCATCTTCGATGAGTGCGTGATGGCGGGAGTGCTCACTCTGGAGCAGGCAGAGGGGCTCAAGCAGGCCTATCTGGAGATCCGCAACCTCGGCCATCGCCTCAATCTCTCGGAGATCTCCCGCAAGGTGGGGGACGATCAGTTGCCGCGAGAGCGGGGCCATGTGCTGGCGGTCTGGCAACAGCTGCTGGGAGAATAAGCAGAAGGGGCGCCATGGCGCCCCTTCTCGTTGACGGGAGGCTTGTTGAAGATGACCTAACGCCCGCCCGCCACATCGATAAAGGTGCCGGTGGCATAGGAGGCCTCGTCCGACAGCAGCCAGGCGATGGCGGTCGCCACCTCACGGGGTTCGCCGCCCCGTTGCAGGGGAATATTGCCTTTGATCCTGTCCACCCGGCCGGGCTCGCCGCCGTCGGCATGCATCTCGGTGTAGATGAAACCCGGACGCACCCCGTTGACCCGGATCCCCTGAGCCGCCAGCTCCAGCGACAAGCCTCTGGTCAGCACGTCGACGGCCCCCTTGGCGGCGGCATAATCCACGTACTCCCCGGGGGAGCCCAGCCGGGCGGCGGCCGAAGAGACATTGACGATGGCGCCCCCCGCCGTCATGCGGCGCACCGCCTCGCGGCAGCAGAGAAAGTAGCTGGTGACATTGGTGGTCAGGGTCTGGTTGATGCGCTCGGCGCTCATCTCCAGTACCCGCATCTGAGGCTGCAACCTGCCGGCGTTGTTCACCAGATGAGTGACGGGGCCGAGCCGCGCGTCCATCTCCTCGAACAGGCGCACCACCTCGGCCTCCACGCTGACATCGGCCTGCACCGCGATGCACTCGACCGGATGGGTGGCCAGGATCTCGGCCACCACCCCCTCGGCGGACGCCCTGTCCTGACGATAGTTGAGACAGAGATGGTAACCCTGAGCCGCCAGATAGCGGGCTGTCGCGGCCCCGATACCTCTGCCGCCGCCGGTGATCAGCACCCGTTTGTTCATGAACCCTCCTGGTTCCCGGTTTCGATGACTGCTTCGCATAGTACCTCATGTTGCCGACCACACCTCGTCCCGTGACGCCCGGCACAACAACAAAGAGCCCGCACGGGGCGGGCTCTTGATGGCAACAAGGGGAAGTTGGCTATTTGAACAGGCCCTTGAGCAGCTGGTCCGCCACCCCTTTCACCCCTTCGTTGTCGGCCTTGTCACCCAGCAGCTTCTTGAGACCGCGCTCGGCCTCCTTGCGGGCCTTCTCCTCCAGCACCTTGTTGTTGCTGAGCAAGGCCTTCACGTCAAGCTTGTAGCTCGGCGCCTGCCAGTGGCCGCCGATGCGCACCGGTATGGTGATGTCCTTGAGCTCGTCCACCGTCTTGCCCCCCTGCCCCTTGCTGCTCTCCACCACGGAGGTGAGGAACAGGAAGTCGAGGGTCTCCGGCACCAGGGCGGTCTGGCCCTGCCCCTTCACCCGCAGGGCGGGGGCAAACAGCTGGATGTCATCGCTCCTGGCAACCCCGTCGGCAATCTGGAAGCTGGCGGTGAGGGCGCTGAAGTCGGTCTTGCGCACCTCCTTCACCTGATCCGCCCCCTTGCCGGTCAGGGTGGCCCGCGCCTCGCGGATCATCTCCGCCAGGTTGATGCCGTGCAGGGCGCCATCGCTCAACTTGAGGTTCACCTTGCCCTGCATCCGGCTGCGCAGCGCCTGTTCGGAGAGTCCTGAGCCCTGCGCCTCGACCTCCAGATCCCCCTTGCCTTCCAGCAGGTCGGTCTGGGCCAGGGTCTGCAGCAGGGGCCGCACATCGACCCCTTGCACCCGCTTGTGCACCTGATAGCGGGCCGGCTGCTGACGGGCATCGAGCACGCCGCTGGCGGTCACCTTGCCACCGGCCACCCCGGCACTGAACTGCTTGAGGGTGAGCTGACCACCCGCCAGGGCCAGTTGCAGATCGACGGCGCTCAGATCCAGCCCCTTGAGGCGCAGGCTGCCCAGTTGCAGGCGGCCAGCCAGGTCCACCGACTTGAGGGCGGTCAGATCCGGTTCGGCCGTGGAGAGCGCCTGGGCGGCGGGTGCCGCAGCCTGATCCTTTGCTCCGGCCGGTGCAGCCGCCCCCGACGTGGCCGCAGCGGACGCCGTCCTGGCTGGCTGACCCAGCCAACTGTCCAGGTCGAGCTTGGCCCCCTTGAGGTCAAAGTCCACTTTGGGAACGGCCCCCAGACGAACGGCGCCGCTGCCGCTCAGCAGGGCATCGTCCGCCCCCAGCACCAGGTTGCTGAGGGCGACGCTCTGCTTGTCGAGCTCCGCGCGGGCAAAACCCGCCAGCTTCACCTGCATCTGCGGGCGCGGCAGAGAATCACCGCTGAGCTTGGCGGCCAGCACGGCATCCGATATTTCCAGCAGTTGCCGGTTTTCATCGAGGCGCGCCTTGAGGGTCCCCTCCAGCGTACCGGCCAGGGTCGGCTTGTCCGCCGCCCCCTGTGCCCCGCTGAGGCTAAGGCTCAGACTGCTCCACTCCCCCAATGCCAGCCGATCGGCCTTGAGGGTGAAGGCATCGAGCCGCTGCACCGGCTGGTTCAGGCTGCCGCTGAGATTGAGATCCTTGAGCTCGCTCTTCATGGCCTCCCGGGCCGGTTTGAGCTGGGCCTGACCCTTGAGATCAAAGGCCAGATCCCCCTGTGCCCCCTTGGCCGCCAGGGTCACCGGTACCCACTCCCCCGGGGTCAACTGCCCCAGATCGAGATCCAGCCTGTCGAGCCGGGAGACGGTAGCGCTGCGGTCGTCCCGCACCAGGGCGCTGGCATCCACCAGCGCGATGCCTTGCAGGCTGATCTGCCAGGGCTGCTTGTCACTGGCGGCTAGGGGCGTCGTTGCGACAGGCTCGGAGGCCGCCTCCTCCTTGGGGTCGGCGGAGGCCTTGAGCAGGTCACTCAGGTTGGAGCTGCCGTCAGCCCTGGTCTGGATAAAGAGATGGGCGCCGCTCAGGGTCACCTTGCCTATCTCAAGCTTGTGGGAGAGCAGCGGCAGCAAGCCTACCGAGGCCTCACCCTGCTCGAATCGCACCAGGTCGGGCTCGGCGAAACCGGCGGGGTTGCGCAGCGCCACCTGCTCGAGGGAGAGGCCCAGGCTTGGCCAGAAACGCCAACCGATATCCCCTTGTATCACCAGCTCGCGGCCGGTGCTCTTGCGCACCTGTTCCACCAGCTGGGGCTTGAACTGGTTGGGATCGATGAGGGACACCAGGGCGGCGATGGCCACCACGGCCGCCAGCGCCAACCCCAGCAGGATGTAGATGATCTTCTTCACGATGGACTCCTTGAATGCGGATCTTGTGGCTGACTATACCACCGGGGGGATGACAGATGGGGCCCGTCTGCCAAAACGGGCCAGCGGCGAGACAGGGATGGTCGCAGGCCCACGTTCAAACACGCGGCAATAAAAAGGGCCCCGCAGGGCCCTGATGATAGTGGATGGCTGGCGCCCGTCTCGCCCGGATCAAGGCTGACGCGGCAGCTCCCTGTAGCCCATCTCGTACAGGGTGAAGGCATAGATGTCCGCACTCTGCTCGATAAGTTTGGCCACCGGCGTGCCCGCCCCGTGCCCGGCATTGGTCTCGATGCGGATGAGCTGGGGATGGGGGCCGGCATTGTCGGCCTGCAGGGTGGCGGCAAACTTGAAGGAGTGGGCCGGCACCACCCGATCGTCGTGATCCGCCGTGGTCACCAGGGTCGAGGGGTAGCTGACCCCGGCCCGGACGTTGTGCAGGGGCGAGTAGCCCTTCAGGTAGTCGAACATCGCCTCGCTGTCGGCGCTGGTGCCGTAGTCATAAGCCCAGCCCGCCCCGGCGGTGAAGGTGTGGTAGCGCAGCATGTCGAGCACCCCCACCGCCGGCAGGGCGACCCGCATCAGATCCGGCCGCTGGGTCATGACCGCCCCCACCAGCAGACCGCCGTTGGAGCCACCTCGGATCGCCAGCCGATCGGTGCGGGTGTAGCCTTCGGCCTTGAGGTACTCGGCCGCCGCGATGAAATCGTCGAACACGTTCTGCTTGTTCATCCTGGTGCCCGCCAGGTGCCAGGCCTGGCCGTACTCGCCGCCCCCGCGCAGGTTGGCCACCGCATAGACGCCCCCCAGATCGAGCCAGTTGGCCACCGACACGCTGAAGCTCGGGGTCAGGCTCACGTCGAAACCGCCGTAGCCATAGAGGATGGTCGGGTTGCTGCCATCAAGCTTGAGGCCCTTGCGGTAGCTGATGATGAGCGGCACCCGGGTGCCGTCCTTGCTCTGGTAGAAGCGCTGCTCGGAAACGTAATCCTCCGGTTTGAACGGCGCCGCCGAGGCGCGATAGAGGCTGATGGCGCCGCTCTTGGGCTCGAATCGGTAGAGAGTCGGCGGCTGGGCATAGTGCTCGAAGCCAAAATAGAGGGCGGGATCGTCGTGCTTGCCGTTGAAGCCACTGACGCTGCCAAGGCCGGGCAGCGCCACCTCGCGCACCCGCTTGCCTTCGTAGTCGAACTGCTCGACCCGGGCGGTGGCATCCACCATGTACTCGGCAAACAGATAGCCGCTGCCGCTGTGCACCGTCAGCACCTGCTGACGCTCGGGGATGAGATCCCGCCAGCGGGCCGGACCCGGGTTGGCGGCATCCACCGTCACCAGCCGGCCGTTGGGGGCGTCCCGGTTGGTCAGCAGGTAAAGGGTGCTGCCCTGGTTGTCCACCAGGCTCACGTCCGCATCCAGATCCCCCTGCACCGTCAGCAGCGGCGCGTTCTCCTGGCTCAGATCCTTCACATAGAGGCGGTTGCCTGAGGTGGAGTTCGCCGCCGAGATAAGCAGGAAGCGGTCATCTTCGGTGACGGTCGCCCCCACGTAGCGGTGGTGCTGGGCCGGGATGGCGCCGAACACCAGTCGGTCATCCTCCTGCGCCGTGCCGAGCCGGTGGAAATAGACCTTGTGCTGATCGGTCTTGGCCGACAGCTCGCTGCCGTCGGGCTTGTCGTAGCTCGAGTAGAAGAAGCCCTCGTTGCCGAGCCAGCTGATGCCGCTGAACTTCACGTCCTTAAGGGGCGCCTCCAGCGGCTGCTTGCTCTCTACGTCCATCAGGTGGATCTCGCGCCAGTCGCTGCCGGCCAGTGACAAGGAGTAGGCCAGGATGCGGCCATCGCGGGAGAAGCTCAGCTGATCCAGCGCCGTGGTGCCGTCGGGGCTGAGGGTATTGGGATCGAGGAACACCTCCGCCGGCTTGCCCTCCAGCTGGCGCCACAGCACGTTCTGGTTCTGCAGGCCGTTGTTCTTGAAGAAGTAGTGGTAGCGCCCCTCGCGAAACGGCGCCCCCTCCTTGGCGTAGTTCCAGGAGGCGGCCAGCTTCTCCTTGATGGCGACGCGATACGGGATCTGCGCCAGGTAACCCTGAGTCACCCGGTTCTGGGCCTTGACCCAGGCCTCCGTCTCGGGGCTGCGATCATCCTCCAGCCAGCGATAGGGGTCGGCCACGGCCTGGCCGAAATAGTGATCTACCTGCTCACCCTGGCGGGTGACGGGGTAGTGAAGGCGCGTATTCCCTGACATGGCATCCTCTCTGGTTGGCTGGCCGCTGCACGCACAGAGCAGTGACAGGGCCAGCAGGCTGACAATGGCTCGCATCGAGGCGGCTCCCTGCGGTTTGAGTGAGCGGGCAGGTTAACAAAGCGCGCCGGATGGCCCAACCCCCCGACCGGTGGCAGAGGGTGGCCCGCCGACACGGGGGAGCCATATGAATTTTTTCGCTTAAGTTTGCCGCTTTATTTTGTTTGTTATCCGGCCCTTGGGTCACAGGATGGAATAAGCGACCGACCATCTCGACTCATTCAGGATAAAGCATGCCGTACAGCTACCTATCACATCTACGTTGCAGCAAGACCGGCGAGATAGTGAATGCCGATCAGCCCCAGCAGTTGAGCCCGGTCGGTGCCCCCTTGCTGGCCAGCTACGACCTCGAGGCCCTGAAACAGGCCTGGCACCCGGCCGCGCTGCTGGGCCGCCCCGCCAGCCTGTGGCGCTACCACGAGCTGCTGCCGGTGCGCGACCCCGCCCAGGTGATCACCCTGGGGGAAGGCTTCACCCCTCTGCTGCCCCTGCCCGCTTTCGGCAAGCAGATTGGCATTCCGGATCTCTGGATGAAGGATGAGAGCATCATCCCCACCGGTTCTTTCAAGGCCCGCGGCGCCGCGGTCGGCGTCTCCCGCGCCCGGGAGCTCGGCATCACCCACTTCGCCATGCCCACCAACGGCAACGCCGGGGCGGCCTGGGCGCTCTATGGCGCCCGCGCCGGGCTGCGCAGCACCATAGTCATGCCCCAGGCGGCCCCCGCCATCACAAGACTGGAGACCTCGCTGGCCGGTGCCCGCCTCTATCTGGTGGACGGCCTCATCAGCGACGCCGGTCGCCAGGTGGCCGAGGCGGTGGCCGAGCAGGGGCTGTTCGATGCCTCCACCCTCAAGGAGCCCTATCGCATCGAGGGCAAGAAGACCATGGGGCTGGAGATCGCCGAGCAGCTCGGCTGGACCCTGCCGGACGTCATCCTCTACCCCACCGGCGGCGGAGTCGGTCTCATCGGCATCTACAAGGCGCTGCGGGAGTTGCAGGAGCTGGGCTGGGTCAAGGGGCCACTGCCGCGACTGGTGGCGGTGCAGGCGAGCGGCTGCGCCCCCATCGTCCAGGCGTGGCAGCAGGGGGAGCGCGAATCGCGCTTCTGGCCCGACTCCCAGACCCTCGCCTTTGGCATCAACGTGCCCAAGGCGCTGGGGGACTTTCTGGTGCTGGACGCCCTCTATCGCACCGAGGGGTGCGCCGTCGCGGTGGACGATAGCGCCATCCAGCGCGAGATCCGCCAGCTCGCCGCGCGCGAAGGCAGCTTCGTCTGCCCGGAAGGGGCGGCCGCCTTCGCCGCCGCCCGCCAGCTGCGGGAAGCGGGCTGGATACAGGGGGGCGAGCGGGTGGTGGTGCTCAACACCGGCGCCGGCATCAAGTACCCTGACGCCATCACGGTCGTGCCCCAGCGGCTGCGCCGCGACGGGAGGATCCCGGCATGAGCTTCGACTGGTCCTTTGTTCTCACCACCCTGCCGGCGTTCGGCCAATCGGTCTGGGTCACCTTGCAGCTTGGCATCCTAGTGATCCTCACCTCGCTCGCCGTGGCGATACTCAACGTGACGCTGCAAAGCCTGCACAAGCCCTGGCTGAACGGGGTGATCCGCGCCTATGTGGAGCTGGCCCGCAACACGCCGCTCTTGATCCAGCTGTTCTTTCTCTACTTCGGGCTGCCGGCGCTCGGCATCTCGCTCTCCGGCTTTGCCACGGCGGTGATCGCCATGACCTTCCTCGGTGGCGGTTACCTCACCGAGGCGCTGCGGGCAGGCGTTCAGGCAATCCCCCCCAGCCAGCTGGAAGCAGGCCGGGCCATCGGCCTCTCCCGTTGGCAGCTGCTGCGCCACGTCCAGCTGCCCCAGGCCTGGCTCGCCAGCCTGCCGGCGCTGTTTGCCAACTTCATCTTTCTGCTCAAAGAGACCACGGTGGCTTCGGCGGTGGCGGTGCCCGAGCTCCTCTACACCACCAAGAACTACATCGCCCTCTACTACAAGACCTACGAGATGCTGGCGGTGCTGACCTTGATGTGCGTGCTGATCTTTCTGCCGCTCTCCCTTGCCCTGCGCGTCGTTGAAAGGAGGCTGCAACATGGTCAGTTCGGTCATTGAGCAACTGATGCAGGCACCTATTTTCCAGCTGCCGCCGTCACTCGCCACCCATGCAGAGGAAAGGAGGGATCACTATGGCCAGTCCAGTCACTGAACAGCTGACGCAGGCGCTGCCGCTGCTGGCGGTGGGCGCGGGTCAGACCCTCGCCATCTCCCTGCTCGCCATCCTGTTCGCCACCCTGGGCGGGGTCGGTTACGGCGTGCTGGCCCAGCAAGGGGGAAGGCTGACTCGGGGAGCACTGCGGGTTTATCTGGAGCTGTTTCGGATGGTGCCCGTGCTGGTGTGGCTCTATCTCTTTTTCTTCGGGTTGCCGATCTTCTTTGGCCTGGATATCCCGGCCTTCTGGTGTGCCGTGCTGGTGCTGGCCCTGTGGGGGTCGAGCGAGGTAGGCGAAGTGGTGCGCGGCGGTCTCAAGTCCCTCGCCCGCGGCCAGCAGGAGGCCGGCCTGGCGCTCGGGCTCTCCCGCTGGCAGCTCTATCGCCACGTGCTGCTGCCCCAGGCGCTGCAACGGCTGACGCCGCCGACCATCAACATCTACACCCGCATCATCAAGACCAGCTCGCTGGCGGTGCTGATCGGGGTGGTGGAGGTGATCAAGGTAGGCCAGCAGATCATCGAGCGCACCTATGGCTCGCTGCTCATCTACGGTCTGCTGTTCCTGTTTTTCTTTCTGGTCTGCTATCCGCTCTCGCTCGCCTCGCGCCGGCTGGAGCAACAATGGGGTAATGCGGTATGACACCTCTGCTTGAGCTCAATGCTGTCAGCAAACAATTCGGCCAACACCGGGTACTGGACGAGGTCAGCCTCACGGTGAACGCCGGGGAAGTGATCGTCATCCTGGGGCCGAGCGGCTGCGGCAAGAGCACCTTGCTGCGCACCCTCAACGGGCTCGAACCGATTCAGGGGGGGGACATTCGCTTCGACGGAGAGTTGCTGGATGCCAGCACCGACTGGCAGCGGCTGCGCCAGCGCATCGGCATGGTGTTCCAGAGCTATCACCTCTTCCCCAACCTGACGGTGCTGGAGAACGTGCTGCTCGGCCCTGTGCAGGTGCAGAAGCGGGAGCGGGCCGAGGCCCTGCTGCAGGCGGAACAGCTGCTGACCCGCATCGGCCTGTGGGAGCGGCGCCATGACTATCCGCGCCAGCTCTCCGGCGGCCAGCAGCAGCGCATCGCCATCGTGCGGGCCCTGTGCATGAACCCCCAGGTGATGCTGTTTGACGAGGTGACCGCTGCGCTGGATCCCGAGATGGTGCAGGAGGTGCTGGAGGTGATCCGGGATCTCGCCGGCAGCGGCATGACCCTGCTCATCGTCACCCACGAGCTGGCGTTCGCCCAGGCGGTGGCGGATCGCATCATCTTCATGGACGGCGGCCACATCCTGGAGCAGGCCGCCCCCCATCAATTTTTCGACAATCCCAGGAGCCAGCGTGCCCGCCAGTTCCTCGCCAAGTTTTCTTATACAACTGTCAGCAAACGAAAGGAGTCAGCATGAAGATAATTACCTCGGTCCTGTTTAGCGCCCTCATCGGCCTGGGCCTCGCCAGCGGCGCCGCCCAGGCAGAAGACGGTTCCCTCGCCAAGATCAAGGCGCGGGACAAGCTCATGGTCGGCGTCTTCACCGACAAGCCGCCGTTTGGCTATGTGGACGAGAAGGGCAACTACGTCGGCTTTGACACCGATCTCGGCCGCCGCTTCGCCAAGGATCTGCTGGGGGACGAGAACAAGGTCGAGTTCGTGGCGGTGGAGCCCGCCAGTCGCATCCCCTTCCTGCAGAGCGACAAGGTGGATCTGATCCTCGCCAACATGACGGTGACCCCGGAGCGGCGGCAGGTGGTGGACTTCACCAACCCGAACCTCAAGGTCGCGGTGCAGGTGCTGGTGCCGGAAGGCAGCGACGCCAAGAAGCTCGACGATCTGGCCGGCAAGCGGCTTATCGTCACCACCGGCACCACGGCCGACATCTGGCTGACCCGCAACCACCCGGACTGGAAGGTGCTCAAGTTCGAGAAGAACACCGAATCCCTGCAGGCGCTGGCCCAGGGCCGTGGCGATGCCTATGCCCAGGACAACCTGGTGCTGTTCAGCTGGGCCAAGGAGAACCCGGGCTATCGGGTACTGCCCGAGAAGCTGGGCTCGGAAGACCCCATCGCCCCGGCAGTGAAGAAGGGCAATATCGAGCTGCGTAACTGGGTCAACGACCGTCTCGCCAAGCTGGGGGAAGAGAAGTACCTGCTCAAACTCTACGACCAGTATGTGCGCGACAAGCTTAGCGCCGATACCGATCCCAACGACGTGATAGTGGAAGGAGGCAAGTGGCAGGGTTGAGCCCTGCCCCCACAGCAGTGCTGAGTGTGAAGTGTGTGATCTTTGGTTCCGTTGGTCCGCAAACCGCAAGGTTTGACCTTTCCAGGCGTCCCCTCCAGGTGGCGCCTTTTTTTGTTTGCAAGACCCCGGCAGGCGGGACACCCGCTCTGTGAGCCAGCTCCCCCTGCCCCGGGATGCCCTGTGCCATCCTCACTGAAACGGCAGCGGGAGGAGAAACCCATGTGGATAGAGGCCGAGCCCGTCTACGGCGCCCTGGTGTCCCTGGCCATCGGGCTCATCATCGGGCTGGAGCGGGGCTGGCAGGTGCGCCAGCTCGGAGACAACCAGCGCATCGCCGGGATGCGCACCTATGGCCTCATCGGTCTGCTCGGCGGGGTCTGCGCCCTGCTGCTGCCCACCCTGGGGCCCTGGCTGGCTCTGCTCGGTCTGCTGACCGTGGTGACGGGGTGCGGCCTCTCGGTCTGGCTGGCCCTGCGCTGGCAGGGGGAGTTCGGTCTCACCAGCTCGGTGGCCATGGTGCTCACCTATCTGCTGGGGCTGATGTCGGTGCTGCAGAGCCCGAGCGAGGCGGTGGCCTGCGCCGTGCTGGCGGCCCTCCTGATGGGGCTCAAGGGCAAGATCCAGCAGGGGATGCTGTTCTTGAGCGAAATGGAGTTTCACGCCACCCTGCGCTTTCTGCTCATCTCCCTGGTGCTGCTGCCGGTGCTCCCCGATACCGAGATGGGTCCCCTCAATGCCTTCAATCCCTTCAAGATCTGGCTCATGGTGGTGGTGATCGCCGGCATCTCGTTCTGTGGTCACTTCGCGGTGCGCCTGCTCGGCACCCGCTCCGGGCTGGTGCTCACCAGCATGCTGGCGGGGCTCGCCTCCTCCACCGCCCTCACCCTGCAATTTGCCCGCCTCAACAAGGAGCAGGGGGGGCTGGAGCGGCTGCTGGCCACCGGCATCCTGCTGGCGGGGGCCACCATGTGGCTCAGGCTGCTGGCACTGGTGCTGATCATCCACGGAGAGCTGGCGCTGCGTCTGGCTGTCCCCCTGCTGCTGCTGGCAGCCATCGTCTACGGCTTTGCGTTCTGGTTCTGGCGCCAGCGGGAAGAGATGCCGGACGGCCCGGTACAGCCCGAAACCCGCAACCCGCTGGATCTCGCCACCGCCATCAAGTTCGGTCTGCTGCTCGCCCTCATCGGCTTCATGGCCACCCTGCTGCAAAACAAGGTGGGCAACTCCGGGGTCTATCTGCTGTCGCTGGTCTCCGGCATCACGGACGTGGACGCCATCACCCTATCCCTCTCCCAGCTCGCCCAGAAGGAGCTGGCCCTGGAGGTGGCGGCCAGAGGCATACTGCTCGCCGGGCTGGTCAACTCCCTGGTGAAAGGGGTGCTGGCACTGGTGATTGGCGGACGCAGCCTGGGGCGGCGGGTCTTGCTCCCCTACCTCGTCTCCATCCTGCTCATCCTGCCCCTTGTCCTGATGACGTGATGACGTGATGACAGGATGACGGGGATCACCTGACGGGCCCGGCACTCTGACACCCCCTCCCCTTGTCGCGTATACTGCCCCCTCTTGCAGCAGGAGGAGATGACCATGGCAAGCGACTGGGACAAGGTACTGGCGGGGGGCGCCCTGGACAGCCAGAGCGAGGAGATAGCGAACGACCGCATTCGCGGCCAGGCGCTGCTGAGCCGGCTCAACGCCTCACCGGCGGGGGATCACGTCCTGCGCCAGCAGATCTGCCGCGACCTCTTCGCCCACTGTCCCGACTCCTGCTGGATCAGCACCCCCTTCACCTGCGAATTCGGCCGCAACATCCACATCGGCGAGAAGACCTTCTTCAACTTCAACGTCACCATACTCGACGTGGGCGAGGTGCACATCGGCAACCATGTGTTGCTGGCCCCCAACGTGCAGATCTACACCGCCACCCACACCATGGACTATCTGGAGCGACGCAACTGGACCGCCTACAACAAGCCGGTGCGGATCGGCGATGACTGCTGGATTGGCGGCGGGGCCATCATCTGCCCAGGCGTCACCATAGGGCCCCGCTCCATCATAGGGGCTGGCGCCGTGGTCACCCGGGACATCCCGGCGGACTCCCTGGCGGTGGGTAATCCGGCCCGGGTGATCCGCACGCTACAACCGGGCGAGACTCGGGATCAGGCGTGCCTGTCATGATGGCCCTTGCCCTGCTGCCTTTGGGTTGGGCAGGCTGGCTCGGCGCGCACGATGCCAACTGGTGGCCGCTGGCCCTGATCCTGCTGATGAGCCTGCTGACCCTGGTCGTCTACGCCTGGGACAAACGCCAGGCCATTCGTGGCGGCTGGCGCGTCCCCGAGGCCCGCCTGCATCTGCTTGAGCTGTGCGGCGGCTGGCCTGGCGCCCTGGTCGCCCGCCAGTGGCTGCGCCACAAGACCCAGAAGGGGAGCTACCGCCTGCGGTTCTGGGCCATCGTCTGGGGGCAGTTGCTGCTGCTCGGGATCTGGCTCGGCTGGCCGCTCTGGCCGCTCTGAACAACCAGGCGGGCATTGCCGCCCAGGGTCGGGTATGAGACAACGACAGCACGGGAGACAGATCCTCTAGTTCAAATATTGAAAGGAGTCATTCATGACCATGTGGACAGGTATCGTTCTGATCGTCTTTATCAGCGTGTCGTTCAGCTATCTCACCAAGCGCGCCCGCTACCAGATGGGGGATGCCCGCATTACCGACCGTCTTGGCAAGCAGGACATGATCATCAAGGAGTTGCAGGAGCGCATCGCCAATCTGGAGGCCATCGTCATCGAGGAGGAGAAACGCCGCCCGTTCAAGGATCTCTGATCCGGCAAGCCGGGTGGCAAACCAACCAGCCCCCGGGCTGCAAGGGTTTGCCGCCGCCCCCGTTCGCACCCGCTCGCCCTCTGCCTGGCAAAAACGAAATTCACAGCAGGATCAATCCCCTGCCATTTTTCGGCTGAATGCTCGCCAAGCTGGCCCGTTCCCTGCTCCGTCATGACATCAGTCGTACGGAGAGTGACATCATGATCGCCATCGGCCCCCTGCTTCCCCTCGCCTCCCTTGCCATCAAGCTCGGCAGCAAGCTGCTGGGCGACGGTACGCCGCCCACCCAGACCGAGCCCGCCGTGCAGGAAGAGCGGCTTGCCCCCACGGTGCAGAGCCTGTTCCAGCGCCTCGGCATCCAGGAGGCTGACAGCGAGCAGAACCGCCCCGCAATCAACCACTTCATGGGGGCGCTGATGCAGACCCTGGGCCAGGAATCCTCGGGCCAGCCCCTGCCCCAGGCCATCGATGCCGCCCGCACCCAGTTGGCAGACGGCACCCAGAGCACCCGCCTCGACGCGCTGCAGAGCGAGCTCGACACCCTCAAGGGCTCCCTCGGCAACAGCGGCCTCAACCTCGATTAGCTGCTCTATGCCTTCAAGCAAACCCTGCCCCAGGGCCCGGGGGAAGGCGTAGGCAAGCTGCTCAATGCCAGCGCGTGAGCGGGAGTGGAACCATGAAAAACGGCAACCTGGCGGTTACCGTTTTTTTTCGGGCGGCTCCCTGGGTGCCACGCTAGGACTGTGAAGGAGGCGGGCTCAGCATGGCGCCGGCCAGTGCGGTCTGCCCGCGCTCCTGCAGGGCATTGGCCGCTCCCAGGCGATCCGCCGCCTCCTTGTTCTGACCCAGCTTGAACTTGCCGACCAGCCGCTCAATCTCGATCTCTATGCCCACCACGGCCTGCACCATGGTCTCGAGATAGTCTCTCGGTGCATCCGCCATCTTCCAGGGAATGGACTCTCCCGCCTCGTGGGTACGGGTCAGGGTCGCGAGCAAGCGACGCACGAAGCGGGCATCGTCCCTCACCCGGATACGGCCATGGGCGTGCACCACGGCATAGTTCCAGGTGGGCACCTGCTTGTGATGAACCTGCTTGCCCGGATACCAGCTGGGGGAGATATAACCCTCGGCGGCGCGGAAGATCACCAGCACCTCGTCGCCGTCTTTCACCTCCTGCCAAAGCGGGTTGTTGCGGGCCACATGGGCCCGCAGCACCCCGTGGGCCCCCTGCTCCCCATCGAACTCGAACGGCAGGTGGTTGGCATCCAACCCCCCTTCACCACAGGTGATCAGGGCCCCCAGAGGGTGCGCCTGCATCAGCTGGTGCAGCGCCTCGGGGTCGGTAACGGCGAAATGGGGTGGCAGGTACATGGGAACTCCTTGATCCGGTTGACGCGTCCATACGCATTGCAGCGGGATCATGCCCTGCCCGGCACGGGCCGTCACCCCGAATGTGCCCACTGAGCCAGTTCATTGCAGCGGGTGAACGCAATTCCACATCATCATCCACAAACGCGATATAACACCCTATGTTCACGATGCGAATATCACCTTAACAGCCCAAGTGAATGGAAAAACAACATCAATGACAAAGATAATTCCGCTTTACCCCCCTCCCCCCTTCGCCAGATAGCCGATACGGTAGATCTCGCCCCCGGCAGGCAAGGGCGATGAGAGGGACGGGAGAAAATCCGCCTCCAGCCATTCCCATCGGGTGAGACCCCAGCCGCTCACCATGGCCTCGCCGTGCAGGTCGGCCAGCTGGTCGTGGGAAGCGACCTTGGTGCGCCGCAGCCTGGCCATGCAAGCCCCGTCGAGGGAGGCCGGATCCGGCGACCGCAGCAGATGCCAGGTCTCGATGCGGGGCCAGCCGAAATGCCGGGTGAGCGCCGCGAATCCCTCGCTTGCCAGGAATCGGTGCATCGCCTCGGCGCTGTGCCACACATAGAAGGGGGCATAGCGGTTCTCCTGCCCCGGCAGGGCCCCATCGTCCTGACGGCTGTAGAGATAGGCCTTGAACAACAGACCGGGAAAGCCGTCCAGTCTGGCGCCATTGCTGGCGATCCGCTGCTCGATCAGCGCCATGTCGTAGTCTGCGGGCAGGGTGAATCGGTAGTGCATGGCGATCATGAGGCCACCTCCTGTCTGAACATCCGGCCCTGGCCAAAACTCCACGCCTCGGCATCGTTCTGCTGGATCACCACCATGAGGTTGTCGGGATGGATCCCAAGCTCGGCCTCAAGGCGCTCGGCGAGACGTGCATAAAGCCGCTCCCTGGTCGCGGTGCTGCGCACCTTGCCCGCCAGGATCTGGAAGAGGATGAAACCCTGGTCCCGGCGGCCGGTCTGGTAGTGGGGGTCATAGATGAGCGCACTGGCAGGCAAGATCTCGAGGATCTGGAATTTATCCTCCAGCGGCACCTCGAACACCTCCACCAGGGTCTGGTGGTAGAGGGCGCTGAGTTGCTGCAGGTGTGCGTCGCTCATCCCCTCGCACAGGGTGATGCGGGTCAGCGGCATGGGGTCACCTCCTCGCGGGGGGGCAGATAGCCCACGGCCGTCACTGCGGCGGGCAAACCGGCGTAGAAGGCAAGATGGGTAAACAGCTCTTCCAGCTCATCCCGGGACAGGCCGTTTTGCCGGGCGAATGCAATATGCCAGGGCAGTTGTTGCACCCGGCCCAGTGACGCCAGGATGGCCAGGGTGATCAGGCTGCGCTCGCGTGCCGAGAGGGTGGGGCGCTGCCAGATATCGCCAAACAGCGTCTCTTCCGCCAGTCGGGCGAGTCGGGGGGCAAGCTGCGCCAGGGCGGCGCGATCGGGAACATCAGGTGTCATGGCAATCTCCTTGGTAGATGAAGCCACTCTCCCTCACTGCTACAATTTAAAAAATCGAAACATTCAAGACCAATCATCCCGATTATAAGGATAGTTATGTCACCCCTTCCCCCCAGCCTGGATCTCGATGCCCTGCGAAGCTATGTGCTGGGGCTGGAGTGCGGCAGCTTTGCGCTGGCGGCGCAGCGGCTGTGCCGCTCCACCTCGGCGGTCAGCGCCCAGTTGAAAAAACTCGAACAGCAGTGCGGCACCGATCTGGTCATGAAGCAGGGACGTCACCTGGTGCCGACGGCCAGCGGTGAGCGCCTGCTGGGCTACGCCAAGCGGCTGCTGGCGCTCAATGACGAAGCCGTGCTCGCCCTCAAAGGGGAACAGCTGCAAGGGGAGATCAGGCTCGGGGTGCAGGAGGACTTCGGTGAATCTTTGCTCCCCGCCGTGCTGGGGCCCCTCTGTCGTCAGCACCCGGCCCTGCGCATGACAACCCGCATCGATCGCAACGGGGCCCTGGTGCAGGGGATCAGGGAGGGCACCCTCGACATGGCTCTCGCCTGGCAGCCACAGGGAGAGCGGGAGGATCTTCCCCTCATCGAGGTGGTGCAACTGGCCTGGATTGCCCACCCCGAGTGGGACCTCGCCCCTTTGCTCGCGCGCGGGGAGCCCCTGCCCCTGGTGCTCTTCGATGCCCCCTGCCTGATGCGGGCACGGGCCATCCGCGCCCTCGACGATGCCGGGATCCCCTGGCGGATCGCCTTCACCAGCCAGAGCCTGGGCGGGATCTGGGCCGCCGTGCAGGCCGGGCTAGGGATCACGGTGCGTTCCCCCATCGGCATGCCGGCCAGTCTCGCCACCCTCGGCGGCGTGCTGCCCTCACCGGGCACCCTGGGGGTGGTGCTGCTCACTGCCAGCCATGAAACCGACGAGGCCAGGAGCCAGTTGCAACGACTGCTCACGGACGCCGTTCATCATGCCAGCGCCGGACACAGGGGCTGAACAGCGCCTGGTCAACGCGCCCCACGGCGCCGAGGCGTACCCATAAAAAAACGGCAACCCTGGGGTTGCCGTTCTGCCTTCTTGTTCCCATGGCGAGCCGCTTGGCTTAACCCGCCCGTTTGGCCAGCCAGGCCTCGGCGGCGGTGAGGGCTGCCTCTATCTGCTCGCGAGCGACGCCTCCCTTGGCAACCCGCTTGGCCAGAGTCGCTTCCAGCTCCAGGTTCGGGTAAACATCCTCCCCCACCACGGGGCTGAAGCGCTGGAACTCGGGGAGGGAGAGTTCTTCCAAGGGCTTTTTCACCTGGATCGCATAGACCACGGTCTCGCCGACGATATGGTGCGCCTCACGGAACGGAATCCCCTTGGCCACCAGATAGTCCGCCAGCTCGGTGGCGTTGGCGTAGCCGCCCTGGGCCGCTGCCATGGTGCGCTCGCCATTGACCTTCAGATCGATGAGCACCAGCGCCGCCATGTCGAGGCAGTCGTGCCAGGTATCGAGGGCGTCGAACAGCCCCTCTTTGTCTTCCTGCATGTCCTTGTTGTAGGCCAGCGGCAGCGCCTTGAGGCTCATCAGCATGCCCATCTGGGCACCGACCACCCGGCCGGTCTTGCCACGAATGAGCTCCAGCGCGTCCGGGTTCTTCTTCTGCGGCATCAGCGACGAGCCGGAAGTGACGGCGTCAGACAGCTCGACAAAGCCCGCCTCGCCGGTGTTGTAGAAGATGAGGTCTTCGGCAAAGCGCGACAGGTGGGTCATGGAGAGGGACGCCACGTGCATCAGCTCCACCACGTGATCCCGGTCGGAGACCGAATCCAGGCTGTTGCGGGTGGCGCCGCTAAAGCCCATGTCGAGCGCCAGCGCCTCCCGGTCGATGGCATAGGCGGTGCCCGCCAGGGCGCCGCAGCCGAGGGGGCTGGTGTCGAGGCGCTTGAGGGCATCCTGCAGACGGGAATGGTCCCGCTCCAGCATCTCCACATAGGCCAGGGCCCAGTGGGCGTAAGTGACCGGCTGGGCACGCTGCAGGTGGGTGTAACCCGGCAGTACCGCGGCCTGGTTGGCACGGGCGGAGGCCACCAGCCCCTGTTGCAGGGCGGTGATGGAACCGAGCAGCAGCTCGCCCTGTGCCTTGCACCAGAGTTTGAGGTCGGTGGCGACCTGATCGTTGCGCGAGCGACCGGTGTGCAGCTTCTTGCCAAGGGCGCCGACGGCGTCGATGAGCTGGCTCTCGACCCAGGAGTGGATGTCTTCGGCGTCCGAGTTCAGGATCTGCTGGGGATCCTGCTGCACGGAGGCGAGCAGTACCTCCATCGCCTGCTGCAACTGAGCCTGCTCATCGGCGGTCAACACCCCCACCTTGACCAGCGCTTTGGCCCAGGCCATGGAGCCTTGAATATCCTGCTCCGCCAGACGGTAGTCGAACCGCAGCGAATCGTTGAACTGCTTGAACCGGCTATCGGCTCCCTGACTGAAGCGTCCACCCCAAAGTGCCATACTGCTCTCCTTGAATGCGTTGTCGGCGGCGCCTTGCGCCGTCGAACTTGAAATCTTGCCCTGTTTTTCTGCGAGCCTGTTATCTCACAGAAGCGGCCAGGGCGCAGCCGCTCTTGTCACACCCGATGAGGATGGCAAAGGGCCTCTCTGCCTGTAAAAGAGGGGGCCATGCCCCCTCGTATCAACGGGTGATAGCGCTTGCTTAGCCGTGGGTATGGTCGCCACCGATGGCTTGATGCTGCTCTTTCATGGCGCGGATCCGGCTCGCCAGGGTGTAGAGACGGATGAAGCCTTCGGCATGGCTCTGGTCGTACACTTCGTCGGCACCGAAGGTGGCGAAGTCTTCGGAGTAGAGGCTGTTCGGCGACTTCTTCTGCACCGCGGTGACCTGACCCTTGTACATCTTCAGCACCACTTCACCGTCGAGCTCCTCGGCGATGGCGTTGGCGGAGGCGACAATGGCCTTGCACAGCGGGGTGAACCAGCGACCGTCATACACCAGGTGGGAGAACTCGGCACCCAGTTTTTCCCGCCAGGCGCGGGTCGGTCTGTCCAGTACCAGCTCTTCCACGGCGCGCAGTGCGGCGACCATCACGGTACCACCCGGGGTCTCGTAGCAGCCACGGGACTTCATGCCCACCATCCGGTTCTCGGTGATGTCGATCCGGCCCACGCCGTGCTTGCCGGCACGCTCGTTCAGGGTGGTCAGGATCTGGTGCGGGCTGAGCGGCTGGTCGTCAACGGCCACCACTTCGCCCTTGGCCACGGTCAGCTTGACGTATTCCGGCTCGTTCGGGGCATCCTCTGCAGAGACGGTCCACTGCCAGACGGCTTCGGACGGCTCGTTCCAGGTGCTCTCCAGCTCGCCACCCTCGGTGGAGATGTGCCAGGCGTTGGCGTCGCGGCTGTAGATCTTCTTCAGGGTCGCCTTGCAGGGGATGTTGCGGGCTTCCAGATAGGCCAGCAGATCTTCCCGGGAACGCATGTCCCACAACCGCCACGGGGCGATCACTTTCAGTTGGGGAGCCAGGGCAGCTACCGCCCCTTCGAACCGCACCTGGTCGTTGCCCTTGCCGGTGCAACCGTGGGAGATGGCATCAGCCCCTTCTGCCAGGGCAGCCTCGACCATCGCCTTGGCGATCACCGGACGGGCCATGGAGGTACCCAGCAGGTAGGTGCCTTCATAGACGGCGCCGGTCTTCAGGGTCGGGTAGACATACTCTTTGACGAACTCTTCCCGCAGATCCTTGACGATGCACTTGACCGCGCCGGAGGCGATGGCCTTCTGCTCGATCCCTTCCAGATCGTCACGCTCCTGGCCCACGTCGGCGACGAAGGCGATGATTTCAGCGTCATAGTGCTCCTTCAGCCAGGGAATGATGGCCGAGGTATCCAGTCCGCCCGAGTAAGCCAGTACGATCTTGTTGATTCCGCTCATTTACTTCTCTCCGTGATGATTCGATAAAAAGGGGTGATTCCGGGTCGGTTGCCGGATTACTTCTGGCCCTGTCCGAACAGGGTCAGCAGCACGGCGTTCTGGATATGCATCCGGTTTTCTGCCTCATCCATGATGAGGGAGGCTGGGCCGTCCATGACCTCCGAGGTGATCTCCAGCTCCCGGTGGGCCGGCTGGCAGTGCAGCACATGCTGGATGCCGGTCCGATCGAGCAGGGCCTGGTTGATCTGATAAGGCATGAAGATATCTTTTACCTGCTCCATTGGTGTGTTGTCACCCATGGAAACCCAGGTATCGGTATAAACCACGTCAAAGCCTTCGATATCCGCGACATCATCGCTGATATGTATGGTCGCGCCAGATTGAGCTGCCAGCGCCTGGGCCTGCAGGAAGATCTGGGTATCCGGGCCATGACCTTTCGGGCAGACCAGGGTCACGTCGGTGCCGAGGGTCGCCCCCAGCAGCAGCAGGGAGTGGCTCACGTTGTTGCCATCGCCGAGATAGGCCAGCTTCACCTTGGACAGATCGCTGTAGTGCTCGCTGATGGTCATGAAATCCGCCAGCCCCTGGCAGGGGTGGTAGAGGTTGCACAGGCTGTTGACCACAGGCACCGAGCCGAACTCGGCCAGCTCGACCAGGGTCTGGTGATCGAACACCCGGGCGACGATGGCGTCACACCAGCGGGACAGGTTGCTGGCGAAATCCTTCACCGACTCCCGCTTGCCGAGCGCGCCGTTCTGCTGATCCAGATAGACGCTGTGACCACCCAGTTTGGCGATGCCGATGTCGAAGGTGACCCGGGTACGCAGGGAGGGCTTCTCGAACAGGGTGACCACGCTCTTGCCCGCCAGGGCCTGGCTGTATTTCTTCGGATCGGCCTTGACCGCTTTACCAAGCGCCAGCAGCGCCTCGATCTGGGCCTTGCTTAAATCACTGTCTTTCAGAAGATGTTGCATCGGATTGTCCTTTTCCCGGTGGAGATCAGAGGGTGACCTGGGTGCCGACCGCGCCGCCAGCCAGCAGCTTGAGCAGCTGATCCGGGTAGCGCCAGCTGGCGACACAGACCGGCTTGCCCAGGGTTTCGGCGGCGTGCAGGGCGGCTTTCACCTTGACGGCCATGCCGTCCGTGATAACTCCCTTCTCCATCAGGTCCAGCGCGCTCTGCTTGTCCAGTTGCGGCACCAGCTTGCCCTTGCCATCCAGAATGCCGCTCACATCCGACAGCATCACCAGATCGGCGCCCAGCGCTTCGGCGATGGCGGTGGCCGCCTGATCCGCATTGACGTTCATCATCTGTCCGTCGGCGGTGATGCCGATGGAGCTCACCACCGGCAGGAAGCCCTGCCCCAGGATGCCGGCCACCAGCGCCGGGTTGCCCGGTTTGCAGTCACCGACCGCACCGAGATCCGGATCGAGCTGGGTCACCTGGCACAGACCGCCGTCGGCGAGGCACAGACCCACAGCAGGAATGCCGGTGGAGATGGCCTTGGCCATCATCATCTTGTTGGCGGTCCCGGCCAGGGCACCGGCAATCACGGGGATCTGCTCGAACGGGGTCACCCGCAGGCCGTTCTTCTTGGTGGAGGTCATGCCCAGCCCCTTGAGCAGGTCGTCCACCAGGCAGCCACCACCGTGCACCAGCACCAGAGGACGGTGCTGATCATCCAGGAAGGTCTTCAGGGTGGCGAACAGGGCGGTCAGGGCCTCGTCGTTCTCGATCAGGGCACCACCCAACTTGATTACCAGCGTCTGCTTGTCCATCTTCTCGATCCTTTCTTAAAGCGTTAAATCAGGCCGGTGGCCGGTTCAAAACCAAACTTGATATTTATGCACTGCATGGCTTGCGAGGCGGCCCCCTTGAGCAGGTTGTCGATGGCAGAAACCACCACCAGCATGTTGCCCTGCTGCTGCCAGGCGATGTCGCAGTAGGGCGTGCTCGCCACGCCGCGGATGGAGGGCATCTGGCCGGTGAGGCGTACCAGCGGCTTGCCTTCGTAGGCTTTGAGGTAGGCCTGATCCACCTGGGTCGGCGTCACCCCTTCTGCCAGTTGCACATAGATGGTGGCCAGGATGCCCCGCACATAGTTGCCGAGGTGGGGCTGGAACAGCACCTCCTTGCCGAGGTGGTGGCTGATCTCCGGCTGGTGCCTGTGATTAAAGGTGCCGTAGGGATTGAGGCTCACTTCGCAGAAACTGGTGTTGATGGCGGCCTTGCGACCGGCCCCGGAGACGCCGGAAACCGCATTGATGATGGGCTGCCACCCCTGGGCAATCAGCCCGGCCTGTTGCAGCGGCTTGAGGGCGCACAGGGAGGCGGTCGGGTAGCATCCCGGCACGGCAATCAGCTGGGCGGCCTTGACGGCATCGGCATTCCACTCGGCCAGACCGTAGGCGGCCTGCTCCAGCCACTGCTCATTCTCGTGGGTGAAGCCGTAGAAGGAGGCGTAGAACTGCTGATCGTTGACCCGGAAGGCACCGGAGAGATCGAACACCGGCAACCCCTTGGCCAGGAACTTGGGCGCGAGTTCCGCACTCACCTCGTGAGCGGTGGCCAGCACCACCAGATCGGCCTGGGTCAGGATCCGGGTCATGCCGTCTTCGTCCAAGGGCAGCAGCGGCTGATCCAGCTTACCCACCCATTGGGGATGCAGGGAAGAGAAGCGCTTGTGGGCGTCCTGGCTGCCGGCGGAAACATAGAGGCCGAACAGCTCGAGTTGTGGATGGTTCTGGACCAGAGCGGCCAGTTCGGCCCCCGCGTAGCCACTGGCACCGACGATAACGGTCTTAAGCATGTTTGAGTATTCCAAGTCTGGGTTCGAAATTCACAGCATGGTGCTGCGGTGCAAGGGGTCGGCTATCGCCCCTTTGATGCAACGAGTGCGGAGGGGCAATTCAGGCGGATATGCGTCGTCGGTTACAGATCAGGTGACAGAACATTAACTTTCCCTTACAACTAGAGGCCTTGTCGATGAGCACTCGAATAGAATATTCATGCACTCACTTTGCATTTGTATTTTCTAACAGAAACACTCCGGGGACGCAAGGAGGAGCTGATGGCCAAACTGGATTTTTTTTCACTTTATAAGAATATTATTGCGATTCCCTCTATCAGCAGCACGGATACTCGCTGGGATCAGAGCAACGAGGCGGTGATCCGGCTGCTGGCCGACTGGTTCGGCCAGCTTGGATTCCAGTGCGAGGTCACGGCCCTGCCAGATCTGCCGGGCAAGTTCAACCTGGTGGCGACCTATGGTCAGGGAGAAGGGGGGCTGCTGCTGGCGGGCCACACGGATACGGTTCCCTTCGATGAAGGAGCCTGGACCAAAGACCCCTTCAAGGTGACCGAAGAGGGCAACCGCCTGTACGGGCTCGGCACCATCGACATGAAGGGCTTCTTCGCCTTTATCGTGGAAGCGCTCAAGGAGGTCGACCTCAAGACCCTGAGCAAGCCGCTGCGCATCCTGGCCACCGCCGATGAAGAGACCACCATGGCCGGGGCCCGCGCCATCGCCGCCGCAGCCGAACTCAAACCCGACTACGCGGTGATCGGCGAACCCACCGGGCTGGTGCCCGTGGTGGCCCACAAGGGCCACATGTCGGAAGCCATTCGCATCACAGGCCGAAGCGGCCACAGTTCGGATCCCGCCAACGGCGTCAATGCCATGGAGATCATGCACAAGGCCATGGGTCAGGTGCTCAGGCTCCAGCAGGATCTGAAGGAGAAGTACGCGGATCACCGTTTCGCCGTGCCCCAGCCCACCCTGAACCTCGGCTACATCCAGGGGGGCGACAGCCCGAACCGCATCTGCGGCTGCTGCGAGCTGCACATCGACATGCGTCCCACCCCTCAGGTGGGTCCCGACGAGCTGATGGGCATGTTGAAAGAGGCGCTCTCCCCCATCGAGATCCACCAGCCCGGCTGCCTGCACCTGCAGCACCTGCACGAACCCATTCCGGCCTATGCCTGCCAGGATGACTCCGAGCTGGTGCGGGAGGCGGAAAAGGCGAGCGGCCGGGCCGCCGAGTCCGTGAACTATTGCACCGAAGCCCCCTTTATCCAGCAGCTGGGTTGCGAGACCATAGTGATGGGCCCAGGCCATATCACCCAAGCCCACCAGCCCGATGAATACCTGGATCTGTCGTTCGTCAAACCGACCACGGCGGTGCTGCAGCACCTGATCCGGCGCTTCTGCGTCTAGCCAAACAGGGATGTAAGTAAGTTACATGACAGGCGCCTTGGGACAGGTGAGGGAAATACATGTTCTGAATCGGCTTGTTATTTGACCTTGCGCAGACAATCTGGGTAGATTGTCCCCCTAAGATGACGGAGCATATGTTGTAATCGCACAACAATAAGTGAGGTCGCCTCCCGCCTGGAAGGTCAGGAGGCACCAACAAAATAAGGATGTGGAATGAACGAAAAGTACGCCGCACTACGGGCCAACGTAGGCATGTTGGGCCAACTGCTGGGGAAATCCATCAAGGATCATCAGGGGCAGGCCTTCCTCGACAAGATTGAGACCATTCGCCAACTGGCCAAGTCTTCCCGCAAGGGGAACGAGGCAGACAGAGAGCGCCTGCTCGACACCCTGCGTACCCTCTCCGATGACGAACTGCTGCCCGTGGCCCGTGCCTTCAGCCAGTTCCTCAACCTGGCGAACGTGGCGGAGCAGTTCCACACCATCTCCCGTCGCTGCGAAGAGCAGGTCTGCACCCCGGACCCGCTGGAGCAGATGTTCGACAAGCTGAAAGCCTCCAACCTGTCCCAGGAGGCCATCATCCAGGCCGTGCGCGAGCTGGACATCGATCTGGTGCTGACCGCTCACCCCACCGAGGTGACCCGTCGTACCCTGATCCACAAGCACGTGCAGCTCAACGACTGCCTCGAGGCCCTGGAACTCTCCGATCTGCTGCCCCGCGAGCGGGACAAGATCCAGAGTCGCATCGAGCAACTGGTCAACCAGGCCTGGCACACCAACGAGATCCGCGAACAGCGCCCGACCCCGGTGGACGAAGCCAAGTGGGGCTTCGCCGTGGTAGAAAACAGCCTGTGGCCGGCCATCCCCGAATTCATGCGCAATCTGGACGAGCGCCTGCAACACCATCTGGGTGTGCGGCTGCCGCTGGACGCCGCGCCGGTCAAGTTCACATCCTGGATGGGCGGTGACCGCGACGGCAACCCCTTCGTCACCGCCAAGGTGACCGCCGAAGTGCTGGAGCTGGGCCGCTGGATGGCGGTGAGCCTGTTCTACAAGGATATCAAGGAGCTCACCTCCGAGCTCTCCATGGCCGATTGCACCGACGCCGTGCGTGCCCGGGTCGGCGACAATCCCGAGCCCTACCGCGCCCTGGTGCGCGAGCTGCGCGAACAGCTTCGCGAAACTCAGGAGTACCTGACCGCCAAGGTACAGGGCCAGGCGAGCGAGAGCCGGGATCTGGTCAAGAGCACCGCCCAGCTGCGCGAGCCCCTGGAGCTCTGCTACCACTCCCTGCATGCCTGCGGCATGGGCAACATTGCCGACGGCATGCTGCTGGACGTGCTGCGCAAGCTGGCCTGCTTCGGCATCCACCTGGTCAAGCTGGACATCCGTCAGGATGGCGAGCGTCACGGTCAGGTCTTCTCCGAGCTGACCCGCTACCTGGGTGTGGGCGACTACGCCGAGTGGAGCGAAGAGGACAAGCAGGCCTTCCTGCTGCGCGAGCTGAACTCCCGCCGCCCCCTCATCCCGAGCGACTGGGATCCCAGTGCCGAGACCCGCGAGACCATCGACACCTGTCGCGTCATCGCCCAGCACGACCCCGATGCGTTCGGCATCTACATCATCTCTATGGCCGGTGCCCCGTCCGATGTCTTGGCGGTCCAGCTGTTGCTGAAGGAAGCTGGCTGCAAGTTCCGCATGCCGGTTGCCCCGCTGTTCGAGACCCAGGAAGACCTGATGGCGGGCACCGCCGTGATGGAACGCCTGCTGTCGGTGGACTGGTATCGCGGTTACATCCAGGGCCGTCAGTACGTGATGATCGGCTACTCCGACTCCGCCAAGGATGCGGGCATGATGGCCGCTGGCTGGGCCCAGTACGCCGCCATGGAATCCCTGGTGGCGCTGGCTGAAGCCAACAACATCCGCCTCACCCTGTTCCATGGCCGTGGCGGTACCGTCGGCCGTGGCGGCGCCCCCGCCCATCAGGCGATCCTATCGCAACCCCCGGGATCCCTGCGCGGCGGCCTGCGGGTCACCGAACAGGGGGAGATGATCCGCTTCAAGTTCGGCCTGCCGAAGGTGGCCATCCAGAGCCTGAACCTCTACACCAGCGCCGTGCTGGAGGGGAACCTGCTGCCGCCGCCCAAGCCGAAAGAGAGCTGGCGCGCCGTGATGGAGCAGCTGGCGTCTGTCTCCTGCGATCACTACCGCAGTATCGTGCGCGGTCACCCGGACTTCGTGCCTTACTTCCGTGCTGCCACCCCGGAGATGGAGCTCGGCAAGCTGCCGCTCGGTTCCCGCCCCGCCAAGCGCAAGCCCAACGGCGGTGTCGAGAGCCTGCGCGCCATCCCCTGGATCTTCGCATGGACCCAGAACCGGCTGATGCTGCCGGCCTGGCTCGGCGCCCACAAGGGATTGCAACAAGCCATCGACGACGGCCAGAAGAGCGTGCTGGACGAGATGAGCCGCCAGTGGCCCTTCTTCCGCACCCGTCTCGAAATGCTGGAGATGGTGTTCCTCAAGGCCGACCTCTGGCTGGCGGAATACTATGACACCCGCCTGGTGCCGGAGAACCTGTGGGCACTCGGCAAGCAGCTGCGTCAGGAGCTTGCCGACTCCATCGAGGTGGTGCTGAAACTGCGCCCGCAGGGCGACCTGCTGGACGATCAGCCTTGGATCAAGGAGTCCATCAAGCTGCGCAACCCCTACACCGACCCGCTCAACGTGCTGCAGGCCGAGCTGCTCAATCGCTCCCGCAACCACCCGGAGACCCTGCACCCCGAGCTGGATCAGGCGCTGATGGTCACCATCGCCGGCATCGCCGCCGGCATGCGCAACACCGGCTGATCCCGGACCGTTGCAAACAAGGGCGCCTCAGCGCCCTTTTTCGTCTCTGCCGGGCACGGGGATCCCGATATTGCCGCCAGCACACCCCCCTCTAAGGGAAAAAAGCATCCACAACAAACAGGGCGCCATGATGGCGCCCTGTTTTATTTCGCGATATAGGCTTTCATCAGGAGACCTGGTTGCGACCCCGACGTTTCGCCTCGTAAAGTCGCTGGTCCACGCATTGAAGCCAGTCATCCATGCGCCTGTAACTCATCTGATAGGGCGTGAGCCCCACGCTGATGGTGACGGTGATCGCCTGGTGCTGGTACAGGAAGGTGTGCTGCTCCACCTGGCGCCGGATGCGCTCCATGATGGTGTGGGCCTCCTCCAGGGTCGTGCCCCGCAGCAGCAGGATGAACTCCTCCCCGCCAAATCGCGCCACCAGATCTTTGCTGCGCACCGCCTGCATCAGGAGCCCCGCCAGCGACGCCAGCACGGCATCCCCGGCAAGGTGTCCATATACATCATTGATTTGCTTGAAGAAGTCGATGTCTATCAAGGCCAGGCAGCAGGCCTCCCCTTCGGCGGGATGGTGCTGGACGTGATCCAGCAACACGTTTGCCTGCTGGAAAAAGCTGCTGCGGTTGGGCAGCTTGGTCAAGAAGTCGTGCTCGGCGTTGAAGCGCAGCACCCGCTCCATGCGGCTGCGCTCATCCTCCAGGTTGCGGGCGTGGATAAGGGTGCCAAGGGCCGTGGTGAGGGGCTCGAGCAGGCTGACATGGGTCTCGTCAAAGCCACCCGGGCGGTTGGCCAGGGCGATCATGCCGATCGCCTCTCCCTTGTGGCGGATGGGAATGCCGAGGAAGCTCTCCAGGTGCGGATGACCACGGGGGGAGACACCGCGACTGGCTGGATGGCTCGGTAGATCGTTGCAGCACACCAGGGTATTGTGGGTCACCACGTGCCCAAACAGGTTGTCGAGCTTGCTGAAGATGAGCCCGCCCCGACTCTGGCGCTGCTGCTCATACCAGGCGTGGGTCGCCTCGTCCCAGGAGACATTGGAGATGGAGGGGACATAGAGACTGGGGCGGCCATCCTCGTACTGAATGATGCCGATGAAACCATAGGAGCTTTCGCTCACGCTCAGCAGCCGCTCGAAGACGGTGTCGCAGGCGGAGCCGAGATTGCGATCGAGCAGAAAACTCTGGTGAGCGGCCACCACGATGTCAAACAGCTGGCTCTGCTGCTCGACCCGCTGCTTGGCCATCACCGCCGAGGTAATGTCGTGCGCCAGCTTGACCACCCCCAGCAGGATGCCTGCCTCGTCGGTCACGGGCATGTAGGTGGCATGGAGCCAGAGGGGGTTGCCACCTTGCCTGACCCGGCGAAACTCCCCCGACTGGATCTCGCCACCCAATACTCTCTGCCAGAAGAGATCATGCTCCGCCTGCAGATCCGGCGGCAAGAGCATGAGATGGGACTGGCCCACCAGCGCTTCGGGGGGATAACCCAGCATGTCGCAAAACAGGGGATTGACCGACACCATGCGACCATCGAGATCGAACTCGACCATGCCATAGGCCCGATCAAGGGCGGTCAGCCTGGCGAGGGTCTCATATCGATCCATCGCGTCGATATCGCGAGCGCAAAGTGCTGTGGTATTCATGGCTACGATTCCTTTCGATCGCCGGCGCATTGCATTGGAATGCGGGGACAAGTGCCCAAATCATAGGATCCGGCACCCGGTTACGCTAACACAGGCCCCGATTGGGTGTGAAGACTGGTTCTTGCCACATCCGGCTCCCGGGCGCAGACTGTCTGGCCTTGCCACGGTTCGAGGAGACCCCATGACACCCGCCATCAACTTGCTGAAAAAGCTCAAGATCCCCCACAGGCTCTACCCCTACGAGTGTGAAGCCCACGACGACTTCGGCAAGCATGCCGCTACCCAGCTGGGTCTGCCTGAGGCGCAGGTGTTCAAGACCCTGCTCGCCCATCACGACAAGCAGGCGGTGGTGGCCATCGTGCCCTCCTCGGGCATGTGCAGCCTCAAGCAGCTCGCCAAGGCAACCGGGCTCAAGAAGGTGGAGATGATGAAGCCGGTGGAAGCCGAAAAGCTGACCGGCTACAAGGTGGGCGGCATCAGTCCCCTGGCCCAGAAGAAGCTGCTGCCCACCGTGCTGGACGACTCCGCCATGGCCTTCGACGAGATCCTGGTGAGCGGTGGCAAGCGGGGGCTCTCGGTCGGCGTGGCCCCCGGGGACATGGTCCGGCTGATGAACTGGATTGCGGCCCCCATCGGCGATCATCACGACTGAACAAACAAAAGAGGCGCCATGACTGGCGCCTCTTGCGTCTGGATGTCGGATCTGACGCCTTGTGTGCGAAGGATACCCAAAGCCCCGGCACCGGAAACCGCCCCGTCCCCGCGGGTGATCTGTCGCCCTCAACACGCCGCAGAGCGGCAGGCGGCGGTCAGTTCGGAGAGTCGGCGACGCTGACGCCCGGCATGGTCGAAATTGCCGTCCTCCAGCCAGCGCTCGAAGCACCCTTTCAGGGCGGGCCACTCGCTGTCGATGACGGAGAACCAGGCCGTATCCCGGTTGTGTCCCTTGTCCACCCGCGCCTGACGGAAGGTCCCCTCATAGTGAAAGCCCAGGCGCAGGGCCGCCTGGCGCGAAGGCAGGTTCAGGGCATTGCACTTCCACTCGTAGCGACGGTATCCCAGAGCAAAGGCATTGGCCATCATCAACACCATGGCCGCCGTCGCCAGCCGTGACTGCTGCATGGCGGGGGAGAAGTGCAGCCAGCCCACCTCGATGCTGCCCGCCAGGGGATCGATGCGCAGGTAGCTCGCCAGTCCCAGCGCCCGTCCGCTCCCCTCGTCGATGATGCCGTAGAACTGGGGATCCCGCTTGGTGGCAACCTCCCGCAGCCAGACCCCCATGGCGACCTCGTCCGCGAAAGGGCCGCTGGTCAGGTAAGTCCACATGGCCCCGCTGTCGGCACTGAATGCCTGCCACAGATCCCCCAGGTGGCGCTCGGGATCAAGGGGCTCGAGACGACAGCCCCAGCCATGCAGTGCGCGGTGAGGAGGGAACTCGGCGCCGCGCCATTCTGGCTGCGCACACCCCAGAGGCTGCCCAAAGTCGTTGAAAAGGGCGGCTCCGGACAGGGAGGCATCGCCCCCCTCATTGCAACGTTCAACAGGCACAGGCAATTCCCCCTTCCAGCAGCACTCCGGGCTCGCTGCCCGTGGCGACGGCGAAACCGTCCTGACGCCACCAGTGCAGGCCCCCTATCAACTCCTTGACCTCAAACCCGAGAGACGCCAGCTTGTAGGCCCCCTGGGTCGAACCGTTGCAGCCGATGCCGTCGCAATAGCAGACATAGACCAGGTTCCGGTCCAGTACCGCCGTGGTCGACGCCGTCATGGTCCTGTGGGGGAAGGAGATGGCGCCGGGGATGTGCCCCTCGGCATAGTGTGCGGGGGAGCGGGTATCGATGACCACGATCCCCGCCGCCCCGGCCAGCAGATCGGCGGCCAGATCCGCCGGATCGGTACGAAACTTCAGTTGGGCCTCGAAAAAGGCGCTGGCTTCGGCGGCCCCTGCCACCCCTGTGCTCAATACATGACTCATCCTGAACGCTCCTGATGACTAGATGACGATCTCTGTGGTGACGACGGTGTTGACCGAGTTGGCGATGAAGCACTCCTCATGGGCCTGGTGGTGCAACTGCTCCAGATCGGCCAGGGCGGGCTCCTGCTCTCCCCCGAAGATCACCCTGGGACGCAGGGTGACCCGGGTCATGGCGAGGCGACCTTGCCCGTTTTTCGCCATGATGCCGACCGCTTCGTCCCGGTAGCTCTCTACCCGATAGCCCGCCTTCGCCGCCAGCCAGAGGAAGGTGAGCATGTGGCAACTGGAGAGGGCCGCCACAAACGCCTCTTCCGGGTCCACATGTTCCGCCACCGAGTAAGGCAGCGGCACCACATGGGGAGAGGAGGAGGCCGGCACCCTGACCCCGCCATCAAACGCCCACTCATGGGCCCGGCTGTAACGCTGATCGACGAAGGGCTCGTGCTCCCCCCGCTGCCAACTGATGGTGGCACTGTATTCCGACATGCAGACTCCTTGTGTTGCCAATCCGTGCCGCCCGCTGGCGCCACCCTGTGACCACCAATGTAGCGACAAAATGGCCTTGCCACGCCGACCAATTTTGCCAATATGGGCAGACCAATTTCATCGAGCCGCCACCATGACCATCCACCCCACCCGCTCTGCCCGTCGGTCGCCAGCCCCACTGCCGCGCCATGCCCTGCGGGCAGGCTCCCTGCCTCGAAAGAGGTGCAACCCCCGCGCCAACGGGAGCACACCATGACCGTTCTGCCAACGCTCTTCGCCAGCCAGCAGCAAGGGGATCTGCCCCTGCACGAACAACTGGTGCGTACCCTGCGCGAGGCCATCCTGGCGGGCCACCTGCCCCTGCACAGCCGCCTGCCCGCCAGCCGTCTCCTGGCCCGGGATCTCGGTATCTCCCGCAGCACGGTGGAACTGGCCTATGGCCGGCTCGAGGCGGAGGGGTATCTGGTGCGCAAGGTGGGCGCCGGCAGCTTTGTCGCCCTGGCGGCGGTGCGCCCCGCGCCGCGCCCGCCCCAGTCAGCGGCGGGCCTCTCCCGTCGCGGTCAGGAGATGGCCCTGGGTGGCGCCTGTCACGACGTGCCCGAGGTGGGCACCACCTTTGCTTCCAGCCAGCCGGATCCCCGTCTCTTCCCCCAGGCACTCTGGGGTCGGCTGATGCAGCAACAGTGGCGCCAGCGCGCCAGCGACTGGATGAACTACGGGGATCCCCAGGGGCTTGGGGAACTTCGCGCCGCCATCAGCAGCTATCTGGTGCAGTCACGCGGCGTGGTGTGCGAGCCGGATCAGATACTGATCCTCACCAGCTCCCAGCAGGGGATCCTGCTGGCGACCCAGTTGCTCATCGATGCCGGTGACACCGTCTGGGTGGAAGACCCCGGTTATCCCGGGGCTCGCACCGCCATGGAGAGCGCCGGTGCCCGGGTGCATCCGGTGCCGGTGGATGAAGAGGGGCTCAACCCTCATGGGGATCATCCTGCACCACGCCTCATCTACTGCACCCCGGCACACCAGTATCCCCTTGGCGTCCCCATGAGCCTGCCCCGCCGCATGGCGCTGCTGGCCGAGGCAGAGCGTCACGGCGCCTGGATCCTGGAGGACGATTACGACGGGGAGTACCAGTATGATCAGCGTCCCCTGCCCGCCCTGCAGGGGCTCGACGGCCAGGGGCGGGTGATCTATGTGGGCACCTTCAGCAAGGTGCTGTTCGGCTCGCTGCGCCTCGCCTACCTGGTGCTGCCCAGGCCACTGATGGACTCCTTCTGCCGCGCCCGGGCCGCCGTCGACGGCCACAGCAACCAGTTGCAGCAAGCGGTCACGGCAGACTTCATCCGGGGCGGGCACTTCGCCACCCACCTGCGCCAGAGCCGCCTCCTCTACCAGAGCAGACGGGATCTGCTGCTGGCGGAACTGGCAGAGCACTGCCCGGGGCTCACTCCCATCCACAGCGGCGCCGGCCTGCAGTGCGCCGTGCTGCTGCCCCCCGGTGGCGAGGCGCGCTGGACCGATGCCGCCAACGCCTGCGGGCTGGGGCTGCGCCATCTGGGCCAGTTCTACCTGGGCCCGCCGACGCTGGAAGGGTGGCTGCTCGGCTTTGGCTGCCTCGACAACCAGACGCTGCGCCAGCTGTGTCGTCGTATGGGTCTCTTGATGAAATCCGCATGACCCCCTTCTCAAGAGGTCAGATCTGCCAGAGCCTGATAGCGCTGTGTCGACGGGAATGGCCCGTCTATACTGGGCACAATCCCGTTGCCGAACCCGGTCAAGATGCATCGAATCCTGCTCCTTTTGCTCGCCCTCTCCCTCCCGTCCCTCACGATGGCGGCCACCCGCTTCACCCTGATCACCGGGGAAACCCAACAGGATGTCCGCATGAATTATTACCGGGCGGCAATGCGGCTGGCGCTGGAGAAAACACGGCCCGATTACGGCGACTATGAACTGCTCGACGCCATCAGGATGAACAAGGCGAGGATGCGGCTCGAAGTGCAAACGCCGGGCAAGAATGCCCTCTTCATCGTCGACAGCTGGCCCCAGGAGATCCCTCAACCCGGCGTCACCCTGGTCCCCTTCCCCATCGATCTGGGTGTGCTCGGCTACCGGGTCTGTTTTGTCGGCAGCGCCCGTGCCCAGGCCCTGGCCGGGGTTCACACCCTGTCCCAGTTGCAGCAGTTCACGCAAGGGGTGGGCACAGGCTGGCGGGATGCCGACATCCTGCGCTACAACGGCTTCAGGGTGCAGGAGGTGGATAACTATGAGTCACTGTTTCGCCTAGTGGCCCGTGGCCGGATCGATCTCTTCTGCCGTGGTGCCAACGAGATATTGAGCGAGTGGAAAAACCACAGACCCGGCCTGCCGGGGCTGACCGTGGATAGCCATGTCGCCCTCTTCTATCCGCTCATCCACTCCCTCTACAGCCACGCCACCTACAGCAAGGAGCGCGAGCGCCTTTTGCGCGGCCTGCAACTGGCCTGGAAAGATGGCTCCCTGCAGCGCCTCTGGCGCCATCATTTCCAGCCTTCCCTGGTCTTTGCCCGGCTCGATTCACGCCAGATCTTCCGGCTGACCAACCCGCAGTTGCCCGACGAGAGCACCGACTACCGCTCCTATCTCTATGACCCGATGAGGGATGACTTTGGCATCGCTCCCTGACTGGCTCGCCGGTTCTCCCCTGTCAGGCAGGCTCCCCTTGCGCACTCTCTGCCTGGCGCTGCTGCTCTGGTTGCTGCCGACCTGCGTCATGGCCGCCCCCGGCAGCATTCGTGCCTGCATGGAGAACAGTGATTCGCCTCCCTGGTTGCTGATGTCCGGCGAGGGGATAGTGCAGTTCCACCTCAAGGAGGTGGCAAACCGGATCGGGCACCCCATCATTCTCACCCCCCTTCCCTGGAAACGCTGCCTCTCCCTCGTCAGCCAGGGCCAGCTCGATGCCGCCGTCAAGCTGAGCTACAGCGAAGAGCGTGCTCGCACCATAGGGGTCTATCCCATGCGACACGGAGCACCTGATCCCGCCAAGCGCCTGCTCACCGAGAGCTACAGCCTCTACCAGCCAAAAGGCGGACAGGTTCGCTGGGATGGCCGGCAACTCGTCGCCCATGGCGTCATTGCGGCGCAATCCGGCTTCTCCATCGTCACCCAGCTGCAGGAGAGCGGTGTCAGGGTGGATGACTCCAGCAGGGAACCACTGATCCTGCTCAAGAAGGTCGCGATGCAGCGCGCCGTTGCCGCCGCCCTGCAAACCGGGGTCGCAGAACGGACCCTGGCCGCCCACCCGCAGTTGCAGGCCACACTCGAGCGGATCACCCCTCCCCTGGTCGAAAAACCCTACTACCTCATCTTCTCCCACCCCTTCCATCAAGCCCACCCCGATCTCAGCCAACAGGTGTGGGACGAGATTGAGGAGGTGCGACACTCCGCAGCCTATGCCCGCTTCGTCACAGGCATGGCGTCACCGGGGACCCCCTAACCCCAGCCCCCCCTCCCTCAGCCCTGCTCGCGGCACAGGGCAAGCCAGGCCTCGGCGGTGCGGGAGAGGTAGCGATCCCCTGGCCAGATCACCCCGAGCCGCCAGCTCAGCGCCGGGGCCAGAGGGCGCAACACCAGCCCATCCGGCGTCAGCCGCCGGCAGATGGGCTCCGGCAGGAAGGCGACTCCCATGCCGCTTCGCACCATGGCGGTGAGAAAGTCCCACTGGCTGCTGCGGGCCGCCACCTGGGGCACGAACCCGGCTTGCTCGCAGGCCTGCTCCAGCCGCTCGCTCAGGGTGAAGGCCTGGGTATAGAGCAGGAAGGGTTCGTCCCGCAGAGCCTCCAGCCGGATCTCGCCCCCCTCGCGCCAGCGGGGCAGGTCCGGCAGCACCACCCGGATGGGGTAACTGTCCAGATCCAGGGCGCAGAGAGCCCCCTCTTCCCTGGTCGGCAGCATGGTGATGGCGAGATCCAGCTCCCCCGCCAGCACCGCCTGCTCGATGCGCCGCCCGCCATATTCGACGATGGAGAGCTCCACGCCGGGGTAGCGGCTGCGATAGGTACGAATGAGATCCGCATAGACATGGCCCACCATGGGCGGGATGCCGAGGGCAAGACGCCCGGATTGCAGGCTCTGCAGATCCGCCAGCTCCGCCTCCAGCTGCTGCATCTCCGCCAGGATGGTCTGGGCCCGATTGAACAGCACCTGGCCGCTGTCGGTCAGGGTGAAGCGGCGACCGACCCGGCTCAGCAGGGGCTGGCCCAGCTCCTCTTCCATGTTGCGGATCATTTTGCTGATGGTGGGCTGGGTGACGAACAGCTTCTCGGAGGCGCGGGTGAAGCTCTGCTCCCGCACCAGCTCGACGAAGTAACGCAGGGCTCGAATATCCATGGTGCTCTCTTGACGGGGATGGCTGGCTAAATCATGCCTCTTTGGCATGATTTTGATAATTTAAATTCATTTTTTGCAGGTTTGGTCCCTCTCTATACTGTGAGCAGGTTCACAGAAAGACGCTTGCCATGAAAACCCTCTGCCTTCGCTGGTTGCAAACCCCCTTCCAAATCGCCCTGCTGGCGGCCATCTGGTTGCTGGCCGACATCGCAGTGCGCACCTTGCACCTGCCCCTGCCCGCCAACCTCACCGGCATGTTGCTGCTGCTGGTCTGCATCCTGCTCGGAGTGGTCAAGGCCCAGTGGTTCAGTGCCGGGGCCCGCTGGCTGCTGGCGGAGATGCTGCTCTTCTTCGTCCCCGCCGTGGTGGCCGTGGTCAACTATCAGGAGCTGCTGCTGCAGGAGGGGTGGCGCATCATGGTGGTCCTGATCGTCAGCACCGTGCTGGTGCTCGGCACCACGGCGCTGGTGGTGGACAGGGTCTATCGCCTCGAGCTGAAGCTGGCCCGCCGGAGTCGCCGCCATGTCTGACACCCTGCTCGGCCTGCTCTGCTTCGCCCTGACCCTGCTCTTCTACTACGCCAGCAAGTGGCTCTATGGCAAAAAGCGCATCCTGCCCCTGATGCCGCTGCTGCTGGCCCCCACCCTGCTGGTGGCCGTGGTGATGCTGTTCCACATTCCCTACCGGGACTACATGGCCGAATCCCACTGGCTGCTCTGGCTGCTGGGCCCTGCCACCGTCGCCTTCGCGGTGCCCGTCTACGAGAATCGCCAGCTGATGCGCCGCCACTGGCTCTCCCTCTCGGTCGGGGTCGTGGCGTCCGTGGTGATGGCGGTGGGCAGCACAGTGCTGCTGGCCCGCTGGCTCAACCTCTCCGAGCTGTTGCAGCGCAGCATGGCCATGAGATCCATCACCACCCCCTTCGCGGTGGAGGCGACCCGTTCCGTGGGTGGCAACGCCGATCTCACCGCCCTGTTCGTGGTGCTGACCGGCGTCATCGGCATGGCGGTGGGAGAAAGCGTGCTCACCGTGCTCGCCATCCGCAGCCGCCTCGGCAAAGGCGCGGGCTTTGGTGCCTCGGCCCACGGGGCCGGGACAGCCAGGGCCTATCAGATGGGCAACGAGGAGGGGGTGGTCTCCAGCATGGTAATGATGATAGCCGGCATGGCCACCGTGCTGCTCGCCCCCCTTCTGGGCAGGCTGTTCTGGTAACTCCGCCACCCGATAACAGAAGAGGCGCCCTGGGGCGCCTCTTCTCATTGCATCGTGTCACGCAGCCTCAGAGGCTGGCGCAGATCTGCCAGAGATCGTACTGGATGGCGGCGGCCGTCACTTCCCGGCCCGCTCCCGGCCCCTGGATCACCAGGGGGTTGGTGCGATAGCTGTCGCTCTCGATGGCGAACACATTGTCGCAGGGCAAGAGGTTGGCAAACGGGTGATGGGGCTCCAGCGCCTCCAGCCCGACGCGGGCCTTGCCGTCGTGCTCGAAGCGGGCGACATAACGCAGCACCTTGCCGACCCGGCGCGCCCCCTCGAAGGCGGTCTGGATAGGGTCATCCAGCTCCTTGAGCCTGTCCATGAACTGATCCGCACTCACCTTGCGCAGGGCCACCGGCACCAGGTTCTCCAGCTCGATGTCGGCGGAGTCGAGTTCGAAGCCCGCCTCCCGCGCCAGGATGAGCAGCTTGCGGCGCACATCCTGACCGGAGAGATCCTCCCGGGGATCCGGCTCGGTCAGGCCGTGTTGCCACGCCTCGTCCACCAGCTCGGAGAAGGGGCGAGTGCCGTCATACTGCTGGAACAGCCAGGAGAGGGTGCCGGAGAAGATGCCGGAGACCCCCTGGATGCGGTCACCGCTCTGGCGCAGCATCTGGATGCTGGACTGGATGGGCAGCCCGGCCCCCACGGTGGCGTTGTAGCGCCATTGCACCTGGTGGTCGCGGCAGGTCTGCTTGATGCGCTGGTAAAACTCGCTGTCGGCGGCACCGGCAAACTTGTTGGCGGCGATGATGTGGATGCCGAGCTGGGCAAAGTCCGGGTAGTAGCGGCTCACCGTCTCGCTGGCGGTCATGTCGAGCGCGATCAGGGAGTCAAAACTGTGCTGCTCCAGCTGGGAGAGCAACTCCGGCCAGATGAGCGGCTTGGGATGGAAGTTGTCCTGTACCTTGAGGGGATCCAGCCCCTCTTCGTCCAGCAGCCCGCCCTTGGAGTCGAAGACCCCGTAGAGGGTGAGCGCCAGATTGAGCTCATGCTCGAGGCGCGCCTTCTCGCGGGCGTAGAGCCCCAGCCAGTGACCGCCGATATTGCCTTTGCCGAACACCACCAGCCCGACCCGGGTCGGGCGGCTGAACAGGGCACTGTGCAGAGCGATGAGCAGCGGCTCCAGCACGATCTGGCGCAGCACGGCCACCAGGCTCAGGCCGTCTTTGGCCACCTGCACGAACTCCAGAGGCTGATCCGCCAGCAGCTGGTAGAAACGGTGGCACTGCTCGGCATTGTCGGTGACGCCGGCCCCCACCAGGGCGACCAGGCTGAACCCTTCCTTCTGGATGAGGCCGGTAAAGTTGCCCTGCAACTGGAAGTCACGGAGCACCTCGAAGGCCCCTTGTGCCACCTCCAGGGTGTAGGCCAGACGCAGGACCCGTCGATCCGGCTGGCGCTGCAGGGTGAGCGGATGGAGGCGATGGCGGGCCAGATGGGCCTCAATGGCCGCCACTGTCTGCTCAAAGTCAGTCTGCGGCAGCACCTTGAGCTCGATGAGGGCTATCTGATCCACCGAGGAGACGATGCGGGCACCGCCGGAGCGGGGCGCACGGCGCAGGATGTGGGTGCAGCCTTCGTCCGGATTGTAGCTGCAGCGCAGGGTGAGGCGCTGACGGCTGTCGGCCACCGGCTGCAGGGTACGCGAATGCAGCACCGAGGAGCCCAGGCGTGCCAGCTCGTTGGCCTCGGCCAGGCTCAGGCGCTCCAGCAGACGCGCCTCTTTCACCCGGCGCGGGTCGGCACTGTAGACCCCGGCCACGTCGCTCCAGATGGTGGTGGACTCGCCGTCCGCCAGCGCCGCCAGGAGGCTGGCACTGTAGTCGGAGCCGTTGCGTCCCAGCAGCAGGGAACGCCCCTCCATGTCGGCGGCAATGAAGCCGGTCACCACGATGCGACCGGCGTGCTCAGCCAGGCGGGCCTTGAGCAGCTCGCTGGAGAGGGCGGTATCCACCTTGATGAGGGCGCCGTCTTCTGCGCGCAGGAAGCTGCGGGCATCGAGCCAGGCGGCCGCCTCACCCCGGCTGGTGAGCAGGGCAGCCAGCAGGCGGGCGGACCACACCTCGCCAAAGGCGAGCAGGCCGTTGCGCTCGAAGCGGTCAAACTGCCCCTCCAGGGTCTTGGCGATCAGCTGCATGTCGCCCGTCAGTTGCTGGCTCAGATCGAGGTGAAGCTCCCCTTCCAGCAGGCCGTCGATCAGGCTTTGCTGATAGGCGTGCAGGGCGGTGATGGCTTCGCCTGCGGCCTCATCCCCCGCTTCCGCCAGCTCCACCAGCTGGATCAGCCGGTTGGTGGTCTTGCCCGCGGCGGAGACCACCACCAGCTCGTTGCCCCCCACCTGTTGCTCGACGATGCTGGCGACCCGGCGATAACAGACCGGATCCGCCAGGCTGCTGCCGCCGAACTTGTGTACATGGCGCCGCTTCAAGCCTGCTTCTGTTGCCACCACACACTCTCCTTGTTGTTGTTCCATTACTTCACCTGCTCTGCCTGTTGTGCCAACTGCGCCTGTTCAAACCCCTGGGCCAGATCGGCCACCAGATCCTCACCGTGTTCGATCCCCACCGACAGGCGCAGCAACTGGGCACTGATACCCGCCGCCTGCTGGGCCGCAGGGGTCATGGCCCTGTGGGTCATGCTGGCCGGATGGGCCACCAGACTCTCCACACCGCCGAGGGACTCCGCCACCGAGAAGAGGCGCAGCCCCGCGAGGAAGGCGCGCAGCCCCGTCTCGTTGCAATCGAGCTCAAAACTTAGCATGGCGCCAAAGCCGGACTGTTGACGGCGCGCAATGTCGTGGCCCGGATGGCTCGGCAGGCTGGGGTGATAGATCCGCTTGACCAGCGGCTGCTGCTGCAAGAAGGCGAGGATGCGATCCGTGTTCTCCTGATGGGTGCGCAGGCGCGGGGCCAGGGTGCGCAGGCCCCGCAGGGTGAGGTAGGAGTCAAAGGCACCGGAGGTGAGCCCCAGGCAGTTGGCCCACCACACCAGGGAGTCGGCCAGAGCCTGATCCTTGGCGATCGCCACACCCCCGACCACGTCGGAGTGGCCGTTGATGTACTTGGTGGTGGAGTGGACCACCACGTCGGCACCAAGGGCCAGAGGCTGTTGCAGCAAGGGGGAGAGGAAAGTGTTGTCCACCACCACCTGGGCCCCCACCCCGTGGGAGGCCTCGGCGATGGCGGCGATGTCCACCACCCGCAGCAGCGGGTTGGAGGGGGTCTCCACCCACACCAGTGCGGGTTTCTGGGCCAGCGCGGCGGCCAGCGCCACCTCGTCTCCCTGATCCACGAACTGCACTTGGTAGTGGCCCTTGGCCGCCAGATACTCGAACAGACGCCAGGTACCGCCGTAGCAGTCGTGGGGGGCGATCAGCAGATCCCCCGCCTTGAGCAGAGCCGTGGTCACCAGGTGAACGGCCCCCATGCCGGTGCCGGTCACCACGGCGCCGGCCCCCCCTTCCAGGGCCGCCAGGGCGTCCGCCAGATTGGTGCGGGTCGGGTTGCCGGAACGGGCATAGTCGTATTGACGGGGCTCGCCAAAGTCGGCAAAGGTGTAGTTGCTGGAGAGGTAGATGGGGGGCACCACGGCACCGTGCTGCGTGTCTGTCTCAATCCCGGTGCGTACCGCCAGGGTGGCCTTGTGGGTCATGTCACTCTCCTTGATGGGTTGCCGGAGCCGGTCCGCCTCGTGGGTCGTCCAGCCCCGCTCTCATTTTCGCTGGCCGGACTGCCGGCCCATGGTGCACCACACTACGCCACCTTAAAAAAGCCGTCAACACTTCTAGACGTCTAAATGGCTTTGCTGTTGGATTGCCATTGAATTCCTTAAGGGTTAAAATCCGCGCTCACGGCCAAACGACTACAGGTGGAACATGGGTACAGAGTGGAACGGCGACTACGTCAGCCCCTATGCAGAGCACGGCAAGAAGAGCGAACAGGTCAAGAAGATTACCGTCTCGATCCCGCTCAAGGTGCTGAAGGTGTTGACCGATGAGCGCACCCGTCGCCAGGTGAACAACCTGCGTCATGCGACCAACAGCGAGCTGCTCTGCGAAGCCTTCCTGCACGCCTTCACCGGCCAGCCGCTGCCCTGTGACGACGACCTGCGCAAGGATCACCCGGACAGCGTCCCCGCCGAGGCCCGCGCCATCATGGAAGCCCTTGGCAAAGAGATCGAAGACTTCGACGCCGAGTAATGCGGCTGCCCATGGCAAACGATGCATCCCTTTCAATGACGCGGCCCGGTGCCGCGTCATGCTTATCTGCCGCCTCCCCCTTCAGCCTGCGTCACTACCAGAGCGACATGCAGAGCCACAGTCATGACCACGCCCAGCTGGTGATCCCCCTCGTCGGCCCCCTCGAGATCGAGGTGCAGGGCCGGGGATGTCGCCTCGCCCCCGGTTTTGCCTGCATCATCGCCCCTGGCCTTCGCCACGACTACGCCGCCGACCCGGCGCACGTGTTTCTGGTGCAGGAGAGCCACTGGCTGCCGGCAGCCCTGGGGGACCACCCCTTCGTCGAGCTGGATGAGGCCCAGCGCCACTACCTCGCCTTCCTGCACCGCATGGTGGCCGAGGGGCGCCACGTGGCCGGCATGGATCAGGTGTGGCTCGGGCTGCTGACCGAGGGACGCGGCATGGGCCTCGCCGCCGCTCCCCGTATAGCCCCTCGTATCGCCAAGGTGCAGCGTCATATGGAAGCCCACCTCGCAGACCCCCTCACCAACGAGGAACTCGCCGCCATCGCCTGCCTCGGCCTGAGTCAGTTCAAACACGCCTTTCGCCAGCAGGTGGGCACGAGCGTCTCCCACTACCTCAGGATGCGGCGTATGGCGCTGGCCCGCACCCTGCTCGCCCGCACCCAGCTGCCAGTCGGCGAAGTGGCCAGCCGCTGCGGCTACCAGAACCAGGGAGCCTTTGCCGAGCGTTTCCTGGCCGAGACCGGACTGACCCCTTCCCTCTGGCGCCGGCAAAACGGCTGCCTGCCGTAATCGGTCGGCTCTTTGCCGAAGACAATCCCCGGGCATTCGAGGCATGCTGAGGCTCATGCAAGGTATGAGCAACGAGGAGCCAAGATGCAGACCATAAGCTGGCAGGATTTCGAGATGGTGGAGCTCAGGGTGGGCACCCTGGTGCGGGTCGAGCCCTTCCCCGAGGCGCGCCGCCCCGCCTACAAGGTGTGGGCGGATTTCGGCCCCGAGCTCGGGGTGCGCAAGAGCAGCGCCCAGATCACCGACCTCTATCGACCGGAGGATCTGGTGGGCCGCCAGATCGTCGCCGTGGTGAACTTTCCCCCCAAGCAGATAGGCCCCATCCAGTCGGAGTTTCTGCTGACCGGCTTCTATCGCCCGGATGGCGCCGTGGTGATCGCCATCCCCGAGCAGGCGGTGGAGAACGGCGCCAAGCTGGGGTGAGACGACGGCAAGGCAACCAGAGAGCAGAAGTAAGAGAGGCGACCCCCGGGGTCGCCTCTCTTGTTTGATGCTGACGGCCTGGCTTATTTCAGCAGGCTGAACAGCAGGGCCGAGACCGCCAGGGCACCGGTCAGCAGGATGAAGCCGTTGACCCAACGGTGACGGAAGCGAGCCAGCGCCTCCACCTTGTAGATGGCCACCACCGGCATGATGAAGAGGATCATGGCGATGACGGGGCCGGAGAGGGTCTCCATCAACCCCAGAATGCCCGGGTTGATGATGGCGGCACCCCAGATGGCGAAGAACATCAGGGCGATGCCGAGCTTGTCCGCCTTCGCCAGCGGCAGGCCGGTGGGCTTGGCGATCAGGCTTTTCAGGCTCTCGCGGGCACCGAGGAAGTGGCCGAGGAAGGAGGAGCTGATGGCGATGAAGGCGATGAGCGGCCCCAGGGTCACGATCACCGGGTTGTCGGTGATGTTGGCGAGATAGGAGAGCACGGAGACGTTCTGGGCCTTGGCCTCGGCCAGCTGGGCCGGGGAGAGGCTCAGCACGCAGGAGAAGACGAAGAAGAGCACGAAGCCCACCAGCATGACGGTGGTGTTGCGCAGGATCAGGCCGCTCTTGGTTTCGGCCTGCTCCCCGTATTCCCGGCGCTGCACGTTGGCAAAGCCCGAGATGGCGGCGGCGTGGCTGAAGGCGAACACGGTGACCGGCAGCGCCAGCCAGACGGTGTTGAGGAAGCTCGAGCCTTCAAAGGCGGTCACTTCCGGCCACTGCCACTGGGGAATGAGGTAGCAGGAGAGGGCCAGCAGGATCGCCGCCAGCGGGTAGACCATGACGGCGAAGGCCCGCAGCATCGCCTTCTCGCCGGCCAGCATCACGGCGATCATGGCGAACACCAGCACGCCGGAGAGCATCACCCGATCCGGGGAGGCCAGGCCGAGCTGGTTGACCATGAAGCTCTCCACCGTGTTGGTCAGCCCGACGCCGTAGATGAGCAGGATCGGGAAGATGGAGAGGAAATAGAGCGCCGAGATGAGGCGCCCGGCCATCTTGCCGAAATGCTCCTCGGCCACCTCGGTGAAGTCGGCCTGGGGGCGCGACGACGAGAGCACGAAACGCGCCAGCCCGCGGTGGGCCAGGAAGGTCATGGGACCGGCCAGCACGGCGACGATGATGAGGGGCCAGATCCCCCCCAGACCCAGGTTGATGGGCAGGAACAGAATGCCGGCGCCGACGGCGGTGCCGAACAGGCTGATGACCCAGTGGGTGTCGTGGCGACGCCAGCCGGTGCTGGCCATGGTGGAGGGGGAACCGGACAGCTCCCGTGAGACGTCTGCAGATAAACTCATCGATAAATCACTTTTACGTAGTATTAAAATCTAAAAAGATTGTGCTCCTTTAGCATTTAATTCTCAAAAAGGGAGGCTGGCAGATCTCACTGGCAAAGCCCTGTTCCACCAGTGAGATTGGGAGGAAATTTCACCCCGGATTATTCAATTAATCCTGACATTAACCAAAAATTAGGAATATAAAACCAAAATAAAAACCGACGTCGATTTTTTGTTTCGATGAAATGCATGTTTTCAGAATTAACTGAAATTTATGCCAGTGCAGCCAGATTGGATGTGATGATCCACTGCCGTTATCGCCATCACTAGCGAATCTCCCTGAAATCCCCGTAACCAGCCAGTGGATCACACCAATGCAATCAGGCGACCCTGTGGTCGCCTGATTGCATTCCCTGCGAGATTGTCGACCCGTCAGTGGGCCAGAATGCGACCCCAGGCGAGATCCGGGTCCCCCATCACGATGAAGTCCGGGTTCTCCAGCGACTCGGTCTCGTTGTAGCTCAGCGGTTGCAGCGTCAGGCTGAGGATGCGGCCCCCTGCCGCCTCCACGATGCACTGGGCGGCAGCGGTATCCCACTCCCCGGTGGGGCCCAGGCGTACGTAGCAATCCGCCACGCCTTCCGCCACCAGACAGGACTTGAGGGAGCTGGAGCCGAGCGGGATCAGCTCGTAGTGGATGGCCGGGTTGAGGCGACGGGTCAGGTTCTCCAGTTTCTGGCGGCGGCTGATGGCCACCACCAGGGAGTCAGGCTGATCGTGTTCATGATGGATGGCGCTGATGGGACGGCTCTCGCCATTCGCCTCCTTGAAGGCGCCGTGACCACGCACCGCCCAGTAGAGCAGATCGGATTCGGGGGCATAGATGACCCCGAGCACCGGGACATTGTCCCGCACCAGGGCGATCAGGGTGGCGAAATCGCCGCTGCCTGCGATGAACTCGCCAGTGCCGTCCAGCGGGTCCACCAGCCAGTACTGGCGCCAGTTCGCACGCTGGCTGAAGGGGATGTCGGCCGCCTCTTCGGTCAGCACGGGGACATGGGGAGTGAGCGCTGCCAGCGCCTGTTTGAGGTAGGCATCGGCAGCAAGATCGGCACTGGTGACCGGGGTCGCATCCTCCTTCAACTGGCGTTCGAACTGACCGCCGCGATAGATCTCGTGAAGGATCCTGCCCGCCTCACGGGCGATCTCCTTGACCTCGGGTATCCAGGCCAACAACTCCTGCATGGTGCTTACCTCTGCCTCTGATTGCCAAACAGACCCTCTGCGGGCTAATTTCCCTGCTCCGCCAGCCATTTGCTGGCCAGCAGCAGGGCACTGATGCTGCGCGACTCGGTGAAGTCCGGTCGTGCCAGCAACTCGTCGATCCGGTTGAGGGGCCAGGGGATCACCTCGAGAGGCTCGGGCTCGTCACCGACCCGCTGCTCGGGGTAGAGATCCCGCGCCAGCAAGATGTCCATCCGGCTGGAGAAATACCCCGGCGCCAGCGACACCTGCTTGAGCAGGGTCAGGCTGCTCGCCCCGAAGCCCGCCTCCTCCATCAGCTCCCGGTTGCCCGCCTCGAAGGCATTTTCACCGGGGTCTATCAATCCCTTGGGGAAACCCAGCTCGTAGGAGTGGGTGCCCGCCGCGTACTCGCGCACCAGCAGCAGGGTGTGGGCATCGAACAGGGGCACCACCATGACGGCACCCCGGTTGCCGCCGCGCATCCGCTCATAGACCCGCTCCTCGCCGTTGGAGAATTTCAGGTGAAGGGACTCCACCTTGAACAGCCGGCTCTCGGCCACGATCTCGGCCTTGAGGATCTCCGGCTTGCTCTTGTCATGGGCCATGGTCTCGACACTGAGGTGGACGGGATTGCGCTTGTGGGGATCGCTCATCGGGGGCTGACTGCTCGTTAAAAAATCGTGTTTCAAGAGTAAACGACTCCCCTGCCGAACACCACGGGGCAAAGAGGGGAAAGATGTCTGAAAAATCCGTTATAATGCGCCCCGTTTTTCCCATCACCACAGACATCGCGAGGCCCCATGTCGACTCCCCTGCCCTGGCACCAGATTGATACCGTGTTGCTCGACATGGATGGCACCCTGATCGATCTCCATTTTGACAGCCATCTGTGGCAAACCCTGGTGCCGGTGCGCTACGCCGAGCGACTCGGCCTGCCGCTAGCCGAGGCGAAGGCGCAGATAGACACCCACTATCATGCGGTCAACGGCACGCTCGACTGGTACTGCGTGGATTACTGGACCCGGACGCTCGGGCTCGACATCCGCGCCCTCAAACAGGAGATCCTGGAGAAGATCCAGTGGCGCCCCAACGTCATTCCCTTCCTGGCCGCACTCAAGGCCGCCGGCAAGCAGGTAGTGCTCTTCACCAATGCCCATCCCGCCAGCCTGTCGGTGAAGGATGCACGCCTCGGCCTCGCCCAGCACCTCGATCTGATGGTGAGCACCCATGAGCTCGGGTGGTCGAAGGAGAGCCAGCACTGCTGGCAGGCACTGGCCGAGCGGCTGGCGTTCGACCCGGCCCGCACCCTGTTCGTGGATGACAGCGAGCGGATCCTGGCTGCCTCGGCCGAGTTCGGCATCGCCCACCAGCTCGGCATCCGTCACCCCGACAGCCAGATGCCGCCGCTCACCTTCCAGCACTTCCCGGCGCTCGACGACTACGCCGACCTGCTCCCTCTCGGCGCCTGACACGCACAAGGCCCTCTTCACGAGGGCCTTGTCACATCAGCTCAACAGCCTGCCGAGCGCATCCCGTTCATGAAAGCCCTCAGGCCGCATCGCGCGGGGCCAGCACCCCCATGCCGGCCAGGTAGTCGAGGGCGCTTGGGGTGAAGCCGACCTCCGTGAGGTGCGCCGCCGTGAAAGGGGCTGCATGCAGAGGCAGGCCGCGCCTCACCCGTTCCATCCAGTCCGGATTGCCAAGGGCCGCCGTGCCCACCGCCACCAGATCGGCGCCACCGGCCAGAGCCCGCTCCGCCGAAACTGCGTCGCTAATCTTGCCCGCCACCATGAGCGGCACCCGCCCGGCCAACCCGACCCTTACCGCCTCCAGCAGGGCGCCGCCGTCGGGATCCCCCGCCACCGCCTTGAAGCTGTCCCCCATGGAGAAGTGCAGGTAGTCGATCCCCTCGTCCGCCAGCAGGCGCGCCACCGCCAGCTGATGGGCCAGTTCGATGCCCTGGATATGGGCATAGCTCTCGGGGGAGAGACGCACCCCGACCAGGAAGCCCCGGGGTAGACGGGCGCGAATGCCGCGCACGATCTCCACCAGGATCCGCGCCCGGTTCGCGAGGCTGCCACCCCAGCGGTCGGTGCGCCGGTTGTGCAGGGGGTTGAGGAAGTTGCAGAGCAGGAAGTGGTGGGCTGCGTGCAGCTCGACCCCATGCAGGCCGGCGCCATGGGCCCGCTCCGCAGCGCTCACAAAGGCGTCAATGAGCGTCAGAATCTCCGCCTCGCTCAGCCCCTTGACCCCGAGGGGGTAACGCCCGCCCGGCGCCAGCGCGCACGGGCCGACCGGCGCCCCGTCGTTCAGCTCGGGCAGAGCCCGCATCCCGCCGTGATGCAGTTGCACCACCGCCAGTGCCCCGGCCTGCCGCGCACTGTCGGCCAGGGCCGTGAAGGCCTGCTGCTGGGCGTCCGTCATCAGGGCAGGCTGCCCCGCCCAGCAGCGTCCGCCGGGCCGCACCTGGGTGGCGGCGGCGATGAGCAGGCCGAAGCCGCCACGGGCGCAGCGCGCCAGCCAGTCGAGCTCGGCCTGGCCGGGATCACCGCCTGCGCCGCTCATGTTGTGGGTCAAAGGGGCCAGCACGGCCCGGTTCTTGAGCCGCAATCCGGCTCGCTCGAAGTGGAAGCTGTCGCCCAGTGTCTTGTTCATCGTCCTCTCCCGGGATCGCAATGGTATGGCGGCCACTATAAACCCGGGCTATGAGGATATAATCAGGCACTCAAGCAAAACATTCATTCCCAGCAAGACACAATAGGCCACCCCTCATGAGTCACCACAAGCTCGACACCCTCTACCTGATGCGCCTGCTGGTCGCCATCGTCCGCTGCGGATCCTTCGCGGCGGCGGCGGCCCAGCTCGGCATCACCCCGAGCAAGGCGTCAAAAGATCTGCGCCACCTGGAGCAGAGCCTCGGCAGCGTGCTCCTGAGCCGCACCACCCGCCGGGTGCAACTGACCGACGCAGGAGAGCTCGCTTACCGCCAGGCCGACCAGATGATCGCCCTGCACGAGCAGTTGCTGGACGGCCTGCAGCGCCGCCGCTCGGCACTGTGCGGGGAGCTGCGCATCACGGCGCCGGATCTCTGGGGAGAAGTGGTGCTGACTCCGGTGCTGCTGCGCTTTCGCGCCGACCACCCGGAGGTGCGGATCATCGCCGACTTCAGCAATACCCCGGCCGACCTGCTGCGCGACAACCTGCACGTGGCGTTTCGCAGCACCGAGCTGGGCACCCAGCCCTACCTGGCGCGCCCCATCGCGGTGGACGATCTGGTGCTCTGCGCCAGCGCCGACTACCTGGACCGCCACCCGCCCCTCAGCACACCCCAAGATCTGCACCAGCACAGCCTCATCACCCGCAGCCAGGAGTACGGCCGCCACGAGCGCTGGCCCCTGCTTGCCCAGGGGCGCGAGATCCCTCTCGAGGTAGCGGGCGAGCTGGCCTTCAGCAGCAAGAAGGCGATTCACCAGGGGATGCGCCAGGGACTGGGGATAGCCCGCCTGCCGCGCTACCTGGTGGCGGCCGAGCTGGCCGAGGGGGTGGTGCGCGAAGTGCTGCCGGACTATCGCCCCAAGGGGGCCCATTTCTACGCCCTCTATACCCAGCGCCGGGCCGAGTCGGCCCTGGTCGGCCACTTCCTCGACTACGTCATCGAGGCGCTCACCCCTTCATGAGCAGATCACCAGGTGGTACTGCTTCTTGCCCCGGCGCAGCAGCAGGTAGCGGCCGAACAGCCGATCGTCGGCGGTGAGCGGCTCATCCCGGCGGATCGCACCGTTGACGCTGACGGCCCCCGCCGCCAGCAGCTCGCGGGCGATCCGCTTCGAGTTGGCCAGGCCGCACTCCACCAGCAGGGTCACCAGATCCGTTTCCCCCTCGATGCAGCTGCTTGGCATGCCATCTTGCGCCAGCTGGGCCAGATCGCTCTCCCCAAGGCGCGCTACCTCGCCACTGAACAACGATTCGCTGATGCGCTGCGCCGCCGCCAGCGCCCCCTTGCCGTGTACCAGTTCGGTCAGCTCGTCCGCTAGCACCTGCTGGGCCAGCTTGCGCCCCTGCCGCTTCGCATCCTCCGCCTCCAGCGTCTCAATCTCGGCCAGCGGCATAAAGCTGTAGTAGCGCAGGAAGCGGTAGACATCCTCGTCCGCGGTGCCGAGCCAGAACTGGTAGAAGGCGTAAGGGGAGGTGAGCGCCGGGTCGAGCCAGATAGCGCCCCCCTCGGTCTTGCCGAACTTGGTGCCATCGGCCTTGGTGATGAGCGGCAGCGTCATGCCATAGACCTGGGCCTGATGGAGGCGGCGGGTGAGGTCCATGCCGCTGGTGATGTTGCCCCACTGGTCGTTGCCACCGATCTGCAGGGTGCAGCCGAGGCGCTGGTTGAGCACGGCGAAGTCCTGGGATTGCAGCAGGGCGTAGGAGAACTCGGTGAACGAGATCCCCTGATCCGGACGGGCCAGGCGCTGGCGCACCGATTCGCGGGCCAGCATGGCGTTGACCGAGAAGTGCTTGCCGATGTCCCGCAGAAAATCGAGGGCGGACATCTGCCCCATCCAGTCGGCGTTGTTGACCAACAGCGGCGCCGCCAGCCCGTCGCTCGCCGGCAACAGGGCGCTTATCTGGGCCGACAGGCTGGCGACCCAGCCCTGCACCATCTCGGCGCTGTTGAGGGTGCGCTCGCTTGCCTTGAAGCTGGGATCGCCGATAAGGCCGGTGGCCCCGCCCACCAGGGCCACCGGGGTGTGGCCCGCCAGCTGGAAGCGGCGCAGCATCAGCAGTGGCACCAGGTGGCCGATGTGCAGGCTGCCAGCGGTGGGATCGAACCCGCAATAGACGGTGCGCGGGGTGGCAAGATGGTCGGCCAGCGCCACCGGGTCGGAATTCTGGGCCACCAGGCCGCGCTGGGTCAGCTCATCGAGCAGGTGAGGATTTGTCATGGGGGGCTCCAACAGCAAGAGAAAGAGGGCCATCCTCGCCGTTTGCGGTGCTGGCAGATATGTCCCCCAGGGGACAGTTTTGCCACTCCCGTGCTAGCATCCTGCCATCGTGGGGAAGCCATTCCCTGACCCGGAGCCCATCGCCATGCCCCCGTCCCCTGCCACGGATACCCTGAGCCTGACCGCCACCGTCGATGCCCTGCACGGCAGCGGCTTCCCGGCAGCCCTGGTGCGCCTCATCCAGCAACAGGTGGCATTCGACTGTGCCCTGCTGCTCGGGGTGGGGCTGCGCCCCGTCTACCTCTACGACAACCTGCATCATCAGCGGGCCCTATTGTTCGACCGCTACCTCACCCGCCACTTTAGCCAGGATCCCTTCATGCAGGCGCTGGAGCAGGGGCTGGGTGCCGGGGTCTGGACCCTGGCGCAGGTGTCGCGGGGGCGACTCGACCCCGAGTATCGCCACCACTTCTATCAGGCCACCGGCTGGCAGGAGGAGGTGGGGCTGATCCTGCCGGTGCGCGGCGGCCTCACCCTGATGCTGTTTCTGGGCCGCCTCGACAAGCGCCGCTCCCTCAGCCGTGACGAGCTGGCCAGGCTGGAGGCACTGTTTCCGCTGGTCCACTCCCTGTGTCGCCAGCACTGGCGGGAAGATACACCCCGCCTGGCCCGCAGCCCGGCCAGGTCAGATGGCACTGACCTCAAGGGGGCGGTGGAGCAGGCTATCGCCAGTGTGGGGGGAGATCAGCTAACCCGGCGGGAGCACCAGGTGGCGGGTTTGCTGTTGCAGGGGCTGGATACCGAGGCCATTGCCGGTGCGCTCGGCATCGGCAGCGGCACGGTGAAGAATCACCGCAAGCACCTCTACGCCAAGTTGAACCTGCACTCCCGGGCCGAGCTGTTCAGCTTTTTCCTCAATCACCTCATCACGGCGCCAGCCGGCGCGCCCCCATAACGACACCACCCCGCCGGGGCGGGGTGGTTCAAACCATGGGCAACGCCGTCAGATGCGGCCCTGATAACGCAGCGGGAAGCGCCCCTGCCCATCGGGCTGGCCGAGGAAGGGGAGCCCCTGTTTCATCTGGTCCGGCAGCTCGGGACCCGGTTTCAGGGTGCCCTGGAACAGGTACTGGCGATTGGCCTGCAACTCCAGCTTGCCCAGCACCTGCACCGCCTCCGAGCCCTGCTTGATCTCGGCCACCAGCCGGGAGTCGAGACAGGTGAGCGTGATCTCGGGATCCCCCAGGGCCAGCTTGCCCGCCGGGGTGTCCGCCTGTGCGTCATACCAGTGAAGATCCCCGTAAAGGTTGTCACACCAGGGAGTGCCCTGGGCAAACTGATCGATCTTGAGCTGCAACTGACCCGTCGCCGTCAACGGGAAGGGGGGTCTCATCGGCACCCGCTCCAGCACCCAGGGGGCCGGCGCATTCAGGGTGATGTCGCGCCCGAAAGCGGCACCGTTCCAACCCAGGATCCCCTGCCCGTTGAGTCCGCTGCGCTCGCCAAAGCGCACCGACACCTCGGGCGCCAGCCGCAGCAGAGACCAGCCATCGAGATCCCAGCGCAACTGGGTGAGGGACTCGCTGGCATATTGCACCCGGGCGGCCTGACCGCTCCAGAGGGTGCCGCTCACCCCCTCCAACCGTACCAGATTGGGGGGCAGCGGCAGATGGCGCACCACCAGGGATGCAGGCAACTGGGCCAGCAGGAAACCGAGATAGGCCAGCAGGAAGAGACTGGCGATCACTATTTTTCGCTTCATTGGGAACGACTCAACTGCAAACGTCTGACCTTGACCAGCCCGGGGGCCAGCCCCTCGCGGGCCAGCTCGATGATCTGCACCTGGACGCCGTATTGATCCGAGAGGGTCGCAAGCCAGATCAGCAGATCATCGAACGGCACCGTGTCTATCCATACCTGCAGCTCCTGACCCTGGGGCTGCAAGCGGGCAATCTTGATCTTCTGGTTGAAGGCGGTGCGGTTCACCACACCGTCCAGGGTACCGCCGGTATCGATCTGGCGCCCCTGTCCCCCCTGCATCGCCAGCACCTCCTGCCCCTTCTCCTTGAGCCAGGCCAGGGTCTGCTGCTGGTTCACCACCTGCCGCTCGCGCTCGGCAATGCGATTTGCCACCGGCTGCCAGATCGCCCAGTAGCAGAGCCCGATGAGCAGCACGCTGCCCCCCACCGCCACCAGCCGCTGCTCGCGGGCACTGATGCCGCGCCACCAGCGCTGCAGTTTGTCCATCATGACGACCTCCCCTTGAGCACCAGCGCCCCTTCGACCTTGCCTTCGGTGCTTCGCACCTCACCCTGCTGCACCTCGAAGCGCTTGCCCGCCAGCTCGCGGAAACGTTCGATCTCGGTGAAGCCGGGGGCCGTCACCTGCAACCTCAGCTCGCCCCGGGCTGCATCGAAGCGCAGCACCTCGGGCTTGAGGCCGGGCACCTCGGCAAACACCGGGGCCAGCTCGGTCAGGAGCAACAGGACGCCATCCTGGGGAGCCTGCCCCAACTGCTGGAGGTGCTGGGTCATCTGGCTGCGCACGTTGACGATACGCGTCTCCCCCGGGAAGATCCGGGTGTAGACCTGCCGGATCTCCGCCTTGAGGGCCTTGTCCTGTTCCGCCAGCTGGTGCAGATGCACACCGCGCTGCACCAGGGCCACCAGCAACAATACGCCTGCCAGCACCGCCACCTTGCGCCACTGCAACCAGTAGCGGGCGTATTCGGTCTGGGGACGATAGGGCCCCTGCAGCAGGTTGGCCTGGCAGGTCAGCGCCCCTTTCGCCAGCAACAGCATGGGCAGTTCCGGGTCAGCCCCCTGCCAGTTGCCCGCCGCCATGGCGGGGATGGGAGTATGGCAGTGCAGGGTGACGGGTTCGGTCTGCGCTGCCAGCAGCATGGCCAGCAGGGATTCCTCCGCCACTATGCCCTGATGGGGGCCCTGACGGACCAGCCACTCCTCCCCCAGCTGCAGGGCTGACCAGCCATCGGCGACGAGCGGCAGTGCCAGAACGTCGGGCAGCAGGTGCAGGGTCTTGAGCCCTGCCTGCTCCAGCCAGCCGAGCCAGGAGTGCATCTTCCCCTTGTCCACCGCCATCAGATCCACCTCGCGGCCCTGATGGCCGAGCACCACCAGGTGCAGATCGTCCACGTCTGAGGCGATCTGCTCCTCCAGCAGATAGGGCAGGGCCGCCGCACTCTGGCGGCTGTATTTGCCCGGCAGATTGACCCGCCGGAAGATAAGATCGCTGCCGGGCACCAGGGTCACCACGGGGCGACCACCGGCACGCTCCTGCAGCTCGCCGAGGGCGTGCGCCGAGGCCAGGATGCCGGAGGCGATGATCTCCTGCTCCTGCGCCGACCAGACCAGCCAGTGCACTGGCTGCTGCGCATTGGTCCCCAGACGGATGACCAGACTCTCGCTCACTAATGTCTCTCCTGCCATGCCCGCTCCTCCCTCAGGGGGGCGGGCGCACAGCCATGGGTTGCAGTCCAATCGGGGGATGCGCAGGGCAGCTGAAACCGCCCCACGCCCCCTTGTTATTCGGCGCCGCCGCTCAGGCGACGCAGCATCACCAGCTTGTTGTCCTTGCCACGCTGGAAGACGGTCTCAAGCCTGGCGCGGGTCTCCCCCACCTCCGCCAGCAGGCGGGCCTCGAAGAAGCTGCTCTTGATGTCCAGGGCGCCATCCAGCCCGGTGATGGCACCCGGCTGAACCTGCAACTGCTCCGTCATCTCCTGCTTGTTCTTCCACCCCTTCTTGGGGCGGCTGGTCAGCACCCGCTTGGCATCGTCCAGCCCGATCTTCCCCTGGTAGAGCCCCACCAGCAGGGCCGCCTGCTCCGGCCGGATGGTGTTGATGTTCACCACCAGCTTGTCATTGGGCAGGGAGCACACATAGGGGGCCAACCGGGCGTACAGGCTGGCGCTCACCCCGCGCACTGCCCGCAATTCGTCGGTGCCCAGCATCCGCTGGTTAGCCACCAGGTAGGGTGGATTGAGTCCCTCGTAGTAGGCATCCTCGGCCCCGTTGCTCGAGACCAGCTGGGTATCCTTGTCGGTCCAGTCGCGGATGGCGTCCGTCAGCTGTACCGCTTCGTAATCATCCACCTCGAGCTGGGCGAGCAGGGCCCGGAACACCTTGAACTGGTAAGGCTGGGCATCGAGATCGTCGCCGTTCTCCCCCTCCTTGAGGGGCACGCTCAGGCTGTTGAGGTTGAAGCAGGATTGCAGATCCCGCACCCGGCCCGAGAGGGTGCCATCCTCCACCGGGAAGACCCCGTCCTCCCGCGCCCAGTTCTGTCCCAGACTCACCCGATCCGGGTCGTCCTTGAAGTCCTGGTTCAGCACCTTGATCACCAGGGCCTCCGCCGACATGGCATACCACCAGGCCTGCTTGCCCAGGGTGAGGTTGGCGGTGCGACGCAGCTCCAGTTGCAGGCGGCCGCTCATGTTGCTGGCGACGATCACCATCACCGCGAGGATGAGCAGCACCACCAGCAGGGCCATGCCCCCCTGGCGGCCCAGTGTAGTGCGGGATCGGCCCCGGCCGCGCTTAATTGCCATTGTCCGCTCGCTGGCCACCAGCACCGATCAGGAACTGGCGGCGTCGAATAGTGCCGTCATCCTCCGTGATAGACAGGGGAAAACGACGATCAGTTACCATTCTCTGCCCTCTGGCCACCGGCTCCGATCAGGAACTGGCGACGTCGAATAGTGCCGTCATCCTCCGTGACGGACAGGGGAAAACGACGATCAGTTACCATTCTCTGCCCTCTGACCACCGGCTCCGATCAGGAACTGGCGACGGATGGTGCCGTAGTCTTCAAGCTCCAGCTCCACCGCCAGCCCGTAGGGCAGCAGGTCGCGCTGGGTCCACTCTTCCTTCCACTGTCCCTTGTCGTAGAAATAGAGGCGCAGCGCCGTCACGCCGGTCAGCACGGGCTGAATGCGCGGCTCGGTGCCAATGGCCGGATCCGGATAGAGGTAGCTCAACCGCTCCAGGGTCTGCCCCTTGAGACGCCAACCCACCCGTTGCAGACCGGAGCGCGGCAGTATGCCGTCCGGATTAAGCCAGCCGCCGCGAATGAAGGCCATGCCCCAGTCGTCGCTCTGCTGGCCGAAGCGGGACGCCGCCAGCAGCACCTTGTTGTTTTCGCCGTCGATGCGACCGCTGCGCGGCACCATCTGGGTGACGTCCCGCTCCAGCAGGCTGAAGGCGAGCTGCAGTTCCGAGAGACGGGCCTCCTTGCGCTTGGCCACCTCGTCGCTGGTCAGCACCCCTTGCAGCACCTGATAGGCCCCCAGGCTCAGGGTGGCGAAGATGGCGATGGCCACCAGCATCTCAAGCAGGGTAAAGCCGCGGTGGTGCGATGGGTGGGTGTTGCTCTGGATCATCGGCTGACACCGGCTCCGGATCATGGACGCACGTTGATGAATGTTCATCGGCTGAGATAGGTCCGGATCATGGCCACCGGGCTGTCGGCCTTGGGCGCGGTGCGCACTTCCATGTCCAGCGCCCTGAAGTTGCTGTCCGCCGTGGCGACGCCGCGATAGCGCCAGTACCAGGTCTGCCCGGCCATCTCCTCGTCCCCTTCCACCCAGCTGTCTCCCGGCCACTTGCCTTCGAGCTTCTGCTGCACCAGCTGATTCTCCACCACCCAGGTCGCCAGGGTCTTCTGCTCCAGATAATTGAGGCCGGCCAGGTGTTCGCTCGCGGTCTTCATCACCGCCAGCCCGGCGATGGCAAACACCGCCAGGGCCACCATGACCTCCAGCAGCGTCATGCCGCACACCCGGGCGGGGCCGCCCGACAGAGCGGTGCGACGCGCTAGAACGCCCCCTGCGGGCCTGGTGCTCCTCACTCTTCTTCCTCTTCATCCTGCAACAGGGAGAGACGACCGAACTCGTCCCCCCTGACGGTACGCAGGTAGTGCAGATCCTCGTCCTGCTGGCTCAGGGTCAGCACGAAGGGAGAGAGCTCTCCCCCCGGAAAGACCAGGATCTGGGGTGTCCGCTCACGCTCGTCCCGACCCTGCTCCTGGCGTTCATCCGACGCAGTACGCCAGTTGAAACCTTCCAGCTCCACCGCCAGGGTCATCCCCTCCGGCAACGTCACCGGCCCCAGCAGCTTGTCACCGGTCAGTGCGCGCCACTTGCGATCCTTGGGATCCCGGGACATAAACTGCCAGCCGTTCTCCTCGACCCGCAGCCCCAGCAGCCTGCCATCCATGACCGAATACTCCTGGGCCTGCTGCAGGGTCGCCATGAAGCGGCGCGCCTGCTTGTCGAGCTCCCGATCCCCCCTGGCGCCCCCCATGCTGAGGGTGACGGCGGTCGCCACCAGTCCCATCAACATGGCCACCAGCAACACTTCCAGCAGGGTAAAACCGGCCTGGTGACGGGCCGAAGAGGCCACCTTCATTCAGGCAGCCCCGGGGGGACGCAGTGAGCACGACGCGGCGGAATCACTTATTGGAAGTCCTTCAGGTTCCAGTTGCCGATGTCGTCATCGGTCCCGGCTTCGCCGTCCATCCCCATGGAGAAGATGTCGATCTTGCCGAACTGGCCCGGGCTCAGCAGCTGGTACTGGTTGCCCCAGGGATCCTGCGGCAGGCGCTTGATGTAGCCCCCTTCACGGTAGCTGCGCGGCTCAGGGGATGCGGTCGGCTTGTTGACCAGGGCGTCCAGCCCCTGCTCGGTGGTGGGGTAGCGGTTGTTGTCCAGCTTGTACATGTCGAGGGCGTTTTCCAGCGCCACTATGTCGGAGACCGCTTTTTGCTGATCCGCCTTCTCCTTGTTGCCCATCAGGTTGGGCACCACCAGGCTGGCCAGGATCCCCAGGATCACGATGACCACCATCACTTCCAGCAGGGTAAAACCCGATTGACGACGCTTTTGCATGACTGACTCCCTAACGAAATGAGATGGCATGAGCCATCAACGATTAACTGTTAAACCACGATCGTTCGATTGAATGTGCAGGTTCGAATGGCGAAGCCTATTCGGGCACCCGACCCTCACAGATTCACCATGTTGTTGAGCTCGAGCGAGTTGACCGCGGGATCGACCGATGTCACACGCACGCCAGCCTCACAGATTCACCATGTTGTTGAGCTCTAGGATTGGCTGCAGGATCGACATCACGATAAACAGCACCACCCCGGCCATGGAGACCACCAGCATGGGCTCGAACACCCCGAGGGCGATGTTCACCTGGGTTTCGAACTCCCTGTCCTGGTTGTCCGCCGCCCGCTCCAGCATGCTGTCGAGCTCGCCGCTCTGCTCGCCCGAGGCGATCATGTGCAGCATCATGGGCGGAAAAATTCTGGTTTCATCCAGCGACTTGCGCAGGCTGGTCCCCTCCCGCACCCGTTCGGTGGCCTCACCGATGCGCATGCGGGCATAGTCGTTGGAGAGCACTTCGCCGGCGATCTTCATTCCCTCCAGCAGGGGGACGGCGCTGGCGTTGAGGATGCTCAGGGTGCGGGCAAAGCGGGCGGTGTTGAGACCGCGGCTGACCCGACCGATCACCGGCAGGCGCAGTATCACCTGGTGCCAGCGACGACGACGCTTGTCGTCGGTCAGCCACCAGCGCCAGATCAGGCCGCCAATGCCAAGGAGCAGCAGGAACCAGAGGCCGTAGTGCTGCAACAGCTCGCTGGTGCCGATGAGGAAGCGGGTGGTGCCCGGCAGTTGCTGGCCCATGTGTTCGAACTGGGCCACCACCTTGGGCACCACGGCGGTGAGCAGTATGGAGATGACCCCCACCGCCACCAGGGTGAGGACGATGGGATAGATCATCGCCTGCAGCAGCTTGGTGCGCATGTGCTGGCGCTGCTCGGTGTAATCGGCGAGACGGTTGAGCACCTTCTCCAGGTGACCGGACTTCTCCCCGGCCGCCACCATGGAGCGGAACAGCTGGTCGAACACATGGGGGAAGGCCCCCAGCGAATCGGCCAGGGAATACCCCTCCACCACCTTGCTGCGCACCGTCGCCACCAGGCTGCGCAGGTGGGCCTTCTCGCACTGCTCGGCGACCGCCTTGAGGGCCTCTTCGATGGTGAGACCGGCCCCCACCAGGGTCGCCAGCTGGCGGGTGATGAGGGCCAGTTCTGCGGTGGAGGCACCACGGCGAAACAGCACGAAGCGGTTCGCCTCCCGCTTGGCCTTCTCGGTGGTCTCGTTCACCTCGAGGGGGGTCAGCCCCTGCTCGCGCAGCAGCTGGCGCACCTGGCGGGCAGAATCCCCTTCCAGCACGCCGCTCTTGTTGCGCCCCTTGCCGTCGAGGGCCTTGTATTCAAATGCCGCCATCTCAGTCTTCCCGGGTCACGCGCAGCACCTCTTCGAGGCTGGTCTGCCCCTTGAGCACCTTGTCGATGCCGTCGCGGCGGATGCTGGGGGTGTGACCCCGGATCAGCCGCTCGATGGCGAGCTCGCCGCTGGCGCTGTGGATCGCCTCGCGCACCGCCTCGTCCACCACCACCAGCTCGTGGATGCCGGTCCGGCCGCGATAGCCGGTATGGTTGCACTGCTCGCAGCCCACCGGACGCCAGATCTGCTGATCCGGCGCAAGCTCGATGCCCATGGCAACACGCTCCTGCTCGGTGACAGGGTGCGGTGCGCGGCAATCCGGGCAGAGGGTGCGCACCAGCCGCTGGGCCAATACCGCCAGGAGCGACGAGGAGAGCAGGAAGGGCTCGATCCCCATGTCCCGCATCCGGGTGATGGCGCCGATGGCGGTGTTGGTGTGCAGGGTCGACATCACCAGGTGACCGGTGAGGGATGCCTGCACCGCGATCTGGGCGGTCTCGAGGTCACGGATTTCCCCCACCATCACCACGTCCGGATCCTGGCGCAGAATGGCGCGCAGGCCCCGGGCGAAGGTCATGTCCACCTTGCTGTTGACCTGGGTCTGGCCCACCCCTTCGAGGTCATATTCGATGGGGTCTTCGACGGTCAGGATGTTGCGATCCCGCGAGTTGATCTCGGAGAGGGCCGCATAGAGGGTGGTCGACTTGCCCGAACCGGTCGGGCCCGTCACCAGGATGATGCCGTGGGGCTTGCGAATGAGTTCGCTGATGATGTTGCGGTTGGCCAGCGTCATGCCGAGCTGCTTGAGCTCGAGGCGCACGTTGTTCTTGTCGAGCAGTCGCAATACCACCCGCTCGCCGTAGCTGGAGGGCATAGTGGAGACCCGCACGTCCACCGCCCGGCCGCCGATGCGCAGTGAGATGCGGCCATCTTGCGGCACCCGCTTCTCGGCGATGTCCATGCGCGACATGACCTTGATGCGCGACACCAGCAGGGAGGCGAGCTTGCGATGGGGGCGCAGGATCTCCCGCAGCACCCCATCGATGCGAAAACGGATCACCAGGGCCCGCTCGAAGGTCTCGATGTGGATGTCGGACGCCTCTTCTTTTATCGCCTCGCTCAACATGGCATTGATGAGGCGAATGATGGGGGCGTCGTCGTCGGCATCCAGCAGATCCTCGCTCTGGGGCAGCTCTTCGGCCAGGGCAAAGAAGTCCATCTCGTTGCCGAGATCCTCCATCAGCTGACGCGCCTCGGAGGAGTCACGCTGATAGTGGGCCATCAGGAGCGTCTCGAACTCGTCGTTGCCAAGCTGCTCCACCGCGAAGGCACAGCCCGCCACCCGTCGCACCTCCAGCAGGGTCTGGGGGGAGATCCCCTGACGACAGAGCAGCACCGGGGCACCCTGGCGCTCGGTCAGGATGGCCCCGAAGTTGCGGGCAAACGCGAACGGCAGTTCCGGCAGGGGAGCCGGCAGCTCGCTGCCATCGAGCTGATAGGCGGCCATCAGGGCTTGCTCTGCACGAAGGGCTGCTCCTGCACCTGGGCGCGCACGCCGGTGGCGGTCGCCTGCTGCTGGGCCTGCATTCTCTGGATCTGCTGCTGCACCTCGGGGGACATCATCACGTCCTGGCCATAGGCGGGCAGCACCTGGCGAGCCGGCGAGGTGGCATAGCCCTCTTCCGCAGCCCGGCTCAGCTGTTCGGCCCTGAACAGGGTGTACTTGTTGCTGGAGACCCCGGAGTAGACATTGGCGTCACGCAATATGGTCGGGCGGATGAAGACCATCAGGTTGCGCTTGGCGGTGGAGGTCTTGGAGGAACGGAACAGGTAACCCAGTACCGGAATGTCCCCGAGCAGGGGCACCTTGGAGATCTGCTCCTGGGTCTGTTCGTCCATCAGGCCGCCCAGCACCACTGTCTCGCCGCTCTTGACCAGCACGGCGTTCTTCACGGTACGGGTATCGAAGGTGGGGCCCAGGTTGGCGGTCCCGGTCGCCTGCTTCTGTGCCACGCTGGAGACTTCCTGCTCGATGTTGAGCAGCACGGAATCTCCTTCGTTGATCTGGGGCGTCACCACCAGCTTGGTCCCCACCGTCTTGCGCTCTATGGTGTTGAACACCTGATCGCTGGTGGTGGAGCTCTGGGAGCCGCTCTGCACCGGCACTTCCTGACCGACGTTGAAGGAGGCCTCCTTGTTGTCCATGGTGACGATGCTCGGGGTGGAGAGGATGTCGTTCTTGCTGTTGGTGGAGAGCGCCGTCACCAGCGCCGCCCAGTCCCCGTGATAGAAGCCTGCCGCCATGCCGCTGAAGCTGCCCGCCAGGGATGACAGGCCGTCGGTGTTGCCGTTGTCTTTGTAATCCTTGGCGGCGATGGCCAGGGAGCCGATGGGCAGACCGGTGTCGGTGAACTGGGTGCCGCCGCCATTGGTGTTGGCCCACTGCACCCCTAGGTTCATGCCGTCACCATCCGATATCTCGACGATGATGGCCTCCACCAGCACCTGGGCACGACGAATGTCGAGCTTGGCGATGACCTGCTCCAGCTCGGCCATCACGTCCGGCTGGGCGGTGATCACCAGGGCATTGGTGGTCTCGTCGGCGGAGATGGCGAGCTGGCCTCCGCCGATGCTGGCGCCGCCCGTGGCCGTGGCAGCCGCCCCGCCCTTCTTGTCGGCGGCGATGCTGGAGCTGACCCCCTTGAGGACGTCCACCAGATCCTTGGCCTTGCCATATTTCAGGTAGAAGACCCGGGTGTTGCCCTGGCTCTGCAGATCCCGGTCGAGCTGGCGCACCATCTGGATGATGCGGGCACGGGCCTTGGGCTCGCCGCTGATGACCACGGAGTTGGTGCGCTCGTCGGCCACCACCTTGGGGGAAAGCAGCAGCGAGGCGTTGGCCCCCTGATTGCTGCCATCCTTGTTGAGGTTGGTCACCAGCCGCACCATCTCGCCGGCGGAGGCGAACTTGAGCTTGATGACGTCCATGTCCTGATCCCCCGCCTTGTCCACCCGGCGAACCACCTCCACCAGGCGGTTGACCACAGCGGCGCGGCCGGTGATGAGCAGCACGTTGGATGGCTCGTAGTGGACCACGTTGCCGCCGCCGGCGTTGTCGTTGAGCTGACGCAGCAGGGGGGCCAGTTCACGGACCGAGACATTGCGCACCGGTACCACCCGGGTCACCATCTCGTCACCCACGCCGGGGTTGGTGTCATCCACCACGGGGATGGCCGAGGTCTTGGCATCCTTGGAGCGCACCACCTTGAGCACGCCGTTGTTCATGGGCACCACGGCAAAGCCGTAAACGTCGAGCACGCTCAGGAAGAACTGGTAGTACTGATCCTCGTTGAGCAGGTCATAGCTGCGCACGTTGATCTTGCCGCGTACCGATGGCTCTATGATGATGGTTTTGTTCAGGTTCTTGCCGACCGTGTTGATGAACTCCTCGATGTCGGCGTTCTTGAAACTGGCGGAATACTCGGTGGCCCAGGCAGAACCGGCCATCATCAAGGCTGCCGCCATGGTGGCCAGACGCCAGCCCTTCCCTTTATTTGTCATTCTTGGTGCTACTCCAATTCATTATTCTGACAAGCCGACATAGACGTCGTAGAGCTGTCCTTGCCGCTCGACGGTGACGGTCATTTCCGTGGCGCCCGCCACCTGCTGCATCGCCTGCATGGCCTGGGCGTTGTCACGCAGATCCAGGCCATTGATGCTGACCGCCAGATCGTTGGCGACCAGTCCGAGTTGATTGAACAGTTCCGGATTGCGACCCGGGTTGAGGCGATAGCCGGTCATGCGACCGTCCACCCGGACCGGAGAAATATTGAGGTAATCGGTGATCTTGCCCGGGTTGCCCAGCAGTTCGCTGCGCACGGAGGAGAGCCCCTCCTGGCGGGCCGGTTTGGGCAGGGGCTTGCCATACTCCTCCCCGTCCAGCATCAGGGTCTCGTCACGGCCGTCCCGGGCGATGATGACCCGATCGGCAAACACCTGGCGTATCCTGGCCTGGGTACCGTCGATGTAGTCCCCGATGCCGTAAGAGTTCTGTGTCCCGTTGTGGGCGATGATGGCGATGGACTTGGCGGGATCCGAGCTTGCCAGCACCCCGTTGAGCTGGGCGTTGAGCTGGGTTTTCGGGGCATCCGCCGCCACCGTCTCTGCCGCCTTGTCCGCCTGGGGTTGCAGCGCCTTGCCAAAGAGAGAGAGGCGGCTGAGGTTGCCAAGATCGAGGCGATCGCCACCACTCCCCTGCACCGAGGTGACCGAGGGTTGCCAGGGGGTCAGGGGAGCGGGCTGGGCCAGTTCGTACAGGCGCCAGGTGAGCACGGCGCACTGCTGGGCCAGCAACAGCAGCAGAAGCCAGAACAGGGGCTGGCTGAAGCGGGAGAGTGGCATGGCCTTGCAGCGAGCCAGAAGGGAAGTCAACAAATCATCCCTGAACGGTAGCGTCATCTTTCTCAAAATTGTCTGGCATCCAAGTCGGTTGGCTATTGTGTACGGCAATGGACCCAGAGACAACCGACCGGATGGGACCAAGGGGTGAAAATTCAGTTTCCGTCACACCCGGATGCCCCCTGTTTCTATCCCGGGGCCCGCCTCTGGTATAATCAGGCACCTTTTCAGCCATCCCGGAGCCGAACCATGTCGAATCCAGCACAAAGCAGCACTCAGGTCCGTCTCGACAAGTGGCTGTGGGCCGCCCGCTTTTACAAGACCCGCAGTCTGGCGCGGGATCAGATCGACGGCGGCAAGGTGCACTACAACGGCCAGCGCACCAAGCCGGGCAAGGCGGTCGAGGTCGGCGCCCTGGTGCGATTCTGGCAAGGCCAGGACGAGCGGGAGGTGCGGGTGCTCGAGGTGAGCGAGCAGCGCAAATCCGCCCCGCTGGCCCAGCAACTCTACGAAGAGACAGAGGCCAGCCTGAAGAAACGGGCCGAAAACAGCGAAGCCCGCCGCTTCAACATCCAGTTTGCCCCAAGCCCGGAGCGCCGACCCGACAAGCAGGAGCGACGCCAGCTTATCCGGGTCAAGCAATCCTGATCCGCGTCTGTGGCCCCTTTATGACGACAGGTGGAGGAATTAGTTCCTAACCACCTGTTTAACAATGTGTTTATTTTTCCCCAAGAACATCCTAGGAAACCATGATGAGTAACCAAGACCTCCTGTATCGCTATCTGTTCGAAGAGTACGAAGTGCGTGGGGAGCTGGTCCAGCTGGATCGTACCTACCGCCACATCATCGACGCCCAGAACTACCCGGTACAGGTGCAGCACCTGCTGGGCGAGCTGCTGGTTGCCACCAGCCTGCTGACCGCCACCCTCAAGTTCGAAGGCTCCATCACGGTGCAGCTGCAGGGGGACGGTCCGGTGCGTCTGGCCGTCATCAACGGCGACAACAACCAGCAATTGCGCGGCGTGGCACGCTATGAAGGGGAACTGCCGACGGACGGCAAGCTGCAAAGCCTGATCGGCAACGGCCATCTGGTCATCACCATCACCCCGGATCAGGGAGAGCGCTATCAGGGCATCATCGCCCTGGAGGCCGACACCCTGGCGGCCTGCCTGGAGCACTACTTCGCCCAGTCCGAACAACTCGCCACCCGCCTCTGGATCCGCACCGGCCACAACGAGGGCGAGCCCCGTGCGGCGGGCATCCTGCTGCAGGAGCTGCCGGCCCAGAGCGAGGATCACAGCGAAGATTTCGACCACCTGGTCCAGCTCACCACCACCATCAAGGACGAGGAGCTGTTCGGTCTGGACGCGGAAGAGATCCTCTACCGCCTCTACCACCAGGACAAGGTACGGGTGTTCGATCCCCAGGCCATCGAGTTCCGCTGCACCTGCTCCCGCGCCCGTTGCGAAGGGGCCTTGCTGCAGATAGACAAGGAGGAAGCGGTATCCATGGTGCAGGAGCTCGGCAAGATCGACATGCACTGCGATTACTGCGGCGCCCACTACGAATTCGACGGGATAGACATCGAAACCCTGTTCAGCAGGGCTCCCGGTAATGATGCAAACCAGTTACACTAATCAAAGGCGGGCAAAACCCGCCTTTAACTTAAATAACAAAAAAATACCCTATTTTATAAAGTTTGATGGCGATCGCTAAAAACTACCACCTAGGTGGTAGCATGAACGTCAGATAGAACCCTACACACCTCTGAACCCAGGAGAATACAATGACAATCGTGGTAGAACCCACCCTGGCCCAACAACTGAAGCTGGACCAATACGGTATCAAAAACAGCCAGGAAATCGTTCGCAACCCCTCCTATGAGCAGCTTTTCGCTGAAGAGACCCGCTCAGACCTTGAGGGCTTCGAACGTGGCGTCGTCACCGAGCTTGGCGCCGTCAACGTCAACACCGGCATCTTCACCGGCCGTTCCCCTAAAGATAAATATATCGTCAAAGATGCCACTACCCAGGATACTGTGTGGTGGTCTGACCAGGGTAAAAACGATAACAAGGCGATTACCCCGGAAGTGTGGTCACATCTGAAAGGGCTGGTCACCAAACAGCTCTCCGGCAAGCGTCTGTTCGTGGTGGACGGCTTCTGCGGCGCCAACCCGGACACCCGCCTGGCAGTGCGCATCATCACCGAGGTGGCCTGGCAGGCGCACTTCGTGAAGAACATGTTCATCCGCCCGAGCGAAGAGGAGCTGAAGGCCTTCAAACCGGACTTCGTGGTGATGAACGGTGCCAAGTGCACCAACCCGAACTGGAAGGAGCAGGGTCTCAACTCCGAGAACTTCGTCGCCTTCAACATGACCGAGAAGATGCAACTCATCGGCGGCACCTGGTACGGTGGCGAGATGAAGAAGGGCATGTTCTCCATGATGAACTACTTCCTGCCCCTGCGCGGCATCGCCTCCATGCACTGCTCCGCCAACGTGGGCAAGGATGGGGACGTGGCCATCTTCTTCGGCCTCTCCGGCACCGGCAAAACCACCCTCTCCACCGATCCCAAGCGTCAGCTGATCGGCGATGACGAGCACGGCTGGGATGATCACGGCGTGTTCAACTTCGAAGGGGGCTGCTACGCCAAGACCATCAAGCTCTCCGAAGAGGCCGAGCCGGACATCTACCACGCCATCCGCCGCGATGCGCTGCTGGAGAACGTGACCGTGGCCGCCGATGGCACCATCGACTTCGACGATGGTTCCCGCACCGAGAATACCCGGGTCTCCTACCCCATCTATCACATCGACAACATCGTCAAGCCGGTCTCCAAGGCGGGTCACGCCACCAAGGTGATCTTCCTGACCGCAGACGCCTTCGGTGTGCTGCCCCCGGTCGCCAAGCTGACCAAGGAGCAGACCAAGTACCACTTCCTGTCCGGCTTCACCGCCAAACTGGCCGGTACCGAGCGCGGCATCACAGAGCCGACCCCGACCTTCTCCTCCTGCTTCGGCGCGGCTTTCCTCAGCCTGCACCCGACCAAGTACGGCCAAGAGCTGGTGAAACGGATGGAAGCGGCAGGGGCTGAAGCCTATCTGGTCAACACCGGCTGGAACGGCACCGGCAAGCGGATCTCCATCAAGGATACCCGTGGCATCATCGACGCCATCCTGGATGGTTCCATCGAGAAGGCGCCGACCAAGGTACTGCCGGTGTTCAACCTGGAAGTGCCGACCGAGCTGCCGGGCGTCAACCCCGCCATCCTGGATCCGCGAGACACTTACGCCGACCAGGCCGAGTGGGATGCCAAGGCGGCCGATCTGGCCGGGCGCTTCATCAAGAACTTCGAGCGCTTCACCGACAACGACGAAGGCAAACGCCTGGTCGCGGCGGGCCCGCAGTTGTAAGAAACGCGCCTCGCGTCTCGCAATCCCGTACCGGTCAGCCCTGCTGGCCGGTATTTTTTTGGCCGATGCGCGGCATATGGCTCCCGCCAAGCCTTGCCTTGACGGCCCTTGCGCGTTAGATTCAGCCAAACTTTATACAATATACAATTTTGCAACCTGCCCGTGACCCCAGCATGACCCCACCTTACAAAACCCGAACCCAGATGGTGATGGAGAACCTCCGCGGCCGGATATTGCGTGGCGAGTTTGCAGCGGGCGCCCCCCTGCGCCAGGACGCCATCGCCAAGGAGCTGGCGGTGAGCCGTATCCCGGTACGGGAAGCCCTGATGCAACTGGAAGCCCAGGGGCTAGTGAAGTTCGAGGCCCATCGCGGCGCCGTGGTGACCATGCTGGATGCCTCGGCCATCGAGGAGCTCTTTTATTTGCGGGCACTGCTCGAAGCCGATACCCTGTTCCACGCCGTCGACCTGATGACGGAGGAGACCTTCGCCCAGGCGCAAGCCATCCTCGCCCAGTTTGATCTGGCGCTGGAGTCTGGCACCCAGATCGAACACTGGGCCGAGTTGAATCACCGCTTTCACGCCACCCTCTACCAGGCAGCCAATCGCCCCCAGGCACTGGAACTGATCGCCCAGATCAATCTGAGCTGCGACCGCTATGTGCGTTTCGAACTGCTGTTCGCCCAGGGCGGCGTGGACAAGGCCGAGCGGGAGCACGCCCGACTCCTTGAACTGTGCCGCGCCCGGCGCAAGCACGAGGCAGTGGTACTGCTCAAGCAACACATCGAGGCGGCAGGCCAATCGATCAGACAGATCCTGGCAGGCGGCCACCATCAATGAACACTCACATCACCACAAGCTGGCAATAACGACATGAACCATTTCGAGATTATTGAAACCCGCGTCGCCCAGGTCAGGGCCACACTGGCCACGCTGGAGCTGGACGCTTTCATCGTGCCCCACGACGACGAGCATCTGGGGGAGTACATTCCCGCCTATGCCGAGCGGCTGGACTGGATCACGGGTTTCAACGGCTCCGCCGGGCTCGCCATCATCATGGCGCATCGGGCGGCCCTGTTCATCGACGGTCGTTATACCGTGCAGGCGCGCATGCAGGCGCCGGCCGAGCTGTTCGAGTTTCTCCACCTCAATGAAGACCCCCACGTGCAGTGGCTGGCGGAGCAGTTGCCCTCAGGCTCCCGGGTCGGTTTCGATGCCCGCCTGCACAGTCTGGCCTGGTATCAGAACGCCAACGCCGTGCTGACCGAGCGCGGCATCGAGCTGGTGCGCATCGACGAGAACCCCATCGATCTGCACTGGAGCGATCGTCCCGCTCCGACCAAGAGCCCTGTCATCCTCTACAGCGAGGAGCTGGCGGGCCAGTCCAGCCAGGCCAAGCGCGAAATGCTGGCCAGCGATCTGCGCAAGCGCGGGCTGGATGCGGTGCTGCTGACCCAGGCCGAGCCCATCAACTGGCTGCTCAACCTGCGTGGTCGCGACGTGGAACGCCTGCCGGTGGTGCTCGGCTTTGCGGTGCTCTACGCCAACACTACCATGGATTTCTTCGTCGATACCGACAAGATCGACTGCTTCGCCTTCAGCCAGCACGTGGGGCAGGATGTCTCCGTCTACCCCATCGACAAGCTGGGTGACGTGTTGCAGCGCATCGGCGAGGATCAGCAGAAGGTGCTGGCCGACCCCAACACCGCCAACGCCTGGACCCAGCTCGTGATGGAAGAGGCGGGCGCCATTCTGGTGGCCGGCCAGGATCCCACCATGCTGCCCAAGGCGTGCAAGAACCCCGTGGAGCTGGCAGGCATGCGTGCCGCCCACCTGCGCGACGGCGTTGCCGTCACCCGCTTCCTGGCCTGGCTGGATCGCCTGATCGCCAGCGGCGAGTTCGACGGTGTGGACGAAGGCACCCTGGCAGACCAGCTGGAAGCCTTCCGCCACGAGCAGGAGCACTATGTGGAGCCGAGCTTCGACACCATCTCGGCACTCGGCCCCAATGCCGCCATGTGCCACTACCGCCACACCAACGGTACCCCGCGGGCCTTCGGCCAGGACAGCATCTATCTGGTGGACTCCGGCGCCCAGTACCTGGACGGCACCACCGACATCACCCGCACCGTCAAGGTGGGTGAGGTGACCGACGAGCACAGGGCCATGTTTACCCGGGTGCTGCAGGGTCATATTGCCCTGGATCAGGCCCGCTTCCCCCGCGGTACAGCCGGCATCCAGCTCGACGTGCTGGCCCGCATGCCCCTGTGGCAAGCCGGCTACAACTACGACCATGGCACCGGTCACGGGGTCGGCCACTTCCTCAGCGTGCACGAAGGCCCGCAGCGCATCGCCCCCAAGGGCAGCCTGGTGGCCCTGCAGCCGGGCATGGTGCTCTCCAACGAGCCGGGCTACTACCGGGAAGATGCCTTCGGCATCCGCTGTGAAAACCTGGTGGTGGTGACCGAACAGGAGGCCCGTGGCGAGCAGCCGATGCTGGGCTTCGAGCGACTGACCTATGTGCCGTTCGATATCCGCCTCATCGATCGCAGCCTGCTGAGCCCGGCGGAGTTCCGCTGGATCAACGAATACCATGCGGAGGTCTACCGCCGTCTGAGCCCGCTGCTGGAGGGCGAGGATCTCGCCTGGCTGGAGCAGGCGACCAGCCTCCTCTGATGACACAGGGCCTGCGGGCCCTGTTTCTTTATCCGCGGCATGCCACAAATGCCCCCCTTGCATCGACTCCCCGCCCCTTCTACCCTGTGCCTCCTTTTTGGCTGCCCCGCAGCAGAGACCCGATGAGAGGAGCCCCGATGCACTCGTCCCCCGTATTGCGCCTTGCCACCCACACCGACATGCACGCCATCTGGCAGATAGATGCCGATGTCTTCGGCGAGGATGTCTACCCCGGTTTCTTCTTTCGCCAGGCCATGGATCTGTGGCCCGAACTGCTGGTCGTCGCGGAACGGGAAGGCCGGCTGCTGGGCTATGCCCTCGGGGGGCTTGGTCAGGATCGGTCGCAGGGCTGGCTGCTCTCCCTCGCGGTGCGTCCCGAAGCACGCGGCTTCGGCCTGGCCGAGCAAATGATGTTGCAGGTGGAGCAGGCTCTGGCGCATTTGCAGGTTGCCCGGGTGAGGCTGACCGTGGATCCCGCCAATCCGGCCCAGCGCCTCTACTTAAGGCTGGGTTATCAGCAGTTGGCAGAAGAGAGAGGCTACTTCGGGCCGGGCGAGGATCGCCTGCTGCTGGAAAAAGCCCTGATCTGACCATCCACCACCGGCACGGGAGCCTTCCGGCCACATAATTGGTTACACTTTGCGGGTTTAATGCGCAATCTGGTTGGCGTAAAGTGCAATTCATCACCAGATTAATCCGATGCCCGCCCAGGAGGCCCATCATGTTCAAACGTATTGCTCTCGTCACCCTGCTGGCGGCCACCACCGCCATCACCGGCTGTGCCAACAGCGACGTCTACTCCGGCGATGTCTACACCAAGGATCGCGCCAAGCAGGTACAGACCGTCAGCTATGGCACCATCCTCTCCACCCGCCCCGTCAAGATCCAGGCCGATGAGAACTCCCTGATCGGCACCATTGGCGGTGCCGTGGTCGGCGGCCTGCTCGGCAGCACCATAGGCGGCGGTCGTGGCAGTGACATCGCGGCGGCCGGTGGCGCCATCGCGGGTGCGGCGGCCGGCAAGGCGGCAGGGGACAAACTCAACCAGGTTGACGGGGTCGAGCTCGAGATCAAGAAAGAGAACGGCGAATCCATCGTGGTGGTACAAAAGGCCAGCCCCACCTTTGTGCCTGGTGCCCGGGTCCGCATGACCCAGGGCAACGGCACCATCAACGTGGCCGTGGTGAACTGATAGCGCCGCTCAAGGTGCAACTGCCATAAAAAGGTGAGCCCGGGCTCACCTTTTTGCGCTCTGCACCACTGAGGATTCACTTCCCCAGATGCAGCCAGGCCGCGATGGACAACTGCAGGCCCACCAGGTCGGCATGGTGGAACAGGGCATGCAATGATGCACGATCCCCGGCCACCTGCATCATCAGACGCTGTTGCGCCTGCAGGCCGGCCAGCCAGGAGGGGGGCACCGTCAGCGTGCCTGCCGCCTCAGCAACCAGGGATACCCCCTCGAGCAGAGCATGCAGCGCCCGTTGTTGTTCGCCAGCATCGTCACTCTCGAGCCAGAGCTGCTCATGATACTGCCAGTGCTGCATACCCAGGGTAATGCTGGCCTTCTGATCTTTGCCCTCAATCCTTTGCAGGAGCTGCACGGCCAGTGGTTTGCCAAGCCCAGCCAGCCTGTATCCGCGCTGCGCCTTGGACTGGGCACCCAGCCGCAATCCTCCCAGCGCCGCCAGCTTGCTCGCCAGGGTGAACAGGGCGCGGGCATCACCGGATTTCAGCTCCAGCTCCAGCTCGTCGATCCCGGTACGCCCCAGGGCACCGACAATCTCCCCCTGATCCCAGGCCAGCTCGATCTCGGCATCTCCGAATGCGATCAGCCAGTGGCGGCGCAGGAAATCGGTGCTGAACTGGGCCACCAGACAGCTCTGGAGTTCATCGCGCACTGCCAGACTCGGCCAGATATCGGCAGGAAAGGCAGACAGGGTCGGAATGGTTCCCTCTACCGGGGTGTTGTACTCGGGTCTGGCGTGCAATCCGCCCACGACCTGCCCCCGGCACTTGATGGTCTGCTCGGAAAAATCATCGCTGCGACGAATGCGCAACCCCATCTCGAGCCCACGCAAACCCAGATCGGGCGTGTCGAAATAGACGTTGCCAAGAGCGGCTTGATTGGAAGAGATAATCTCTAGTGAATTCAGAAGGTTGGAGAGTGATTCTTGAATATTGCTGGTGACGAAAAACTTTATCTCGATCTCAGTTTGCATAGTCATTCCGGGCTGGCGGGCAACTTTGGGGGGCATGTTCAGGGTCGCGAGGATATAATGCCAGCGACAGTTCACGATTAATTCACGGTTTTATTGATGGCACAGTTCGGTTACCATGCGCCCCTCATAAAATCGTATCGAGTGTTTTTTCACCGACACAGGTTTGGCCATGCCAGTAAATACTATTTTGGGTCTTTTTGCCAAGTCCCCCATCAAGCCGCTGCAGAAGCATATCGTCAAGGTTCACGTGTGCTGCGAACAGCTCATTCCCTTCTTTGATGCCGTCGCTGAAGACCGCTGGGAAGATGCCGAGAAGATCCGGCAACAGATCGCCCAGCTGGAAAAAGAAGCGGACATCCTCAAGCGCGAAATCCGCTTGAAACTCCCCCGCGGCCTGTTCCTGCCGGTCGCCCGTACCGATCTGCTGGAGCTCTTGACCCAGCAGGACAAGATTGCCAACCGTGCCAAGGATATTTCCGGTCGCATGCTTGGCCGCAAGATGGAATTCCCCACCGAGATGCGCGCCGATTTCATGGCCTATCTCAAACGCTGTATCGATGCGACCGCCCAAGCCGAAAAAGCCATCGGAGAACTCGATGAGCTGCTCGAAACCGGCTTTAAAGGACGTGAAGTTGAAATGGTTGCCGAGATGATCCACCAGCTGGATCTCATCGAGGACGATACTGACACCATGCAGATCGGACTGCGCCAACAGCTGCAAGCCGTTGAGCACAAATACAATCCGATCGACGTTATGTTCCTCTACAAGATCCTCGAATGGGTAGGTGACCTGGCTGATCAGGCAGAGCGCGTTGGCGCCCGTCTGGAATTGATGCTGGCTCGTTCGTAATCGACTGACTGGGTAAACACTACTAATGGACATTATCGCGAATTACGGCACCACCCTGGTGCTCGTGGCGGCCTTGTTCGGCTTTTTGATGGCCTGGGGCATTGGTGCGAACGACGTCGCCAATGCCATGGGCACATCGGTCGGCACCAAGTCCCTGACCATCCGTCAGGCGATCATCATCGCCATGATCTTTGAATTTGCCGGCGCCTATCTGGCCGGTGGCGAAGTGACGGCAACCATCCGCAGCGGCATCATCGACAGCAACGCCTTTGCCGACACGCCGGATCTGCTGGTGCTCGGCATGATCGCCTCCCTGCTGGCTGCGGGTCTATGGCTGATCCTGGCCTCCTATTTCGGCTGGCCCGTCTCCACCACCCACTCCATCATCGGCGCCATCGTGGGCTTCGCCGTGGTGAGCATCGGTCCGGAAGCGGTACAGTGGAACAAGTTTGGCGGCATCGTCGGCTCCTGGATCATCACGCCGGCCATCTCGGGCATCATCGCCTACTTCATGTTCATCAGCGTGCAGAAGCTCATCTTCAACACGGACAATCCCCTGGACAACGCCAAGCGCTATGTCCCCTTCTACATGTTCCTGACGTCGCTGGTCATCTGCCTGGTCACCATCAAGAAGGGGCTGACCCACGTCGGTCTGCACCTGAGCAATGGCGAAGGCGCGCTGCTCTCCGTCGCCATCTCCATCGCGGTGGCGTTTGCCGGCTGGATCTATATCCGCGGCCAGCAGTACAACCCGAAAGATGACAGCAAGATGCACTTCGCCAACGTGGAGAAGGTGTTCGGCATCCTGATGATCATCACCGCCTGCGCCATGGCCTTCGCCCATGGCTCCAACGACGTGGCCAACGCCATCGGTCCGCTCTCTGCAGTCGCCTCCATCGTGGCGGCCGGCGGCGAGATCGGCGGCAGCTCCCACATCGCCTGGTGGATCCTGCCCCTTGGCGGCATCGGCATCGTCATCGGTCTGGCCACCATGGGCGAGAAGGTGATGGCGACCGTCGGCACCGGCATCACCCACCTGACCCCGAGCCGTGGCTTCGCCGCCCAGCTGGCCACCGCCGCCACCGTGGTGATCGCCTCCGGCACCGGTCTGCCCATCTCCACCACCCAGACCCTGGTCGGTGCCGTCATGGGCGTCGGTCTGGCACGGGGCATCGCGGCCCTGAACCTGGGCGTGCTGCGCAACATCGTGGTCTCCTGGGTCATCACCCTGCCCGCGGGCGCCATCCTGGCCATCGCCATCTTCTACGTGTTGCAGGCCTGCTTCTCCTGAGCAGCCCACGCCGCACGACAAAAAGCCCGGGTCATTGACCCGGGCTTTTTTATGCTTCGCCCATATCACGCCGTCGATTGAGCGTCGATCGGCTGCAGCGTTTACTCCTCGATAAAGGTCCACTCGTCGCGCACCCGGCTGATGGCATCGAGCCGCCGCTTGGCAAGCTGCTCGCGGATTGCCTCCCCTTTGAAGCCGGCCGCCACTATCTCCTTGACCGGCACAGCCTGCGCCGCCTCCAGGGCCTCGGCGACATAGTCCGGCTGACTGTAGACCTTCTCTTCGAAGCCGGTACGACCGTGGAAGTCGGCGCGACAGGCATCGAGCAGCTGGGCAAAGCGCTCCGGTCTGCGCCAGGCATCGGCCTTGTCGAATACCTTGAGCAGGGTCGAGGGCTTGAGCTCGAAGGCAATGTGGATATGGGTGTGCAGGTCGCTCACCAGCAGTGCCAGATCGCGACACTCGTTCGGCACCCGGAAGCGCTCGCAAAAATCGCGAATGAGCGGCAACCCCTTCTGACCATGGCCGTGATGGCTCGGCCAGAAGGCGGGCGGGGTCAGCCCCTTGCCAAAGTCGTGGCAGAGGGACGCGAAGCGCACGGTCAGTTCGGGGGAGAGACGACATGCCTGCGCCAGCACCATCATGGTGTGGATGCCGGTGTCGATCTCCGGGTGCCATCTGGCAGGGGCCGGCACACCGAACAGGGCATCGAGCTCGGGGAAGAGCGCCTTGAGGGCGCCGCATTCGCGCAGCACCTCGAAGAAGATCTGGGGTGTCGGCCCCAGCAGCACTTTTTCCAGCTCCTTCCAGACCCGCTCCGGGGTCAGGTGGGCCAGCTCTCCAGCCTCCGTCATCTCGCGCATCAGCCCCAGCGTCTCGGGGGCCACCACGAACCCCTGGGCATGGAAACGGGCGGCGAAGCGCGCCACCCGCAGGATGCGCAGAGGATCCTCGGCAAAGGCCGGCGAGACATGGCGCAGCAACCGCGCCTCCAGATCCTGCACGCCGCCGTAGGGATCGTGCAGTTGCCCGTCCTCATCTTCGGCGATGGCGTTGATGGTGAGATCCCGGCGCAGCAGATCCTGCTCCAGCGTCACCTCGGGGGCGGCATGGCAGACGAAGCCGGTGTAACCCTGCCCCTGCTTGCGCTCGGTGCGCGCCAGGGCGTACTCCTGCTGGGTTTTGGGGTGAAGAAAGACCGGAAAGTCTCGGCCCACCTGGGTGAATCCGAGACCCAGCATCTGTTCCACCGTGGCGCCGACCACCAGGTGGTCCCTGTCACCCTGGGGCAGTCCCAACAGGCGATCCCGTACCGCCCCTCCTACCAGATAAATCTGCACGCGCACTCTCCCTCGATAAACTTGCCCCGATGATACCGCTTTTGGCCAAGAGAGACGATGTGCCCCCACCGCACCGGGCTCGTCATCACTCGGCCGGGCGGCCGCTTTCCGTCATCGTCCTGGGTGAGTCAGCCCGTGGTTCGAGCCAGCTCCCCTTATGGTATCCGGGTCTTTGACATCCCTTTTGGGAGGCTTTAACCTGCCGCCCATAACAATGGAATGGATCCTTATGTACACACAGTTCTTCGGTCTGTCGGAGCCCCCGTTCTCCATCTCGCCCAACCCCAAATACCTCTATATGAGCGAGCGTCACGGGGAGGCCCTCGCCCACCTCAACTACGGGTTGCAGGACGGTGGTGGCTTCGTGCTGCTGACCGGGGAAGTGGGTACGGGAAAGACCACCGTCTCCCGCTGTCTGCTGCAGCAATTGCCCGCCGACACCGAGATCGCCTACATCCTCAATCCCTCTCTGACCGAGCGGGATCTGCTGGCCGCCATCTGCGACGAATTCCAGTTGCCCTACGGCGAAGAGGCCAGCCTCAAGCAATTGTTCGACCTTATCCGGGATCATCTGCTGGCGAATCTGGCGGCAGGCAAGCGCAGCGTGGTGCTGGTGGATGAAGCCCAGCACCTGCTGCCCGGCGTGCTGGAGCAGTTGCGACTGCTCACCAATCTGGAGACAGACGAGAAGAAACTGCTGCAGGTGGTGCTCATCGGCCAGCCCGAGCTGCAACAGATGCTGCGCCAGCCCCTGCTGCGCCAGCTGGCGCAGCGGATCACCGCCCGCTATCACCTGCTGCCGCTCTCGCGCCAGGATGTGGATGCCTATGTCCGCTTCCGGTTGCAGGTGGCAGGCTGCGTCCAGCCCATCTTCACCCCCAGGGCCATCCAGACCCTGCATCGCCTCTCCGGGGGCATTCCCCGCCTCATCAACCTCATCTGCGACCGCGCCCTCATCGCCGCCTTCGCCCGTGGCAGCCACAAGATAGTGCACGGGGACATCAGCCAGTCCGCGTATGAGGTGAGCGGTATTCGCGACGAGGGGAGCTGGCAATCCGGCCTCACGGTCGCCCTGGTGGGCGCCCTGCTGGTCGCCACCGGCTGGTGGGGCTGGCAATTCTTTGGATTCTTCCCAGCCCGCCCCCTGGTCAAGGTCGAGGTACCGGTCAAGGTGGATGACACGCCAGAGCAGCAGGCCCAGCTGACCCGCGCCATCAATCAGGCGCTGGAGCCGGACGTCGCCATGCAGAATCTCTACAAGGTATGGGGCTACCAGGCCGAGCTGGAGGAGGCAACCTGCGACAATGCCCCCCGTGCGGGCCTGCGCTGCCAGGAGGGAGAAGCCTCCCTGGCACAATTGCAGGCGCTGCAATACCCGGCCCTCATCAGTCTCACCGACGAGACCGGCGGCCTCTATTACGCCACCCTGGTCAGCCTGGGGGCGGACAAGGCTTCCCTGCTCATCGGCAACCAGAGCTGGCAGGTGGACAGGCAGTGGCTCTCCGACGCCTGGGGCGGCAGCTACACCCTGCTCTGGCGCATGCCCAGGGGCAACGTGCCCCTGATAGCGAGCAATGCCGGGGCTGCCCAGGTGCAGTGGCTGGACAACGCCCTTAGCCGCGCCATGCAGCAACCCGATCGCAAGGTGAGCCGCTTTGATGCCACCCTCAAGAACAAGCTGCAACAGTTCCAGCGCGAGCAGGGACTGACCCCGGACGGCATCGCCGGCAGCAACACCCTGCTGCGGCTGAATGTGGCCTCCGGCGAACCCATGCCCAGGCTGGAGGATGAATCCCTGCGAGCCAGCACGCCGGTCGATCTCGACAGCGTGGCAGATGATGAGACGGACCCCATGGTCGAGGAGGCCTCCTGATGTCCACCCTGCTCAAGGCCCTGCGCCGGGCCGACCAGCCCCAGTTCACCCCCCATATGCCGCTCATGGGTCTGCCCGTGAGCCAGGAAGAGGAGCCCAACCGCCGCTGGATCTGGTGGGCCCTGGTGCCCCTGGCCCTGGTGATGGGCGCCGCCGCCAACTATGGCTGGCACCTCTATCACCTCAAACCAGTGGAACAGCAGGTCGAAGTGAAGGAAGTGGTGACTCCCCCCTTCGTGCGGGTCGAACCCAGGCCCATGATCACCCGGCCGCTGCCGCCCCCCCTGCCGGAGCCCGTGGTCGCTCCAAGACCTGCCGCAACCCCGGCTGCGACTACCGCAAGCCAGGGGGGACAGAGTCTGGCAGAGCGGCTGATGGCCGCCCTCAACAACACGCCGCTGGTGGAAGAGAGTGCGCCCCAGGCTCAAGTCCAGACCAGTGCCATCCCCCTCGGCGCCCTGGCCCCGGCCCTGAAACAGCAGGTACCGTCCCTGACCTATGGTGCCCACAACTACTCCTCCGACCCGGCCAAGCGGGCCGTCGTGCTCAATGGACGGGAGTGGCGCGAGGGCAATGAGATCGCCCCCGGTGTCATCCTGGCAGCCATCGCCCAGGACTACATCGTCCTGCAGGTCGGCGGCCAGTATGCCAGCCTCAAGGCGCTGCAAGACTGGCGCGGCTGATCTGTCGGCATCCGGTGGCCCTCTCCTGGGAGGGTCACCGCCCATTCTGAGGGAGCCCGAGAGCTCCCCTTTTTAATCAATAACCTACACTCGACCTTTGCCATGCGCCGGGTCGAGGATCGCCCTCCTGATGGCGGGCGGACTTATCATCAGAACATGAGTACACTGTGAGCCACTCAGACAACACCACCTTCGCCACCCGCATTCTGGACTGGTACCAGATCCACGGCCGCAAGACCCTGCCCTGGCAGCAGGACAAAACCCCCTACCGGGTCTGGGTCTCCGAGATCATGCTGCAACAGACCCAGGTTGCCACTGTCATCCCCTATTACGAGCGGTTCATGGCCCGCTTCCCCGACGTGCTGGCCCTGGCCAACGCCCCCATCGACGAGGTGCTGCATCACTGGACCGGGCTTGGCTACTACGCGCGCGCCCGCAACCTGCACAAGGCTGCCCAGCAGATCCGCGATCTGCACGGCGGCCTCTTTCCGGAACAACTGGAAGAGGTGATGGCCCTGCCCGGCATCGGTCGCTCCACCGCCGGGGCCGTGCTCTCCCTCTCTCTGGGCCAGCCCCACGCCATCCTGGATGGCAACGTGAAGCGGGTACTCACCCGCTGGCTGGCGCTGACGGGCTGGCCGGGTCAGAAGCAGGTCGAGCACGATCTCTGGGAGCTGGCGACCCGCCTCACCCCGCGCGTCGGGGTGGCCCAGTACAACCAGGCCATGATGGACATGGGGGCCACCGTCTGCACCCGCAGCAAGCCCGCCTGCGAGCGCTGCCCGGTGCAGGCCGATTGCCAGGGGCTGTCGCAGGGCAACCCCACCGCCTACCCTCACAGCAAGCCGAAGAAGAGCATTCCGGCACGCAACGGCATTATGCTGATCATCCGCCACGGCGATCAGCTGCTGCTGGAGAAGCGTCCGCCGCAAGGGATCTGGGGCGGGCTCTACTGCTTCCCGCAGGTGGAATCCCTCACCGAGGTGACCGGACGACTGCGGGAGTTGGGGCTGGAGGATGCCGCCTATCAGGAGCTCGCTGGATTTCGTCACACTTTCAGCCACTTCCACCTCGATATCCGCCCTTTGCTGATCGAAATGGCTGTTCCGCCCGCCCCCCTGCTCATGGAAGCGGATACCCGACTCTGGTATAACTTACGCCATCCTGCCGAGGTGGGATTGGCGGCGGCCACGGCCCGTCTGCTCGCCTACCCGGACTTACAACCAGACTTGCAACCACAGAGGTCAACATGAGCCGTACCGTATTTTGCCTGCGCCTGAAGAAAGAAGCGCCGGGTCTCGATTTCCAACTCTACCCCGGTGAACTCGGCAAGCGGATCTTCGACAACATCAGCAAGGAAGCCTGGACCGAGTGGCAGAAGAAGCAGGTCATGCTGATCAACGAGAAGAAGCTGAACATGATGAATCTCGAGCACCGCCAGTTGCTGGAAAAAGAGATGGTCAGCTATCTGTTCGACGCGGGTGAAGTCCAGATCGACGGCTACACCCCTCCCAGCCAGTGAGCGGGAATCGAGTCAAAGGGCCAGCGTCCCCCTGAGTCGTCGACATGCCGCAGGGTGACACCAATCCTGGCTCAGGCCAGTCAGTGACGGGCGGCCCCACCGCCCGGTTTGAGGATCTTATGGGTCGTTTTTTTGGGCTGCTGTGCGCCCTGCTGTTTCTCTCTGCCTGTTCATCCACACCCCAGACCAGCGGGAGTGGCGATGATGATCTGGTCAACGGCAAGGACGTGCGCGGTTTTGAACACATGATCAGTGCGCTCTCCCATAACGTGAACGAGATATGGGGGCGCGAGGCGCTGTTCGCGGGCAAGTTTGACTACGTCAAATACACGGATCAGTACAAGAGCCGCGCCCACATCGATTTCTCCAGCGGTCACATCATGGTGGAGACCGTCTCGGGTCTGGATCCCCGTGCCCACCTGCGTCGCGCCATCATCGAAACCCTGCTGACCCCGGACGATCCGGCAGAGGTCGACCTCTATTCCGACCGTGAGATCATGCCAGGTGGCGAGCCCTTCCTCTATGGCCAGGTGCTGGACAACCAGGGACAAGCGATCCGCTCCAGCTGGCGTGCAGAGCGTTATGCCGACTATCTGATCGCCAACGCGATGAAGAAGCGCACCCTCGGGATCCGCAACATCTTCTTCATCGACATTCCCATGGTGGCCAACCACGAAGACAGGCGCGGCTACAAATACGCCAGCATCATCCGCGACGCCTCCCGCAAGTACGGGGTCGCCGAGAGTCTCATCTACGCGGTGATCAAGACCGAGAGCAGCTTCAACCCCTATGCGGTCAGCCACGCCAACGCCTATGGCCTGATGCAGGTGATCCCGGCTACCGCTGGGCGGGATGTCTATGTGAGGGTCAAGGGCAAGGATGGCCAGCCGACCAGGGAAGATCTGTTCAATCCGGCCTACAACATCGATGTGGGGACCGCCTACCTGCACCTGCTGCAGACCGTCTATCTGGCGGATATCCAGGATCCCCAGTCCCGCCGCTATGCGGTGATCTCCGCCTACAACGGTGGTGCGGGAGGGGTGCTCAACACCTTCTCCAACGATCGCAAGGCGGCCCCCGGCATGATCAACCGCCTCTCCCCCGAGGCCGTCTATCAGGTGCTGACCGAACAGCATCCCAAGGCAGAGGCTCGCCGCTATCTCTACAAGGTCAATCAGGCCGAGAAGGGGTTCAAGCGAACCGTCGCAAGCCGGGCTGGCTGATGGCATGCAAGAAGGGCGCTCCTGGAGCGCCCTTCCCATTTACTGTGGCCTGAAAACTTACTTGGCGATGAAGCCACCCTTGCTCAGGGGCGCTGCCCCCACCTTCTCCAGGTGTTCCACCTCGACTTCGGTCTTGTTCCAGCTGTGGTCCACCTCGCCGCGCACGCGGATCAGATCGTCAGGGCCCACCTCGGTACCGCGCCACACGTCACCATCCACCTCCACTTCCACCTCGCCGCTGTCGTCACGGAACAGGTAGTTTTCGCCACCCAGGTGTTTGACCAGCTTGCCTTCCAGGGTCACCCACTGATCATCGGCCACGTCTTTCAACTGGGCGACCGATACCTTGTTCTGCTCCTTGGGGCCGGTGTAGGCCGCCATGGCGAAGGAAGAGACGGACATCAGGGCCACCAGGGCGATTGCTTTTGCGTTGTTCATTTCATGCTCCTGTCTTTGCGGTATGAGGGCATCTTGCCCGGGGGCGCGTGAAACAAACGTGAAGCCTCCCCATTCAGGGAGGAGTGATGTGATCGCAAGCGATTAAATGGCCACGGCATGCTGCAATAATGTATTCGAGTGGATACCTTTTCACCTGGCCATGCGGGTTCCCAGCCCGCCGCCATCGAGGAACAGCCCGCAGGCCCGCCCTGCCCCATCCATGAGAACAGCTACATGAACAAATGGCTTTTGTGTTTATTGGGACTCTTCGCCCTCACGGTCCATGCCGCCGAGACGCGTCCCCCCTTCTCCCGCATCGTGATGTTCGGCGACAGCCTCTCCGACACCGGCAAGATGTACACCAAGATGCGCGGTTACCTCCCCTCCAGCCCTCCCTACCATCAAGGCCGCTTCTCCAATGGCCCGGTCTGGCTGGAGCAGCTCACCCAGCACTTCCCGGGCCTCGCCATCGCCAACGAGGCGGAAGGGGGCGCCACTGCCGTGGCCTACAACAAGATCTCCTGGAATCCCAAGTATCAGGTCATCAACAACCTGGATTACGAGGTGACCCAGTTCCTGCAAAAGGACAGCTTCAAGCCCGATGATCTGGTGATCCTCTGGGTCGGTGCCAACGATTACCTGGCCTATGGCTGGAACACCGAGCAGGATGCCAAGCGGGTGCGCGACGCCATCAGCGATGCGGCCAACCGCATGGTATTGAATGGCGCCAAGCAGATCTTGCTGTTCAACCTGCCGGATCTGGGCCAGAACCCCTCGGCCCGCAGCCAGAAAGTGGTCGAGGCAGCCAGCCATGTCTCCGCCTACCACAACCAGCTGCTGCTGAACCTGGCACGCCAGCTGGCCCCCACCGGCATGGTGAAATTGTTCGAGATCGACAAGCAGTTCGCCGAGATGCTGCGCGAGCCGCAGAACTTCGGCCTGAGCGACACCGAACACGCCTGCTATGGCGGCGGCTATGTGTGGAAGCCGTTTGCCTCCCGCAGCGCCGCCACCGACAGTCGGCTGGCCCCCTTCAATCCCGAGGAGCGCCTTGCCATCGCCGGCAACCCCCTGCTGGCTCAGGCCGTCGCAACGCCCATGGCGCGCCGCAGTGCGGGCGAGCTGAACTGTGAAGGCAAGATGTTCTGGGACCAGGTCCACCCCACCACAGTGGTACACGCCGCCCTGAGCGAGCGGGCTGCCGCCTTCATCGAACAGGAGTACGAATTCCTCCCTCGATAACGGAGGCCATCCTGCCAGGGCCGGCGCTTCGCCGGCCCTCTTGCCGACAAGGGCAAGCAACCCCATATGACACCCATCACAGATTCGAGTCACGGTTCCCCGGCGGTCTTCTGTCTCCACTATGATGCAGATGGATATCACAATATGTTTTATATCAGTTGCTTGTAGATCGAGAAAAGCGAGCTACGTTTAAACGTGTTGTGGTCGAACACAGGCCCAACCCACGAGGCGAGGCGACATGAATTCGCGCTCCCCACACACAAGATTGCAGAGGCATCTATGAACAAAACACTGATTACCTTGCTGGTTTCAGGCTTGCTTGCGGCCAACGCCCAGGCAGCCGGACAAGACAACACCTGGTATGGCGGTGCCAAACTGGGTTGGTCCAACTTCTACGGTGTCGATGAAAGCAACGCCATCGCCATCACCGACAAAGACGACGATGAAGTCGGCGCCGGTGCCTTCGCCGGTTACCAGATCAACCAGAATCTGGGTGTCGAACTCGGTTATGACTACCTTGGCAAGCTCAAGTACAGCGGCACCCGCAATGGCGCGGCCTTCAATGACTCCGTGCAAGCCCAGCTGGCCCAGCTCACGCTGAAACTGGGCTTCCCGGTTGCGGACAATCTGGACCTTTACGGCCGTGTCGGGGGCGGCTATGGCTGGACCGACAGCGATCAGCTGGAAAACGACAGCCGCTTCACCTTCGTCGGCGCGCTCGGTGCGGAGTATGCCCTGAACCTGGATTGGGCAGCCCGCCTCGAATACCAGTACAGCACCCCGTATGGCAGCCGTGACGATACCGGCCTGCGCATGGACAACGGCCTGCTCTCCCTGGCCGCCGTCTACCGCTTCGGTCAGGTTGCACCGGCTCTGCCGGTCGCAGCTCCCGCCCCCGCGCCCGAGCCCGTGATGGTCGACAAGCAGTTCACCCTGAGCTCGGACGTGCTGTTTGACTTCAACAAGGCCACCCTCAAACCCCAGGCCGGGCAGGCGCTGGATACCCTCTACAGCCAGATTGAAGAGGCCAGGCCCAAAGACGGGTCGGCCACCGTCATCGGCTATACCGACCGCATCGGTTCCGAGGCCTACAACCAGAAGTTGTCCGAGCAGCGTGCCCGGACCGTGGCCGATTACCTGATTGGCAAGGGCCTGCCTGCCGGCAAGGTCAATGTGGAAGGGCGTGGCAAGCAGTCTCCCGTCACCGGCGACAGCTGCACCAGCAAATCCAAGCGCGAGCTGATCGTCTGCCTGGCCCCGGATCGCCGGGTAGAGGTCAAGGTACAGGGCGTCTCGGAAGTACAGCAATAACGACGACCCCAAACAAAACGGGAGGCCATGGCCTCCCGTCTTTTTTTATGCTTCCTCAGCTGCGCGTGCGCACATCCGCCGCAATCTGATCGAGCAACAGTTGCCAGCCCTGCCCCAGCTCGTTCACCAGGGCGCCATACCCATCGGCAGGCAGCACCCGCTCCTGCTGGAAGGGAACATCTCTCAACACGACCCCCTCCTCCGTCAGCAGGCGCCAGCGACCGCTAAGCAGGGCGCGGCCGTCGTGCCGCCCCTGGAAACGCTCGACCGAGATGCTCAGCACAGGCCCCTTGCGGGCCCCGTCCTGACGCACCACCCAGCCAGGCAGGCGACTGGAGAGGCCATTGAGGGTCAACTGGTTCAACTGGGCATCGAGGGAACCTGCCCAGCGATGGTACTCGGCAAAGTGCAGCTCCTTTCCCTCCAGTTGATAGACCAGGCTCATCCGGTCAAGCTGACCGGACAGGGCGACGGGGCGCAGCACCAACTGGTGCTGCGGCTGCGCCGTGGTGACACTCGACGGCGCCGTGTCGGCATCCAGCGAATAGTAATGCAGCGTCGTCGGCGCACTGCCACATCCCGCCAGCAGGCCCAGCAAGGCCAGCGTCATCATCCGTTTTTTCATCATTTTCCTCGCTTGGGCTCGGGATCCCGCGGACGAGCGCGGTCAAAGATCAGTGAACTCGGCTGCTCGTTCAGTGAATGGACCAGAGGTTGCAACTCGCTCATCAGCTGGTTGAGGGATTGCACCGACTGGCGCAGTTCCTGATTGGTCTGGGAACCGGCATCATAGGTCTGCAACGTCTCCTGCAATTGCTTGAGGCTCTGGTTGAGGGAGGCCGGCAATTGCTGGGTCGACTGCTGACCGGTAAACTGCTCCAGATTCGCACTCACGGCACTGACATGCTTGAGCGTCTTGTCCAGCGTCATCAGGGTGCTGTTGACCTGAGTGAGGGTGGTGGCCATGTCCATGTCGACGAACTTGTCGAGGATGAGGTTCACCTTGCGCTCGATCTGATCCAGCCCGGCCTGGGCGGTCGGGAAGACCTGATAGCCCGCCATCTTGAGCGGCTGATAGACAGGCGCATCCGGATAGAAGTTCAGATCGATCACCTTGCCCCCCGTCAGCAGGCTGGCGGTCTTGAGGCTGGCCCTCAGCCCTTCCTTGAACTGCTTGTTGAACAGGGCCCGCCACTGCTCCTTCTCCGCATTGGCATAACGGTGGGAGAGACGCTGCACCTCGATGCGCGCCAGCACCGGGATCTGCCGGCTCTTGAACAGCTGGACGCCCTTGTCGTCGATGAGATAGGGAGCCGAGATGACGGTACCGACCCGGATGCCGCGATATTGTACCGCCGCGCCGGGATGCAGCCCGCCCACATCATTGTCGAACAGGAAGACATAGTCGATGAACTGATCCAGGCTACCGGCCAGCACGCTCTCCTCGTCCTTGAACAGCACGAACTCGTCGTTCTGTTTCACCGGTTCCCCCGGCAACCAGCCGGGAGGCAGCCCCATGGTGATGCCGCCGTTGATCAGGCTCTCCAGCGAGTCCATCTTCACCTTCATCCCCTCGCTGCTCATGGAGACCTCGAAGCCGGGCGTCAGCCAGAACCGGGAGTTGCTGCTCACCAGGACGTCATAAGGCGCGTTGATGAAGAGCTGGTACTGCATCTCGCTCTTCTCGGGCAGGAACTTGGCCTCTTCGACCTGGCCGATGGTGAATCCCTGATAGCTGATGGGGGAACCCGCGCCCAGCGCGTTGGCATCCCGGCTGGACAGGGAGAGTCGCAATCCCTTGGCATCCAGGGATGCCAGGGGTGGCCTGTCCAGCATGGCGTATTCGCTTCGCGCCCTGCCCTTCTTGCCGGGAGAAAGTTCGATATAGGCACCGGAGAGCAAGGTGCCAAGACCTGAAACGCCCTCACGCCCGACCCTGGGCTTGACCACCCAGAACTGGCTGTCTTTCTTGAGCATGCCGGCGGCGGCATTGGTCAGGCGAGCCTTGAGCACGGCATGGCTGTAATCCTCGCTGAGCTCCACCGTCTCGATACGGCCCACCTCCACTTCACGAGAACGGATCACCGTCTTGCCCGCCACTATGCCCTCGGCGGTCGCCACCGTCAGGGTGAAGCTCGGCCCTTGTGAATACCAATGCTGGAACAGCATCCAGGCGCCGATGAAGAGCGCCAGCAAAGGCACCATCCAGATAGCGGCAGCCGAACTCATGAAATCAGAGCCCGGTTTCCACCTTGTCTTACGCTCACTCACGTTCGCGTTCTCCTTGTTGTAAATCCCAGATCAGGCGGGAATCGAAACTCATGGCAGCCACCATGGTGACCAGTACGACCCCGGCAAAGGCGACGGCCGCAGGGCCAGGGTAGATGGTCATCAGATTGTCGAGCCGGATGAGACCGGCCAGGATGGCCACCACGAAGACGTCGATCATCGACCAGCGCCCCACAAATTCGGTCATGCGATAGAGTTTTAGCTTGCCGAGGGGAGATGTCCCCTGGCCGCGCTGCACCACGTAGCAGAGCCACAGCAGCGCCAGGATCTTCACCAGCGGCACCACCACGCTCGCGAAGAAGATGACGGCGGCAATGGGGTAGGAGCCCATGGCCCACAGCAGCACCACCCCGCCCATGATGGTCGAGGGGCTGTCATCCCCCAGGAACACGGTGTCCATGATGGGATACAGGTTGGCTGGGACATAGAGGATCACCGAGGTGATCAGCAGGGCCCAGGTGCGGTTCAGACCACCCGGCTTTCGGCTGTGCAGGTGATCCCCGCAGCGAACGCAACTATGGGCATCCTGCTCGTTCAGGGCGCCGCAGATGTGACAGCCCACCAGACCGCACGACAGGGCGCTCTCCTCGGGATCCAGCTCCCTCGCCGCCGTCGGGCCGAACAGCCGCTGCCACAGCCACATCCGATCCAGGGAGGAGATCATCTTGATGAGCAGCAGGGTGTAGCCAACAAAGGCCCAGAACGACAGCCCCATCTTGATGTCGGCCATCCCCATCAGCTTGACCAGCGAGATGAGCACGCCGATGAGGAAGACGTCCACCATCAGCCAGGGCTTGATCCGGCACAGCAGGCGGCCAAGGGAGCGCAGGGCCTTGCTGTGCAGATCCTTGTCCAGGCGCCACAGCACCAGCATGATGGAGCCGATATAGACCAGCGGCAACCCGATCAGGGTAATGCTCAGCACGGCCCCGAGGAACAGGTAGCCTTGATCCACCAGGGTGGTGATGCACTGCAGGAAGGTCATCTCCTGCCCCACCCCCTTGGCCGAGAACGACATGAAGGTAAAGGCGTTGGAGAGCACGAACATGATGATGGCCGCAAAGCCATAGGCGATAGGCCTGCGCTCCTGCTCCGGCAGATGACGAGTCAGGGTATGGCCGCAGCGCGGACAACTGCTCGTCTCCCCCACGGCCAGCTCGGTGGCCGGCACCAGCAGGTCACACTCTTCGCAGGCGGTCGCGTCATGGGTATAGGTGGGTGGATGTTGGTGTGAAACCGGATGCAAGATAAGACCCCAGCATGAGGCCCGCCACGGGGCCAGAGCCGCCAATTATTGCAGCAGCGGCCCCTGCCGACCAGCCCTGTCGTTGTCCATCCTGCCCGGGTGTGAGAATGACTTTGACAAGGCAGTGACCATTTAGCACAATCAAACGCCACTTTTTTTCCGCGGGACAATAATTTATGACAACTGAATCCCCAAGCTACTCCACTATCGAGCAGGCCTTCTCCCTCGGGAACGGGCAAGATTCTGCCCTCAACTGGTTGCGCAAAAACCGTAGCCAGGTCGCCATCTTCCTGGTGAGCGGCATCAAGCTGGAGGGGACCATCAGCGGTTTTGACCAGTACAGCGTGCTGTTGACCGATGCCCATGGCAATCAGCAACTGGTCTACAAGGCCAAGATTTCCACCATTGCCATGCACTCCGGCCGTCCTGCCGTCAGCATCCAGCGGGCCCGCAAGCCACGGGTTTCCATGGCGCCGCGCCCCCATGGCGCACCCAGCCGTTATGACGACAACCAGGGTGGCGGCAGCGAGCAGTAAATCTCGCCCCCGCCCATCCTGACGGTGTCGCTGCGTCAGCCAGTGACATCTGCTCCCCACTCTCATGTTTCGCCTGTCCCGTATGAGAGTGGGGCTTCTCTCCCGAGCAGGTTGTTGACCCGCTCGTCTTCGTTACTCAGCAGGTCAACCCGACCGGTTTTCCCTCTCTGACCATGCAGACCTGCATGCCGGCCGCTTCACCGGCCTGTGCGCCTATGCCCGTGTCCTCGAACACCAGACATTGACCGGGCTCGACCCCCAGGCGTCGCGCCACCAGCAGGAAGGTGTCTGGATGGGGTTTGTGCAGCTCCACGTCGTCGGCGGTGACCACCACGGGGAAATACCGATCCAGCCCTGTGTTGCGCAGCACCGCTTCGGCATTGATACGGGGAGAGCCTGTCCCTATGCCCATGGGGATCCGGCCGTGATAGCGTTCCACCAGATCCAGCATGGCCGGGAAGGGGGTGGCCTTGTGCAGGTTGGCGACATAGTGTTCGGTCTTGCAGCGTGTCACCACCAGGGGATCCAGCGCGATCTGCTGCACTTCGGCCACCAGCAGGGCTATCTTGCGGCTGGGCATGCCTCCCAGCTCATAAAACCAGTCGGCGTCGAACCGAAAGCCAAACTCGCGGGCGGTGTGCTCCCAGGCGGCCAGGTGCAAGGGCATGGAGTCCACCAGAGTGCCGTCGAGGTCGAAAACCAGGCCTTGAAATCCGGATAGGGTCATGGTGCAGGATCTGTCTGTGAAAAATGGGCCCCCATTCTAGCCAGAGCGCGGGCGCATCGCCATGCGCCAGATGGCGAGAAACGCTTGCCACCTCATTTATACAGGGCGGCGTGGATCTGATGCCGGGCAGGCAGCCCCCACGCAGGTGTCAGCGATAGGCCAGGGTACAGGCCCGCCCTTGGGATTTGGCGTGATAGAGTGCCTGATCCGCCTGCTCGGTCAGGGTTTGCCACTCCTTGTCCGATGACGGGACCAGATAGCTGAACCCGATGCTGACGGTGAGTGTCGCCGCCACCCGGGAGGCCGGATGGGGAATTTGCAAGGCGTCAAGGCCGTGGTGGATCTGCTCCGCCAGCCGCTCCGCTTCTCCCGGCTGCGGTGAACACAGCAGGATGACAAACTCCTCCCCCCCATAGCGGGCCACCAGGTTGGTACGCCGCCGCTCGGTGTCCTGCAGCAGTGCCGCCACCCGCTGCAGGCACTGATCCCCCTTGCCGTGGCCGAAGTGATCGTTGTAGGACTTGAACTCGTCCACATCGATCATCAGCACCGCCAGCACCCCCTGATGGCGGCGAGCCCGCTCCCACTCCCGTTCCATGGTGATGTCCCATTGGCGGCGGTTGGCGATGCCAGTCAGGGGATCTTCCAGAGACAGCAGGGAGAGGCGCCGGTTGGCCTCCTCCAGCGCCCGGTTGGTATCGGCCAGTTGCCGGGTGCGCTCCTGCACCCTCAGCTCCAGCTCCCGATTGAAGCGCTCAAGCTTCTCCTGGGTGCGCTGGCGGATCAGCAACTGGGAGAGCACGGCGGCATACTGCTTGAAGATCTCGCTCTGATACGCCTTGAGGGGGCGCCGCCAGAGCAGGTTGTCGGCGGCGATCCAGCCGATGGGGGTACTCCCGTCCCAGAGCGACACCATGGCGTTCCAGCCGCGACCCACCTCCTGCTTCTCGTAATAGAGAGGCGTGTCCTCCAGCACCAGGACATAGTCCTTGCGACGCAGCGCCTCCTGCACCGTGGGGTGATCCGGAATGGGGCTGATGAAATGGCGCTCGTCGATGAGCTCACCCGCCTCGTTGGTACCCCAGGTACCGTGCATGATCTTGAATTCACTGTCAGTCAGGAAGATGGCGATGCGATCGAACTGCAACTCCTGGCGGGCCAGTGCCACCGCGTCGTGCAGCAAACGATCCTCGCTCTCGCAGCGGGAGAGCTTGACCCCCACCTGATGCAGCGCCTGCAGCATGCTGAGGAAAGAGTCCTGCAGGGCCTGGCTGCGCACGAGGTCTGCCTGGGTGTGGAGCCGCTGATCCCGCTCCAGATCCACCTGTCCCGCGAGTCGCCGACTCTCGAGCTCGGCGGCGAGATAATGCATGAGCAGCTGGATGCTCTGCTGCTGGCGTCTTGGCAGGCGATCGAGACGACGGCGGGTTTCCAGATAGACCACGGCCTCCAGCCCCTTGTGACGCTTGAGGGGGAAGCTGGCGCGCAGGCGCGGGATCTCGGGTTCGACGCTCTCCCTCTCCCAGATGGCACGGGTCGGCGCGATGGGCTCCACCAGCAACTGGCCGAGCGCAAGGGAACGTTCGATGAAGAGGATGGGCAACTCGAGGGAAGAGAGGATGTCAGCGCTCAGGCAGAGCAGACCCTGTTCCGGGCGATAGTGATAGAGCTGGGGCGTCGGAGCACGCAGCCACAGATAGATCTGTTCAGCCTCTGTTTTTTCCCTGACCGCAGACAAGGTCACTTCACAGAGATGTTCAAAACTGGTGAAGTGCTCCGGATCCCATTCTTCCATGCCAAATCATCCTTGGTTGTATCCAAGCGAGTATATCGGCAAAGCCCGGCCATTAATTGACCGGGCAATCAAAAGCGAGATCCAGAGCCCAGTTTTTACAACAGATTCAATGCCTGCATGGCACTGCGGATGCGCTCGCGGGTGGCCTCGGAGAGCGGCATCACCGGCAGACGGCACTCTTCGCTGCACAGACCCAGCAGGGAGACCGCATACTTGGCCCCTGCGGGGCTCGGCTCGGCGAACATGGCCTGGTGCAGCGGAATGAGCTTGTCCTGCAATTCGCGGGCAGCTTGCCACTCACCGGCCAGCGCCAGGTTCTGCACCTCGGCCACCAGCTTGGGGGCCACGTTGGCCGTCACCGAGATGCAACCCTGGCCACCACCGATGTTGTAGGCCACGGCGGTGGCATCTTCACCGGAGAGCCAGGCAAACGGCTTCTTGATGAGCTGGCGTTCAACCCAGGGGCGGGCCAGATCACCGGTGGCATCCTTCACGCCGGCAATGCGCGGCAACTCGGCCAGACGGGCCAGGGTCGCCGGCTGCACGTCAACGATGGCGCGGGGCGGAATGTTGTAGACGATGATGGGTTTGGTGGTGGCGTCATGCACCGCCTTGAAGTGGTGGTAGAGCCCTTCCTGATTGGGGCGGTTGTAGTAACCGGCCACATGCAGGGTGGCATCCGCTCCCATCTGCTCGGCATAGCGGGTGTATTCAATGGCTTCAACCGGGTTGTTGGAGCCTGCACCTGCGATCACGGGAATGCGCCCGGCCACCAGCTTGACCACCAGCTCCACCACGCGGCAATGCTCATCGTGGGTCAGGGTCGGGCTCTCCCCGGTCGTGCCGACCGGCACTATGCCATGGGTTCCCTGCTCTATGTGCCACTCTACCAGGCGAGCCAGTGCGGCCTCGTCCAGCTGGCCCTGTCGAAATGGGGTGATCAGGGCAACTATCGAACCTTGAAACATGGGATTTCCTTCTCCTAAACAGATGGATTGGTCAATAAAAAGCCCCGGTACGGGAGTCGCTACCGGGGCTTGAATCGTCTCAGGGATGAGAGGTTACGCGCGCACGCCAGCAGGCCCGATTGTCAGGCTGTGTTTATGCTTTCGTTTCGATACGCATGACCGCATTGCATCATCTCTGGGTAAATAAGGCGTCTGGGCATATTTCGGGAACACGGCATAAATGTCAAGGCGAAAGCGGCCATGTATAATGGCCGCCCAAAAATGCGTGGAGAGACCCAATGAGCCGTCCTGTCAGTGCCGTCAGTCAGATGCTGGAACGTAACCAAGCCCTCTTTGTCGGCAAGCGGCTGTTGGTGTGCGGTGCCCTGGAGGATGATTATCCTCGTCAACTGGCCGAGTTGGCACAAAGCCTGACCGTCTTCACCACGGATTACTGCTATTACCGCAGCCAGCAGGCTGCTCTGGGAGACGCCATCCTGTTCGATCACCAGCTGGGGGGCGCCCCCCGATTCGATGCCCTGCTGCTGCTGATGCCCAAGGCCAAGGCCGAGGCGCAATACCTGCTGGCCATGATGACGCCGCTGCTCGAAAGCGGGGCCGACCTGTTCCTCGCCGGCGAGAACCGGGGCGGCATCAACGGGGCAGACAAGCTGCTGGCACCTTATGGCGAGAAACCGATCAAACGCGACTCTGCGCGCCGCTGCTCTCTCTACCACGGCACGTTCGACAAACCGGTTGTCCCCTTCGAGCTGGACGCCTGGTTCAGTCGCTATGAGTGCCAGGCGGGCGACACCACCCTGACCGTCATGGCCCTGCCCGGGGTCTTCAGTGCAGACGGCCTGGATCTCGGCACCCAGATGCTGCTGGCGAGCCTCCCCCCCGTAACGGGCAAGCTGCTCGACTTTGGCTGCGGCGCCGGCGTCATCGGTTCCGTGCTGGCCAAGCGCAACCCGGCCCTGGCTGTCACCATGGTGGATATCAATGCCCTGGCACTGGAGTCCAGCCGCCGAACCCTGGCGGTCAACGGTCTGAGCGGACGTGTTCATGCCTCCGATGTCTATTCCGACATTGCCGAAACATTCCAACAGATTGTCTCGAATCCCCCCTTCCATGCCGGGCTCAAGACCTTCTACGCCGCCACCGAAACCTTCCTGGCAAAGGCACCTGAGTACCTGACCGCAAATGGCGCCCTGACCATAGTCGCCAATGCCTTCCTGCGATACCAGCCTATACTCGATGCGCACTTCAAACAGACCGAGGTGATCGCGGGCGATGCCAAATTCAAGGTGTATCTGAGCAAAGCTTAAAGAAGTGCAACGGTTGTAATAAAACAAGTAGAGAGTGCCAGACGGGATCTGTTAAGGTACCAAGAAAACGTTTACCACCCCTTTAGGGGTGTTTTTTTCGCAGCGACATGAAAACCTTTTCAACATCATGATCTCAGGGAGAGAACGACGATGGCAGGCATACTCACCATGATACTGGCAGGCGGTGAAGGTACCCGACTGCAACCGCTGACCACCACCCGCAGCAAACCCTCCGTACCCTTTGGCGGCAGTTACCGGTTGATCGACTTCGTGCTCAACAACTTCGTCAACGCCGACTTCCTGCGCATCTATGTACTCACCCAGTTCAAGTCCCAGTCCCTTTACCTGCACATGAAGAAGGGCTGGAACATCGTCGGCATCACGGATCGCTTCATCGACCCCATTCCGGCCCAGATGCGAATGGGCAAACGCTGGTATGACGGCACCGCAGACGCCATTTATCAGAACCTGCGCTTCATCGAGATCTCCGACCCCGAGCACGTCTGCATCTTCGGCTCCGATCACATCTACAAGATGGACGTGAGCCAGATGGTGAGCTTCCACAAGCAGAAAGCGGCCGCCCTGACCGTCGCGGCACTGCGCATGCCCATCGAGGAAGCAAGCGCCTTCGGGGTGATCGAGGTGGATCAGGAAGGGCGCATGATTGGCTTTGAAGAAAAGCCCCGTCACCCGAAACACATCCCCGGCGACCCCACCCAGGCCCTGGTCTCCATGGGTAACTACATCTTCGAGACCGAGGCCCTCTATCGGGAGCTCAAGCGGGATGCCGCCGAGGAGAACTCCAGTCACGATTTCGGCAAGGACATCATTCCCAGCCTGTTCCCCCGTGCCCCCGTCTATGTCTACGACTACAGCACCAACGTGATCCCGGGCGAGAAGCCCAACGTCTACTGGCGCGATGTGGGGACGCTCGACTCTTACTGGCAGGCACACATGGACCTGGTGGCCGACGATGCCCCCTTCTCTCTCTACAATCGCAAGTGGCCGCTGCACACCCATTACCCGCCCCTGCCCCCCGCCACCTTCATCGATACCGACGACTGCAAGGTCAAGATCGCCAACTCCCTGATCTCCGGTGGCTGCTTCATTCAGGGCAGCCAGATCCAGCGATCCATACTGGGATTTCGCTGCAACATAGGCCCCTGCAGCCACATCAGTGAATCCGTGCTGCTGGGGGATGTGAAAATCGGCGAAGGTTGCTCCATTCGCCGCGCCATCATCGACAAAAACGTTGAAATTGCACCCGGCACCGTGATCGGTGAGAATCTGGACCATGACAGAGAGCGGTTTACCGTATCCGAAGGCGGTATCGTCGTGGTACCTAAGGGAGCAAGAGTTGGCTATTAACCCACTGAAAATCCTGTTTGTAGCCTCGGAGGTTGAGGGGCTGGTGAAGACCGGGGGCCTGGCAGATGTGGCCAAGGCCCTGCCGCAGCATCTCGCCCGTCAGGGGCACGATGTGCGCATCATTATGCCCTTCTACAAGACCATCAAGCGCCGGGAGGAGGCCACCCTCCTCGCCTCGCGCTGGCTCCCCACCCCCCAGGATCGCAGTGATATCAGCTATCGCATCCATCAGCTGGAACTGGACGGGATCTGCGTCTATCTGCTCGATTGCCCGCACTATTTCGACCGCCCCCAGCTTTATGCCGAGAACAACCAGGCCTATCCCGACAACGGTGAACGCTTTGCCTTTCTGGCCGCAGCGGCCCTGCATGCGTGCGAACAGCTGGGTTTCGCTCCCGACATCGCCCACTGCAACGACTGGCACACCGGTCTGCTGCCGCTGCTGCTGAAAACCCGTCATGCCCACAACCCCTTCTTCCAGCGCACCCGGTCGGTCATCAGCATTCACAACGCGGCCTTTCAGGGCGTGTTCGATCGCCAGCAGTTCTGGGCCGTGCCGGAAATCCACGACTACGAGCAGCGCATCAACTACGACTATGGTCACATCAATCTGCTCAAGTGCGGTGTGCTCTATGCAGACAAGATCAATGCGGTCAGCCCCAACTACGCCAGCGAGCTGCTGACGCACCTGGGCGCTCACGGCATGGCCAGCGTATTCCAGCAGCGGGCAGCTGACCTGCGTGGCATCCTCAACGGCTGTGACTATCAGGACTGGGATCCCGCCTTCGATCCTCTGTTGCCCGCCACCTATGATGCCGACAACCTGGATGGCAAACACACCTGCAAGCGCATCCTGCAGCAGGAGACGGGGCTCCCCGTCGGCAACCTCCCCATCTATGGCATGGTGTGTCGACTGACCGAGCAGAAAGGAGTACACCTTCTCATCCCGGCGCTGGACAAGTTCTTGCAGCATCAGGTCCAGGTGGTAATTGTGGGCTCCGGTGATCCCTCTCTCGCCGCCCAGTTGCAAAGCATTGCCCAGCAGCATCCCGACAAGTTTGCCTTCATCAATGCCTATGACGACCGTCTGGCCCACCTGGTGGAGGCCGGCGCCGACTTCTTCCTGATGCCTTCTCTGTTCGAGCCATGCGGGCTCAACCAGATGTACAGTCTGGCCTATGGCACCCTGCCCCTGGTGCGGGCCGTCGGCGGATTGAAAGATACCGTCGTGGACTGGGATGCTGACCCGGCGAATGCGACCGGTTTCTGCTTCAACGATCCCACTGCCAGCACCTTGCTCGATGCCATGCGCCGCAGCCTGCTCCATTATCTGCAGGAGCCGGCACGTTTTGCCCGTGTGCAGCACCACGCCATGAACACCCGCTTCGACTGGGCAGACTCCGTCATCCTGTACGAACAGATGTATCAGGATGCGCTGGCCACCGTCTGACGCCGATTGCTGAAGTTTTGTGCCCTTGGCACGCCTTTATCCGTCAACAGCGAAAAAAGTCCCCTTTGGCTGTTGACGCCCCCCCAAAACTCTATAGAATCCCCCACCGCAGTGATGCGAAGGTGGCGGAATTGGTAGACGCGCTAGCTTCAGGTGTTAGTGTCCCACGGATGTGAGGGTTCGAGTCCCTCTCTTCGCACCATACTGCAACATGCTCTTATCAGACGGCATGTAAATTCAGACTGATAACCCGATGTGCGAAGGTGGCGGAATTGGTAGACGCGCTAGCTTCAGGTGTTAGTGCCCCCCGGGTGTGAGGGTTCGAGTCCCTCTCTTCGCACCATGCTTTTATCAGACAGCATGTAAATCCAGACTGATAACCCGATGTGCGAAGGTGGCGGAATTGGTAGACGCGCTAGCTTCAGGTGTTAGTGCCCCCCGGGTGTGAGGGTTCGAGTCCCTCTCTTCGCACCATGCTTCTGGCATGTAAAACACAGAAAATGCGCTCCAACCGCATTTAAAAACCAGCTGGAGAAAATCAGTGTGCGAAGGTGGCGGAATTGGTAGACGCGCTAGCTTCAGGTGTTAGTGTCCCACGGATGTGAGGGTTCGAGTCCCTCTCTTCGCACCATCATTCTGCAAAGGCCCGTTACGAGAGTAACGGGCCTTTTGTGTTTTCATGCCCCATGGCTATGCTGTTGAAGATGCTACGCCACCACGGGGGTTTTCCCATGATCCTGGATACCGATATTCACAACTTCTATGAGCATCTGGTGCTCAAGGAGATAGAAAAACAGGGGTTGGCTCGAACATTGACCCCCTATCAGCTGGCAGACCTCTGCTGCCTGACACTCAACCAGCTTCCTTCCCACTATATCCGCCACGATGTCGACATGATCTACTTCACGACAGACGCCGAACGCAGCGAGATGGAGAAGAAGGTCATCGCCTCCCTGCGCCAGGCCTACGACAAGATCCAGGCCGTCCCCACTCGCCAGGCTTAATGCCAACCCTGCTGCCAGAGCAGAGTGACGACCCCTGTCATTCCCGCAACCGGCAGCAGGATCAACACCGGTCTCAGCCTGGGTTCCAGCATGACCCAGGCAGCCAGCAAGAACCCCAGGCTCCAGAACCCGTATTCCTTCTCCTGACCCCAGACCAGCACCGCCAGAAGGGCGGCCAAGATCAGAGCGCGTGCTATCCAGTTCATTGGCATTGGTCCGAAAAAACATTAATGATAACTATTATCATCTTTGGTGTTGCCATCTGCAATCGAACTTGCCTATGGATCTCCGGCTATCAAACGGTGTCGATTGAACAGTGAAAAATGCCGATTAGATCAACTATTTTGTGGGATTTTAAAATTTTAAAGCTGTTTTGCCGAATGAGCAGGGATTTTACACCTCCGCTTTATGGTAGATTGCGCCCTCTTTTGGTAAGCCTCTCGGGATCGACGCATCCGCAGGACGAGAGGGGCTGACCTTGGCGAGCAAGAGTTTAGGGAGCGTCTATGCAAAACCAACAACACCACATCCGATTGCCGGGCATGTCGCAAGTATTTGCCTGCCTAGCCATTTTCCTGGCCCTGGCCTTCTCCTTCACCAGCGTGCTGGATCTGCCAATCCAGCTGGCACTGTTCATCGCCTGGTTCGTCATCATGGGACTCGGCATCAAGCTCGGCCATGATTACAAATCCCTGGAACAGGCGGCAGTCGACGGCGTCGCCAAGGGGATGGGGGCCATCCTGATACTGATCTCCGTCGGTGCCCTGGTGGGCACCTGGATTGCCGGCGGCATCGTCCCCAGCATCATCTACTTCGGCCTCAAGGTGATACACCCCTCCATCTTCCTGCTGGCGACCCTGATCATCTGCTCTCTCACCTCGCTGGCCACCGGCACCTCCTGGGGCTCGGCGGCCACCGCCGGCATCGCCATGATGGGTATAGGCCACAGCCTGGGGGTACCCGCGCCGCTGGTAGCCGGTGCCGTGCTCTCCGGCGTCTACTTCGGTGACAAGCTCTCCCCGCTCTCCGACTCCGTGGTGCTGGCCTCGACCATGTCCAACGTCGACGTGATGGAACACATCAAGGGGATGCTGCCCATCAGCCTGTTCTCCTACGTCATCACCGCCGCCCTGTTCACCGTGGTCGGCATGCAGTACTCCGGCAACGTCAGCCTGGAGCAGGTCAATCTGGTGATGGACGCCCTCGACAAGCAGTTCAACATCACCCCCATGGCCATAGTGCCCGTGGTGCTGGTGCTGGGCCTGTTGGCCAACCGCAAGCCCGCCTTCCCGGTGATCAGCTTCGGCGCCTTGCTGGGTCTTGTCTGGGCCATCGTCTTCCAGGACATGGATCCGGTGAAGGCGATGCACTCCGCCTACAGCCCGTTTGCCATCACCTCAGGCGTCGATTTCATCGACAACATCCTGGGCCGTGGCGGCATGGAGTCCATGCTGGGTTCCGTGGCCGTCATCATCTTCGGCTTGGGCTTCGGCGGTCTGCTGGAAAAGGTCGGCATCCTCTCCGTCATCGCCAGTGCCTTCGAGAAGCGCATCAACAGCGCCGGCAGCCTGACCAGCCACACCATCGGCACCGCCTTCCTGGCCAACGTGTTCGGTTCCGCTATGTATGTATCGCTGATCCTGACCCCCAAGATCATGGCCAAGAACTACGACAGACTGGGGCTTGCGCGCAAGAACCTCTCCCGCAACGCCGAGTTTGGCGGCACCCTCACCTGCGGCATGGTGCCCTGGAGCGACAACGGCATCTTCATGGCCGGGGTACTGGGGGTAGCGACCCTCGACTACCTGCCCTACATGTGGCTCAGCTTCACCTGCATCATAGTGACCATCACCCTCGCCTATCTGGGCAAGGGAGTGAACCGTGTACCGGTCACAGAGGCGGTGACAACCCGCTAATTTCCGTAAAAACAACGACAAAGGCGCCATCACGGCGCCTTTTGTCTGGGTGCGATTCGAGGTTAAGCTGGCACTCACCTTGATCGCACGTGGCAGGACGCCCAGATGAACTTCACCTTTCGCCAGATCCGCTATTTCGTGGCGGTGGCCGACAGCTTCTCGGTGAGCCGGGCAGCCGCCGAGCTGCACATCTCCCAGTCGGCGGTCACCAGCGCCATCCGCGAGCTGGAGACCGAGCTCGGCGCCGCCCTGTTCGAGCGCAATCCGCGCGGGGTCAGCCTCACTACCCAGGGCCACCAGTTTCTGCTGCACGCCCGTCGCATCCTCGGCGCCATGACCGAAGCCAGCCACTCTCTCAAGGCGGTAGCCCAGCAGGATCAGGGGCGGCTTACCATAGGCGTAACCACGCTGGTGGCAGGCTACTATCTGTCGGAGGCCCTCGGCCGCTTTCGCCGCGCCTTCCCGGCGGTGCAGATCGAGGTGAAGGAGGATGAGCAGCCCTATCTCGAGCACCAGATCGTCAACGGTGAGGTGGACGTGGGGATCCTGATGACCAACCGCACCATCCGCCAGGAGGCGTTCGATACCGAGCTGCTGACCCGCTCGCCGCTGCGGGTCTGGCTCGCCGCCAACCACCCCCTCTGCGCCGAGTCGACCCTCTCCCTCAAGGCGCTCGGCGAAGAGCCCATGATCTCGCTGACCGCCGACCAGCTGGACCAGATCATCGGCGGCGGCCTGCGCCGCTACGGTATCGCGCCGCGCATCGTGCTGCGTACCGCCTCGGTGGAAGCGGTGCGCAGCCTGGTGGCGAGCCAGCTCGGGCTCGCCCTGCTGCCGGACTTTGCCTACCGCCCCTGGTCCCTGGAGCAGGAGCGGGTCGAGGCCCGCGCCATCAAGGAGCCCATCCCCGCCATCGACATCGGTCTGGTGTGGCGGCGCGGCTCGCGCCTTGACTGGGCCGCACGCGAGTTCATCGACATCGCCAGAGATCAGAGCCGGCTGCGGGCCCGCCAGCACCTCCCCCGCTAGGACTGAGCCTGAACAGCCGTGACTCCGGCAAAAAAACAGATTCATCTGCACTCGATATCGATTTTGCAGATACCAAAGCCGTTAAAAATTGAAATTCTCATTGCTCCCGGCTTCTCCTACGCTCATGGCTGGTTAACAGGATGTTAATGCCTACTGTGGCGCCGCCACGGTTGCCAATCATGCAAGGAGAGCAAGATGAAATTGACCCCTCTGACCCTGGCCCTGATCCCGGTGCTGCTGGCAGGCCAGGTCCAGGCTGCCCCCACCACCCTCGGCAAGGGTGAAGGCCAGCTCAACATCGTGGCCTGGGCCGGCTACGTGGAGCGCGGCGAGACCGACAAGAACTACGACTGGGTCACCGGCTTCGAGAAAGAGACCGGCTGCAAGGTCAACGTCAAGACGGCCGCCACCTCGGACGAGATGGTGGCGCTGATGAACGAGGGAGGCTTCGATCTGGTGACCGCCTCCGGCGACGCCAGCCTGCGCCTCATCGCCGGCGGCAAGGTGCAGGCACTGAACCTGGCGCTCATTCCGAGCTACGGCAAGATAGACCCCCGCCTGCAGAATGCCCCATGGCACACGGTAGACGGCAAGCACTACGGCGTGCCCTACCAGTGGGGCGGCAACATCTTGATGTACAACACCAAGGTGTTCCCCAAGGCACCTGACTCCTGGAGCGTGGTGTTCGAGGAGCAGACCCTGCCGGACGGCAAGTCCAACAAGGGCCGGGTGCAGGCGTTTGACGGCCCCATCCACATCGCCGATGCCGCCCTCTATCTGATGAGCCACCAGCCCGCGCTCGGCATCAAGGATCCTTACGAGCTGAACGAGGATCAGTACAAGGCCGCCCTCGACCTCTTGCGCCAGCAGCGTCAGCTGGTGGGACGCTACTGGCACGACGCCTTCGTCCAGATCGACGACTTCAAGAACGAGGGGGTGGTGGCCTCCGGCTCCTGGCCGTTCCAGGCCAATACCCTGATCGCCGACAAGCAGCCCATCGCCACGACGGTGCCCAAGGAGGGCGTCACCGGCTGGGCCGACACCAGCATGGTACACAGCGAGGCGAAGAACCTCACCTGTGCCTACAAGTGGCTGGAGCACTCCCTCAACAACAAGCTGCAAGGGGATCTCGCCTCCTGGTTCGGCTCCGTGCCGGTGGTGCCCGCCGCCTGTGAGGGCAATGCCCTGCTCGGGAAAGAGGGGTGCAAGACCAACGGCATCGGCAACTTCGATCGGGTGCGCTTCTGGCGTACCCCCGTCACCCAGTGCAAGAGCCAGGGAACCTGCGTGCCTTACTACCGCTGGGTCTCGGACTATATCGCAATCCTGGGTGGTCGCTGAGATTGCCTCCGTAAATGCCGATATGGGGCCGGACAGGAGTCCGGCCCGCTTCCCACACAGACAAGGACGCCCCATGAATGCCGTACAATTTGACCGGGTCAGCCGCCACTATGGCGAGGTGAAGGCGGTCGACGACATCTCCTTCCAGATCCCGGCCGGCGAGTTTTTCACTCTGCTGGGGCCAAGCGGTTCCGGCAAGACCACCTGCCTGCGGATGATCGCGGGCTTCGAATACCCGAGCGAGGGGGAGATCCGGCTGTTCGGCGAACCCTGTTCTACCGTGCCACCCTACGACCGCAACCTCAATACCGTGTTTCAGGACTACGCCCTGTTTCCCAACATGGATGTGCGCGACAACATCGGCTACGGCCTGATGCTCAAGGGCGTGGCCAAGGCGGAGCGTTACCGCAAGGTGGACGAGATGCTGGAGCTGGTACGCCTGCCCGGCGTCGGCAACCGCAAGCCCGGCCAGCTCTCCGGCGGCCAGCGCCAGCGCATCGCCATCGCCCGGGCGCTGATCAACCAGCCGCGCATCCTCTTACTGGACGAACCGCTCGGGGCGCTCGACCTCAAGCTGCGCGAGCAGATGCAGCTCGAACTGAAAGCCTTGCAGCGCCAGCTCGGCATCACCTTCATCTTCGTCACCCACGATCAGCAGGAGGCGCTCTCCATGAGCGACCGGATCTGCATCTTCAATCAGGGCAAGATCGAGCAGATCGCCGCGCCGGATACCATCTACGACGCCCCCGCCACCCCCTTCGTCGCCCGCTTCGTCGGCACCGTCAACCTGTTCGAGGGGGAGCAGGCCCGCCGTCTGTGCGGCGATGCTCAGCAGATGATGGTGCGCCCGGAGCGGATCCGGCTCGCCGAGGCCGGCACACCGGGCTGGTCAGGGGAAGTGCGCGAGGTTGAGTACCTCGGCCCCTTCGTGCGCTACCGGGTTGATCTCGGCGAGCAGCTCGAGCTTATCGTCAACCACCCCAACGAGGGCCAGGCCCGTCTGCCCCGTGGCGCCCGGGTCAGCCTCAGCTGGCCGGAGCAGGCGATCCATCGCCTGCACACAGCCCCTCAGGGAGCTCAACCATGAGCGCCCCCCACAGTGCGAGCCTTGCCATGAGCCAACCCACTGCCCCCCTCTCCTATCGGCCGCTGCGGCGCCTCTCCACCCTGCTCTACGGGCGGCCGCGTCTGTTGCTGGCCATCCTGCTGGGGCCGCCACTGCTCTGGCTTGGCATCATCTATGTCGGCTCCCTGCTGATGCTGCTCTCCAACGCCTTCTTCGGACTGGACGAGTTCAGCGGCCAGATCCGCCACGAGCTGGGGCTGCAGAACTTCGTTGCCCTGCTGCGGGCTGAGAACCTGGACGTGATCCTGCGCACCGTCGGCATGTCGCTGCTGGTAACCCTGGCCTGCGCCCTGCTCGGTTTTCCGATCGCCTACTACATGGCGCGCTACACCAGCGGCAAGACCCGGGCCCTGTTCTACGTCGGCATCATGCTGCCGCTCTGGTCCAGCTATCTGGTGCGGGTCTACGCCTGGAAGCTGATCCTGGCCAAGGAGGGGGTCATCAGCTGGCTGGCAGACACCCTGGGACTGGACTGGCTGCTGGACGCCATCCTCTCGCTGCCGGTGATCGGGGGGCCGTCGCTGTCATTCTCGCGCATCGGCACCTTCATCGTGTTCGTCTACGTCTGGCTGCCCTTCATGATCCTGCCCATCCAGGCGGCGGTGGAGCGGATCCCGCGCTCTTTGCTGGAAGCGAGCTGCGATCTCGGCGCCACCCCTACCCAGACCTTTCGCACTCTGATCCTGCCGCTGGCCCTGCCCGGCGTGGTGGCGGGCTCCATCTTCACCTTCTCCCTGACGCTGGGGGACTACATCATCCCCGGCATCATAGGCAACTCCACCATGTACATAGGTCAGGTGGTCTACATGCAGCAGGGCACGGCGGGCAACCTGCCCTTCGCTGCCGCCTTCTCGCTGGTGCCGATCCTCATCATCGCCATCTACCTCACCATCGCGAAACGCTTGGGGGCCTTCGATGCGCTCTAATCAGCCCATGAAACGGGACCATGGCAACCAGCCTTCCGGCCTGCTCAAGTACGCGGCCATCGGCGGCCTCTTGTTCCTGCACTTTCCGATCCTGTTCATCTTCCTCTACGCCTTCACCAGCGAGAGCAAGAGCTATCAGTTCCCGCCGCCCGGGCTCACCCTCAAGTGGTTCGAGGTGACCCTCAACCGCCCCGACGTGTGGCGCGCCATACAGCTGTCGCTGGAGGTAGCGGGGCTGGCGACGCTGGCCGCCATGGTGCTTGGCACTCTGGCGGCGGGGGCCATCGCCCGCAGCCGCTTCTTCGGCCAGGAGGTGGTGTCGCTGTTGCTGGTGCTGCCCATCGCCCTGCCCGGCATCGTCACCGGCATCGCGCTGCGCTCCGCCTACGGGGTGATGGAGATCCCCTTCAGCTTCTGGACCATCGTTATTGGTCACGCCACCTTCTGCGTGGTGGTGGTCTACAACAATGCCCTGGCGCGCTTTCGCCGCACCAACCAGAGCCTCATCGAGGCGTCCATGGATCTCGGTGCCGACGGCTTCCAGACCCTGCGCTACGTGATCCTGCCCAATCTGGCCACGGCACTGCTGGCGGGGGGCATGCTGGCGTTTGCCCTGAGCTTTGACGAGGTGATCGTCACCACCTTCACCGCCGGCCAGCAGACCACGCTGCCGATCTGGATGTATCAGGAGCTGATCCGGCCACGGGACAGGCCGGTCACTAACGTGGTGGCGCTCATCATAGTGGCCTTCACCACCATTCCCATTCTGCTTGCCTACTACCTCACCCGCGACGGCCAAGACGTTGCCGGCAGTGGCAAATAACGACTCAACGCGTGCGCAAGGATGCAACCATGAAACTCTCTACCCAACTTTTGATCGACGGTCAGTTCGTCACCGGTGACGGCCAGGCCGAGCCCATCCTCAACCCGGCCACCGGCGAGCTGCTCGCCTCGGTGCCCGAAGCCTCGTTCGAGCAGGTGAACCGGGCGGTGAACGGCGCCCAACGCGCCTTCGCCCAGTGGAGCCGCACCACCCCAGCCCAACGCAGCACGCTGCTGCTGCGCCTGGCTGATGCCATCGAGCGCCACGCCGAGGAGTTTGCGGCGCTCGAATCCCTCAACTGCGGCAAGCCCTATCTGGCGGTGCTAAATGACGAGCTGCCGGCGGTAGTGGACTGCTTCCGCTTCTTCGCCGGCGCGGCTCGCTGCCTGCAGGGGCCGCTGGCGGGGGAGTACATCGAGGGGCACACCAGCATGATCCGCCGCGATCCCATCGGGGTGGTGGGCAGTATCGCCCCCTGGAACTATCCGTTGATGATGGCGGCCTGGAAGATGGCCCCGGTGCTCGCCGCCGGCAATACGGTGGTGCTCAAGCCCTCCGAGCAGACCCCGCTCACCGCCCTGCGCCTGGCGGAGCTCGCCAGCGAGCTGTTCCCCCGCGGCGTCATCAACATCGTCTGCGGCCGGGGCGAGAGCGTGGGGGCGCCGCTGGTGGAGCACCCGCTGGTGCGCATGGTGTCCCTCACCGGTGACATCGCCACTGGCCAGAAGATCCTGCAGAGCGCCGCCCGCACCATGAAGCGCACCCATCTGGAGCTTGGCGGCAAGGCGCCGGTCATCATCTTTGACGATGCAGACTTGGAGGCCGTGGTGGCCGGCATTCGCACCTTCGGCTTCTACAACGCCGGCCAGGATTGCACAGCCGCTTGCCGCATCTATGCCCAGGGCAAGATCTACGACAAGTTCGTCGCCGCCATGACCGAGGCGGTTGCCTCCATCAAGGTGGGCGGTCCGCGCGAGGAGGGGGTGGAGATGGGGCCGCTCATCTCGGACCGGCAGCGCAACCGGGTGGCCAGCTTCGTGGAGCGGGCCCAGAGCAGCGGTCACGTGGAGGTGACGGCGGGAGGCAAGATCCGCCCCGGCAACGGCTTCTTCTTCGAACCGACCCTGATCGCCCATGCCCGTCAGGAGGATGAAATTGTGCGCCGGGAGGTATTTGGCCCGGTGGTGTCGGTGACCCGCTTTGGCGACGCCGAGCAGGTGGTGCAGTGGGCCAACGACTCGGACTACGGCCTCGCCAGCTCGGTCTGGACCCGGGATCTCGGCCTTGCCAGCAAGGTAGCCAGCCACCTGCAGTACGGCTGCACCTGGATCAACACCCACTTCATGCTCACCTCCGAGATGCCCCACGGCGGCATGAAGATGTCCGGCTACGGCAAGGATCTCTCCCTCTACGCGCTGGAGGACTACACGGTGCCGCGCCACATCATGGTCAAGCTCTAGGCTCCACTCCGTCCCCCTGAAAACAAGATGGCCCCTTGGGGCCATCTTGTTTTGCATCAGGTCTGTGCATCCCTGCAGTGCACCAACGCAGCGTCACCATTCACCCGACCGCGACCCGCATCAACGTCATGACAACCGCCACAACCAGTGGTGATCCAGAATCAGCAGACCAAACAGCAGCATCAGGTGATAGATGGAGAAACGGAAGGTGCGCATCGCCTGGCCGGGCCGATCCCCGTACTTCAACAGCCAACCATGCCAGCAGAATCCAAGGTTCAACCCAAGGCTGCCGACCAGGTAGACAAGCCCCGACATGCCGATCAGATAGGGCAGCAGACAGACGAGCGTCAGGATCAGCAGATAGAGCAGGATGGCTGTCTTGGTGAAATCGGTGCCGTGGGTGACCGGCAGCATGGGAATGTCGGCACCGGCATAGTCATCGCGCCGGTGGATGGCCAAACACCAGAAATGGGGCGGCGTCCAGGTAAAGATGATCATCACCAGCAGCCAGGGCTCGGCCGAAAGCTGCCCCGTGATGCTGGTCCAACCCAAGAGCGGTGGCATGGCTCCCGCCAATCCGCCGATGACGATATTCTGCGGCGTGGCCCGCTTCAGCAGCAGGGTATAGACGACCGCATAGCCGAACAGGCTGGCCAGGGTTAGCCAGGCAGTCAGGGGATTTACGCCCCAATGGAGCAGAACAAACCCCGACAGTGCCAGACAGATCGCGAAACTCATCGCCTGCCCCGGCGTGATCCGTCCCATGGCGACCGGGCGCCAGCGCGTTCTGCGCATCCGGGCATCGATGCCGTACTCCAGAGAATGGTTCATGGCCGCCGCCCCGGCAGCGAGCAGTCCAATCCCCGCCAGGCCCAGTATCATCTCGTCCAGAGAGGCGCGTGTCGGCTCGGCCAGCAGCATGCCCACCCAGGCGGTCAGGAGCAGCAGGGCGACCACCTTTGGTTTGGTCAACTGACAATAATCGCGCACCCGGCGGAGGGCAAAGCGCTGTGCCCGCCCTCTCCCATTCATGTCCGGCTCCTGACCATCCCAGGGGATGACAAGGGGTCGTGATGATGCAAAGAGAGGCTCCCGCGCGCCAGCACACAACAGGCCAGCAGGTGGGCGGCCACCAGATTGTGTGCAAGGGCGTTGGCCAGCGGCAGGGCCAGATGGACGTTCGCCAATCCCAAGGCAATCTGCACGGTCAGCAGACCCAGCAACAGCCAGCCAAACCCTCTCAGGGGGGTCCGCTGGCAGAGCAGCGCGAGGGCGAAAGCTCCCACCAGCAAGGCCGTGGTCAGCGCTCCCAGGCGATGGGCGATGTGAATGGTCTGGCGCGCCTCCTTGCCCAGCACGCCGAACTCATAGCTGGCGTGCCCCAGAGGGAGATGAAAGGCTTGCGCCCAATTCAGCTCTGCCTGCCAGTTGCCCTGGCACAAGGGAAACTCCACACATGCCATGGCCGCATAGTTCGCCGACGTCCAGCCCCCCAGCGCGATCTGCAGCAGCAACACGCCACAGGCCATGCTGCCAAGCCAGGACACCCCCTGGTGTACGGGCGGGGGTGAAGGGAAACCTGCCAATTCGGCCCGATAGAGCCAAAGCAAGGTCAGGATGGCGAAGCCGCCCAGCAGATGAGTGGTCACCACCAGGGGATGCAGGGCCAGGGTCACCGTCCACATACCCAGTGCTGCCTGACCCGCAACCAGCACCAGCAAGATGAGCGAGAGGTGGCGCAGTCGGCCGCCTGTACGCCAGCCCAAGGCGGACAGGAGCACAATCACGCCTCCCAGCACCCCGGCGAAGTAGCGATGCACCATCTCGCTGCGCGCCTTGTGAGGAACAAGCGGGCTGGCCGGATAGCGCTGTGCCGCCAGTTCCGCATGCTCAGCGCGGGGAATGGCCAGGGAACCATAGCAACCAGGCCAATCGGGACAAGCCAACCCGGCATCCGTCAACCGGGTATAAGCACCGAGCGCGATGACAAGAACTGCCAGCGCAATGGCCACGGATGCCAGCCTCTTGTGCATCTTCATATGCCGCCTCGCTGACCGTGCAGTAGCCAGAAGATGCGAGTTCCATGCCGGCTGCATCGTCACTGCACCCCACGCTGATACTTGAGCAGTTGCTGCAGATCCGACAGTACCGCCTTGCCAAGCAACGGCCAGGTCGTCGTGCTGCCGGGTACCTCGTAACGCAAGATGGCCAGCCCGCGGGCGTCCACCAGCAGTATATCCCCCTCCCTCATTTCACTGTTTGCCTCGTGAGGTGGCGTCAACTGGACCAGCTCCAGCTTGTCCAGGTTGCGGCCAAGTGCAGCCTGGATGCGCGCCATCAGCACAGGGACCTGCCGGCATTGCCCCTCGCAGCGAGGGGCCACCAGATAGACCAGTCGCCATTGGTGCTGATGGGCAGGAAGCGGTTGCAACAGGTAGATCTCCTGGTGCAGCCAGTGCCCCTTGCTGCGCGTGCCGGGTTCATACCAGCCCTGGTGAAGAGTCAGAGCCGCCAGCACCACAGGCAGCAGGATCACCGCAGCAAAGAGCACTGGTACCCGCCAGCGTCGCCATCCGCTCATGGGGAGCACCTCCTTGTCAGCATGACCCCCCCTGACAGAACCACCAGCGCCAAGCCGAGCCATTGCACCGCATAGGCCCGGTGTTTTTCGGGCGGCATGACATTGTGCTGGTAGTGATAGAGGAATGGGGTTCGTCTTTGATACAACACGGCGTCTGCAAGCGGGGCTCCGATTGCCTGTCGCAGGGTCTCGACCCTGATGGATTGCAGCCGGTTCGGGTAGGGGCCTGGTTCTATGTTCTGTCCCAACAGGAAGCCGCCGGGAGCCATGCGCAGCACACCTTCAAGGGTCATTGCGGCGGGGATGGCGGGATTGGGCAATTGCGACCTGTCGGATGGCGCGGGCACCCATCCCAGGTTGACCAGCAACAGTGAGGATCCCCCCTCTGCGCGTACCGGGATGAGCACGTCATAGCCAACCTCCCCGTTGACGATCTGGTTGTCCAGCAACCAGACATAAGGGCTGACCCACTCGACTTTCCCTTGCAGAGGCTGGCCATCCAGTGACTCCGGGTGTTGCCAGTCGATCTGGGCCAATGTCCTTGGCCCGGCCTGCTGCATCTTTGCCATCTGCGCCAGCCAGGCCGTTTTTTCCATTCCGCGCTGCCACTGCCAGAACGCCAGCTTGCACAAACCGGCCGTCACCACCAGAGTGAACAACAAGACGAACCAGCGTCTGTGATGCCATGGTCGTCGCTTGTCTCGTGCAGCCGAATCGCGCATATCGAGGAGGATCCCAAGATGTTGATCAAGGTCGTTCTGATACTCATGCTGCTGCTCATCATCGGCCAGCTGTTTCACGCCCTCTGGCTGATGCTCAGTGCAGGCAATACGCAAAAGATGTCGGTACCTCTGGGCCGGCGCGTCTTCTTCTCCCTGCTGGTGGTCATCATACTGCTGCTCTCTCTCGCGATGGGCTGGCTGGAGCCCAACCCGCGTCCCTACTGAGCACGGCATCAAAGCAGGTAGACAAAGACGAACAGACAGAGCCAGACCACATCGACGAAGTGCCAGTACCAGGCCGCAGCCTGGAAAGCGAAATGACGCTGTGGGGTGAAATGATCCCTCAACATGATGCGCAGCCAGATGATGGTCAGGAAAAGGGTGCCCAGCAGCACGTGCAGTCCATGGAACCCGGTCAGAATGAAGAAGGTATTGCCATAGATGCCGGAATCCAGCCGCAGCCCGAGATCCCGATAGGCATGCAGATACTCATAGCCTTGAAACCACAGGAATATCAGCCCGAGCACCACAGTGGCCAGCAACATCCCCTTGAGCCGCATGCGTCTGCCGTTTTCCAGACTCATGTGTGCAAACAGCAGGGTCACGGAGGAGCCGAGCAGGATCAGGGTATTGATGAGGGGGATCCCCTGCCAGGGCATGGCCTGGGTCGTGGCCCCGCCGGGCGTCTTGAGCAGGGGCCAGTGAGCGGTGAAATCCGGCCACAGCAGCTGGCCCGTCATCACCCTGTGGCCCGCACCATCCAGCCAGGGCACCGCAAGCTGGCGGGCATAGAACAGCACTCCGAAAAAAGCCAGAAAGAACATCACTTCGGAGAAGATGAACCAGACCATGCCCTGCCTGAAGGATCTGTCCATCTGGGCGCTGTAGAGCCCGGTCATGGACTCCCGGATGATGTGACGGAACCAGCCAAACAACATGAATGCCAGCAGGGCGACACCGGCCATCATCAGATACCGGCCGAAACCGGTCTGCCCACTCGCCACTTCATTGACCAGATGTCCCGCCCCCAACGCCAGGAAAAACAGTGCAATGGCACCAATGATGGGCCAGCGACTCTGGTCCGGGACATAATAGGTCTGGTTCACCTTGGCCATGGTCATTTCCTCTGTGCGAGTGCCGGTACCGGTACGGACGCCGTGATGTCATAGAGCGAGTAGGAGAGCGTGATGGTATTGATGCTGTCCGGTAGTGCCGGATCGATATAGAACTTGAGCGGCATCAGCTTGCTCTGCCCTGCCCTCAGCTCCTGGCGATTGAAACAGAAACACTCCACTTTCTTCAGATAGGCCGCGGCGGGACCGGGAGAGACCGACGGGACCGCCTGACCCACCATGGTCCGCTCCGTGGGATTGAACACCCGAAAGTTGACCATCTTCACCTCCCCCGGCCGCACCGACAGCCGAGCCGTCTCACCGCTGAACTCCCACGGCATCCGGGTATCCGCATGAGCAAGAAACTCGATCTGGATGCTCCGCTTGCTGTCGATCACCGCCCGCTCCGTACTGGCCGCTTGATCAGACGTCTTGCCATTGAGGCCGGTGATCCGGCAGAAGACGTCATAAAGCGGCACCAGCGCAAAGGCAAAACCAAACATGACGAGCACGACCAGAGCCAGTTTTCTGAGCAAGGGGGCATGACTGACCTTGGTCATATGACCTCCCTAACGCTCTTCCGACCGGATATCCGGTGGAGTCTGGAAACTGTGATAGGGAGGGGGAGAAGAGAGCGTCCATTCCAGCCCCTCGGCCCCCTCCCATACCCGATCGCTCGCCTTGGCTCCGCCTCTGATGCATTTGATCACACCCCAGACAAACAGCAGCTGGGACAGGCCGAAGGCAAAGCCCCCCAGGCTGATCAGCATGTTGAAGTCGGCAAATTGCAGGGCGTAATCGGGAATGCGGCGAGGCATGCCCGCCAGCCCGACAAAATGCATGGGGAAAAACAGCACATTGACCGAGACGAGCGAACACCAGAAGTGCCATTGGCCGAGCCGCTCGTCATACATGTGCCCCGTCCATTTCGGCAACCAGTAGTAGGCCGCAGCCAGGATCGAGAAGACGGCACCGGTCACCAGCACATAGTGGAAATGGGCCACTACGAAATAGGTGTCGTGATACTGAAAATCAGCTGGCGTCATGGCCAGCATCAGCCCGGAGAAACCGCCAATGGTGAACAGGGTGATGAAGGCGATGGCAAACAGCATGGGGGTCTCGAATGTCAGAGAACCACGCCACATGGTAGCAAGCCAGTTGAATACCTTTACCCCTGTCGGCACCGCGATCAACATGGTGGTGTACATGAAGAACAGCTCCGCCACCACGGGCAATCCGGTGGTGAACATGTGGTGAGCCCAGACCATGAAGGAGAGCAAGGCGATGCTGCTGGTGGCATAGACCATGGAGCGATAACCGAACAGCTTCTTGCGGGAGAAGGTCGGAATGATGCTGGAGACGATGCCGAAAGCCGGCAATATCATGATGTAGACTTCCGGGTGCCCGAAGAACCAGAAAATGTGCTGAAACAGGACAGGATCCCCCCCACCGGCCGCATCGAAGAAACTGGTCCCGAAATACTTGTCCGTCAGCACCATGGTCACCGCAGCCGCCAGCACCGGCATGACAGCGATGAGCAGAAACGCCGTGATGAGCCAGGTCCAGACAAACAGCGGCATCTGCATCCAGCCCATGCCCGGCGCCCGCAGGTTGAAGATGGTCACGATGACGTTGATGGCCCCCATGATGGAGGAGATCCCCATGATGTGAATGGCAAAGACGAACAGGGCCGTGCTGTTGCCGCTGTACTGGGTGGACAGGGGGGCATAGAAGGTCCAGCCAGAACTGGGGCCGCCTCCCTCCATAAACAGGCTCGACAGGAGGATGAGGAAAGCAAACGGCAGGATCCAGAAGCTCCAGTTGTTCATGCGGGGCAGCGCCATGTCAGGAGCCCCAATCATGATGGGGATCAGCCAGTTGGCGAGGCCGGTGAAGGCGGGCATGACGGCACCAAAGACCATGATGAGGCCGTGTACCGTGGTCATCTGGTTGAAAAACAGGGGTTCCACCAGTTGCAGTCCGGGCTGGAACAGTTCTGCCCGGATCACCATGGCCATGGCGCCACCGGTAAAGAACATGGTGAGGGCAAAGCAAAGATAGAGGGTACCGATGTCCTTGTGATTGGTGGTGTAGAGCCAGCGCCTCAGACCGGCCGCTGGCTGGTGGACATGTTCGCTGTGCGGGGTATCCGTGATTCCATCACTCATGCCGACGCCTCACTTGTCCTTGTCCGGATTGGCCGGGTTGAGAAGGGACTGCACCTCGGCTGGCTGCACAAGGTCGCCGGTCTTGTTATCCCAGGCATTGCGTTCATAGGTGATGACGGCGGCCAGTTCCTGCGCCGTCAACTGTTTGCCAAAAGGCTGCATCGCCGTGCCGCTCTTGCCATGCAGGACGATGTCCAGATGCTGGGCCCGATGTTCCGCCTGTGTGGTCACCTTGCTGCCATTGAGCGCCGGGAAGATGCCGGGCAATCCGGTACCCGCGGGCTGATGACAGGCAGCGCAGTGCCCCAGATAGACTTTCTCCCCCTGTGCCATGGCTTGTGGCAACGTCATGGTCTCCGCTGCCTGCGCCTGTTGCTGTGCCTTGGCAGTTGCCTGCTCGTCTCCCTTTCTGGCAATCCACTTCTCGAACTCCTCTGCGGATTTGGCCACCACAACCACAGGCATGAAACCGTGATCCTTGCCGCACAGCTCGGCGCACTGCCCACGATAGGTGCCCGGCTTGTCGATCCGGGTCCAGGACTCGTTGATGTAGCCAGGATTGGCGTCTTTTTTCACGGCGAAGGCGGGAACCCACCAGGAGTGAATGACATCGTCCGAGGTCATCAGGAAACGGATCTTCTTGCCGACCGGCAATACCAGAGGGTTATCCACCTCCAGCAGATAATTGCCGCCCTTGGGGGCATCACCGGAGATCTGCTGTTTGCTGGTCGCCAGCAGGGAATAAAACGCCACTGGATACTCGAGGTATTTGTAATGCCATTTCCATTGCGAGCCCGTGACGAGGACGGTGAGATCGGCCTTGGAGGTATCCTCCATCTTCAACAGGGTCGAGGTTGCCGGTGCCGCCATCGCGATCAGTATCAACACGGGGATGGCCGTCCACAGCAACTCGATGCGGGTGCTTTCGTGAAACTGGGCGGCTTTGGCACCGCGCGATTTTCGATGGTGCACGATGGACCAGAACATGATGCCGAAGACGAGCAGACCGATGACGCAACAGATATAGAAAATCGTCATGTGCAGGTCATAGACCTGCTGGCTGATGGCGGTCGCCCCGCGCGTCATGTTGAACCGGATCTCATTGGCAAAAGCGCTGCTGCTGATGAACCACATCATCATTCCGGCACCTGCCTGAGCTGCATCGTTTCTCACATTGCACTCCCTGTGCACGTTGGAGAAGATGGCCTGCATTCAATACACCCGACGCTAACCATCTGAAAATAATGCATTTATTAAAATTCATTTCACATTCAAGTATTAGTCCATATTCAGAAAAAACCAAAATGCAGACAGCCCTGACCAGGCTCATCAGAGCAGTGGCAATGGGCAAAACGCGAGCAGGGAAGAGGGAGAAACGGGTCCCGGGGTGGCCACGTCTTGAACGGGGAGAGCTTTAGCCATGGTGAGTCGAATCGATGTGCAGAACCCGGGAGGGGCCATGGGGTCCTCCCGGGCTCCGTGGTTTTCTGCCGTGCCAGAGGCGGGGGTCAGCCCGCTGGTGCTTGCTGAGCCAGCAGTCTGGCCAGCAGGGAGCGCAGTGCTTTTATCAGGGCGGGTTTGCCCGCGACACCCTGTCGGGCAGCCAGCTCGGACCAGGACGCATATTGCCAGATGGTGGCGATCAGCAACCGTCGTTCATCCTGACTTAACGCATCCAGCATCATCACTCGCCGGAGTAGCCAGCGTTGCAGTGTCGCCTGGCACAATTCGAATGGCTTGTGATGGTGGGCAAAGCAATCGAGTTCCCGATGCTCGAATTCATCCAGATCCGGCACATGAGTGACAGGTCCGCCTCTGAGGGATAGCCAGACCAGTTCGGTATCCAGCCTCTTGAGTTCACCCGCCAGCAGGGCCGGCAACTGGCTCATGAAACGCTGTCGCCATTGCGCCAGCTCGGCGTGATATTCCGATTGCAACGGCATCAGCAGCAAAGCTGCATGACTGCCGCTGGCCGCATCGCGCTGCAGACCAAGACGCAGCACCTTCAATCCCGCCTTGAGCCAGAATGGCAGCAGATCTGGACTGGCGGAGAAGGCAGATCCCAGATAATCGACCCGTAATGCCCGATAATGTGATACCAGCTTGTCCAGCAACCGGGACCCCAGCCCGAGACGATGAAGGGCAGGATGGATGGCGATGCGCATCACCCTGGCATAAGAGCGCTCCCCCGCCGTCACGAAACCGGCGTGGGCCAGCAGCGACTGGGGCAGCAGATGTCCACGAGGGCGCCTTCGTCCGGCCCAGATCGCGTGCGCCAGATCAGGGGGTATATTGCCCTCCCGCGCGACCAGCGCCACCCCGAGCAACTCCTGTCCCTGCTCCATCAGATGAATGTCGAGATCCGGCCCCTCCAGCAAATACCGCAGATCACTGGGGCTGGTCTGGTAGTGAGCCAGCACGAGCAGGCCGAACACCCGATTGAGCAGCGCGTCATCACGGGCCAGCTCATCTTGTCCGACCAGGCGCCAGGTCGGTGATGTCGGGGGATGAGGTGCCGATATGTCAGCATTCAGACCAAGGAGCCGGAAGATCAGAGGCTCCAGCGGATCGCTCAGGCTCCAGCGAATGGGCTCCACCAGGCGCAGCTCCTGCCAATCCGGGGTTTGCTCATCGAGTATCCGCTTGAAGCGCAGATGAAAGCCGCGCCCCGTCCCCTCATAGCCGTGCTCCGTTGTAGCGAAGACAATACGACTGTGGCGGGCCAGCATGGCCTCCAGCAGTGGGGTCGGGATGGCGGCGGCTTCATCTACCAGCAGCAGATCCGCCAGCACGTCTCCTTGAGCCACCCGATCAGGGGACACATAGCTCAGACCGGCCAGCCGCTCAGGCATCTCTGCCAGCGCGCGCTCTGCATGGGCAAAAAGTGTCGCCACTGTAGCGTGGGAAGGGGCCGTCACCGCTATCGTCAAGGCCGGATCCCGACTCAGCAAGTCGGCGCTCGCCAGCCCCAGCACGGCGCTCTTGCCACGACCGCGATCGGCGCTCAGCACCAGGGGGCGGCGGCGATGGCCGTGCAACACGTTGTGGATGGCGGGCAGCGCACGGGCCTGATCCGCGCTCAGCGGTCGGCTCCCGTCGAGAGGCTGCCAGGTAATATCACAAGAGGCTGGCGTCAGATCTCGCGCCGGATCTTCTGCCAGCAACCGTACCAGCCGGGAGATGAAACCCTGCCCGGCACGATCGGCCTCCTCTGGCTGGGCGACCAGCCTCTGACGATCAGGGTCTGGGTAGGTCGGCCATACCTCCCGCGGCGGGGTCAGCAGAAGCAAGAGCCCCCCAGCCCTCAATGTCCCCGCCAAGGCACCGAATGCATCGGGGTGAAAACCGCTGAAGGCATTGAATACCAGGGTGTCGCACTCCTGACCGAGCCGTTGAAGCGCCTTGGCGGCAGGCTGCGGAGCATGACGCTCAGGACCCTGCCCCAGCCAGAACACCGCCCCCCACAGCAAGGATTCGGCACGAACGATGCAGTCATCCTGCTCCCCTTCCAGCCAGATCAGACGCCGCTCGCCGGCATGAGCGATAGCGTGGCGCAAGGCGAGCAGCTCGGCTGACATCATGGAGCTGGGCTGGCGTCTGGCTTCACACGGGGTTCAAACATGCGCTCCCCCATCTGGTCGATGAAGGTATGGGCCTTTTGCACCATGAAGCGCTCGGCATCCGCCGGGTTGGCAAAGAGATCGGAGCGGATGAAGCGATGGGTCTGTAATTGCCCGTCTATCTCCCTGGTGATGCGACCTGCCAGCCTGTATTGCCCCCCTTCCGCCATGGGCTCGGGATAGATGAGATAGCCCATGTATTCGATGGGCTCAACCTCGGGGCTCTGGGCGATCTCTCCCTTGAACAGGGCATTGAATAGTTTTTTGAACATGTTCGCATCCTCTCTGATAAAGGCATTCTCCCCAAGGGTGGAATCACTGGCAAGCACGGGATCTTATTACCATTCGTTCTTTGCACTACGAACCATTCTCATTTAGATTTCATCTCATTCCAGCATGAGGTCCAGATTATGTACGTGTGTTTGTGCCGCGGCATCACAGATAACCAGATCCGCAAGGCGGTACAGGCAGGCAAGACTGAATTCCGACAGTTGAAACAGTCGCTGGAAGTCGGTGCCCAATGTGGTAAATGTGTGCGCATGGCGATGGAGATCATCGCTACCGAAATCGACAAGATGGAGTCAGAGCAAGCACCGCTCTATTACGAAGTGGCGTAAAACCGCCGACTTCTCATCTTCATCTCTCCTTCTGCCCTCCAGAGGACGACTTTCCCCATCACGTTATGGTCATGTTTCTGGACTAAGCTCTAGTGATCGTTGCCTAGGCTCGAAAACGAGGAGTAATGTCGATGAAAGGAGATCCCAAAATCATTGCCCACCTCAACAAGGTGCTGGCCAATGAGCTGGTTGCCATCAACCAATACTTCCTGCATGCCCGCATCTATGATGACTGGGGCCTCAAGGGGCTGGGGCACAAGGAGTATCACGAATCCATCGATGAGATGAAACATGCCGACGAGCTGGTCAAGCGGGTGCTGTTTCTGGAAGGGCTGCCCAACTTGCAGGATCTGGGCAAGCTGCGCATCGGTGAGACGGTGGAAGAGATGCTGCGCTGTGACTTGTCTCTGGAGATGGACGCCATCCCCGACCTGAAAGTCGCCATCACCTATGCCGAGTCTGTGCAGGACTACGTCAGCCGCGACCTGTTCCAGGAGATCCTGGAAGATGAAGAGGACCATGTGGACTGGCTGGAAACCCAACTCGATCTCATCGCCCGTATCGGTCTGGAAAACTACCAGCAATCCCAGCTCCATGCCGAGTCATCCTGAATCGCGATGACATCAAGAGACAATCCCAACCCGCCCAGGCGGGTTTTTTCATGGCACCAGCGGCAGAGATCTTGCCCAACGATACGGTAGCCAACCTGGTTGCTGACAAGGCAGGCCAGAGGCTGTCAGGATGGCAGGCGCCGGATTGAACCGCCTCCGGGATCACAGTTACGATGCATGGGGCAGCGGCAGGCGCCGCTTTCGATTAGGATACGACCCCATTCCCATCATTTTGCTACGGATGACCTCCATGGAACTGATTGCACGCGAGATGGCGCCCCACAAACGGGTTGCCCTGGTGGCTCACGACAACATGAAAGCCCCTCTGCTGAACTGGGTGCTGCGGCGCAAGGAGGAGCTCAAGCTCCACCATCTCTATGCGACCGGCACCACGGGCACCCTGCTCGGCAAGAAGGCGCAGCTGCCCATTACCTGCCTCTTCTCCGGCCCCATGGGAGGGGATCAGCAGCTCGGCGCCCTCATCGCCGAAGGGAAGATAGACGTGATGATCTTCTTCTGGGATCCCCTCAATCCCGCCGCCCACGATCCTGACGTCAAGGCCCTGCTGCGCCTCGCGGCCGTCTGGAACATCCCGGTCGCCACCAACGAGGCGACGGCGGACTTCATCATGGACAGCCCGCACATGCAGCAGGCATTCAGCGTCCAGGTGCCCGACTACGCCGGCTACCTCAAAGCCAGAACCGAATAAGCAACGCCAGACAGCAAAGAGCCGGAACAGATGTCCGGCTCTTTTCTTTCATGGGGGGAGAAGGTCAGCGCTGGAGGCTTTTCTGCGCGAATTTGGGCCTGGCATTCATGATCTGCTCCACCTGCTCGTCGCTCATCTTGCCCCGCGACAGTCCCAGAACCTTGTAGGTCAGCAGAGGGCGCGCCGGCAGGGCGATCATCAGGGCGCGGATCTGGTTCTCGTCTTCCTTCTCTCGCGCCGGCTTGCCGTAGGCGTAGGTGAGCACGCCGGCATCCATCAGGTTTTTGACGGCGGGTTCGGTGATCGGCAGGTTTATGACGCTTTTCCGTTGCAGTACGAACTCCCGCAGCACCGCCTTCTCGTTGAAGTCGAGGAAGCCAATCATCTGGGCCAGTTGATCCTGCTGGCGGCGGGACTGCCACTCGTCACAGGCCCACTCCCAGGCGATCAGGAAGCCCTGACTGCAGAAATAGGAGATGGCGATCAACATGCCGACCCCAAGCCAGGCCGCATGAGCCGTGGCCCACTGGCTCACGGCGCCTTTCATCAATCCGGCCGGAAACAGCAGGATGATGCTGCAGCAAAGCAGCAGCCAGACCATCAGCCAGTTGAGGCGATTAAGCTGGTAAAAATGTTGGATCCACCGTTTCATCGTTCACCCTTCCCAAGTCAATGTGGACAGTAGCCAACTCGTAGCAATCGCTGTGCCAGCACAAGGATCCCCGTAAAAAGATCAGGATCCCGGACGGGAGAGTCGAGGGGTTGTCACATCCTTTTACAACTTGTCGCGCGGATCATCCCCTGTTGGCCTTGCGCCTCACCGAACCACTTGGTAAAAAGCCCGCACTGTCACTGGGGAGTAGCAACCCGCCCGAAATCCGGGCAGGGCCCATGTCAACACTCTTGGATCCACAGATCCATGGCATGGGCGGCGATAGCACCTATCGTCCTGCAAGACCTTTGGCCTCGATATGCACGCCAGCCGGGCGAGCCGTATCGGGTCCATCGGTTGTTCTGCTCGCCTGGCGGTTACTCATCATGCTGATCACCCTGCTGTTATTTCTGATCTCTGCCGTCACCATCTATCTGGCCTGCGAATACTTCGTCAACGGCATCGAATGGACCGGCCATCATTTCAAACTGTCCCAAAGCGCCACCGGTTCTCTGCTGGCTGCCCTCGGCACGGCCCTGCCCGAATGCATCGTCACCCTGACCGCCCTGCTGATGGGGGATGCCCCCGCCCAGCAGCAGATAGGCATAGGTGCGGCCCTCGGCGGCCCGCTGGTGCTGGCTACCATAGGCTATGCTGCCGTCGGCGTGACCCTGCTGCTGTGCATGAGCCGGGAGCACAGATCCATCAATGGCGAGGTGCAGCGGGAGATAGGCCGCGATCAGGCCTGGTTTGCCGGCATCTTCCTGCTGGCCGTGCTGCTTGGCATGGTGGTCTTCACCGGTAAAACCTGGCTGGCCCCCCTGTTCGTGCTGATCTACCTCCTCTATGTGCGACGTGAGCTGAAACAGACCGACAGCCACGAGGCCGAATTGCCCTCCCCCCTCAAGCTGGATCCGCACGCCAGGATCCCGGCGCTCGGCAAGGTGCTGCTGCAAACCCTGGTGGCGCTCGGTGTGGTGGCGCTGGCGGCCCAGCTGTTCGTTCACCAGCTGGAGAACATGGGCGAGCTGTTCGGTCTCTCTCCGGTGCTGGCGGCCCTGCTGCTGAGCCCGGTGGCCACCGAAATGCCCGAGCTGATGAACGTGCTTATCTGGGTGCGGCAGGGCAAACACCGGCTGGCGCTGGCCAATATCTCGGGGGCCATGATGATCCAGGGCACCATTCCCAAGGCGTTCTGCCTGCTGTTCACCCCCTGGCTGCTGGACAGCACCATGATGGCCTCCTCCCTGGTGACGCTGCTGGCGGTCACGCTGCTGTGGTGGGGGTTCAGTCGGGAGCGGATGACGGCGGGCAGGCTCGCCCTGGTGGGACTGGTTTACCTGGGTTTCTGCGGCTGGCTGATGATGAGCTGAGGACCGACCTCTGCCTCTGGCGCAACAAGAAAGGGCAGGATCCTATCCTGCCCTTCATCTCACGGGGTAGTGTCAATCAGACCGATCCGAGGTCTCAGAACTGCTGGAACCAGCGCTGGATCTGGGCCGGATCCTTGCTCTGGGTCAGGGCGAGCATCAGCAGCACCCGCGCCTTCTGCGGGTTGAGGGTCTCGGCGGCGACGAAGCCGTACTTGGCGTCATCGATCTCGGCATCCAGGGTGGTGGAACCGGTCGGCACGCGGGCGGAACGCACCACGCGAATGCCGTCCTTGCTCGCCTTGGCCAGGGTGCCGAACAGGGTGTGGTAGAGGTTGCCGTTGCCCACCCCGGCGCTGACGATGCCGTCAAACTTGGCATCCACCAGGGCCTTGGCCGGCAGGTCCGAGGCGTTGGCGTAGCTGTAGACGATGCCGACCTGGGGCAGCTTGTCGAGCTTGCTCACGTCGAACGGGGTCTTGCTGGTATGCAGACGGGCCGGGCTGCGCTGGTAGTCGATCTTGCCGTTGTGGATGTAGCCGAGCGGGCCGAAGTTGGGGGAGGCGAAGGTCTGCACTCCTGTGGTGTTGGTCTTGGTGACGTCGCGGGCATCCAGCACGGTGTCGTTCATCGCCACCATGACGCCACGCCCCTTGGAGGCGGGGTCGGAGGCAGTCACCACGGCGTTGTAGAGGTTCATGGGGCCGTCGGCGCTCATGGCGGTGGAGGGGCGCATGGCGCCCACCAGCACCACCGGCTTGTCGCTCTTGACGGTCAGATTGAGGAAGTAGGCGGTCTCCTCCATGGTGTCGGTGCCATGGGTGATGACGATGCCGTCCACGTCATCCCTGGCCAGCAGCGCGTTGACCCGCTTGGCGAGCGTGAGCCACACCTCGTCGTTCATGTCCTGGGAGCCGATCTTGACCACCTGCTCACCCTGCACGTCGGCCACGTTTTTCATCTCGGGCACGGCGGCGATCAGCGTCTCGATGGCCACCTTGCCGGCCTCGTAGTTGGACTGTGTGGCAGACTGGCCCGCCCCGGCGATGGTGCCGCCGGTGGCCAGAATGTGCACGCTGGGCAGCGCCATGGCCATGGGGGAGAGGGTCAGGCCGAGTACGGCGGCGATCAGGGTCTTGCGAATGGGAAGGGTCATGCTGCAATCCTTTTGGATGAGGGAATTGCAGCATTTTTATTCTTTTTAAACGGGATTTAAGTGATCATTCTCACCAATAAAAAGAAGTAAACAGAATATTAGTCTGATTTATACCAATTAAGTGATAATCCACTCTACCTGAAAGCCTCTCGCCTCGATCAGGGCGATCAACTCGGCTTTGCTCAGCTCGCTCTCGATGGCTGCCTTGCGGCTGGCAAAGTCGACCGTGGCGGTGCGGACTGCTGGCTGGGCCAGCAGGGCCTTTTGCAGGCTGGCAGCGCAACCGCCGCAGGACATGCCGGTAACGGTGAGTTCGATGGTCATGGGCTCTCTCCTCTGTGGATGTGACATCAGCCTAAAGCTGCCGCCTCCGGCAAGGTCAAGGGTGAATGCCGATCCCGTCAACCCCGGGTCGTGCATCATGGCGGCGCCCCATCACCCCATCAGTCTCAGGTAGTTCATCAGGGCGGCCCCCAGGCTGGTGGTGACGAGCGAGCCCAGGGTGGTGGTGGCGATGATGTTGGCCGCGAGGGCACTGTCACCGCCCATGGCGCGGGTCATCACATAGCTGGCGGCGGCGGTGGGGGTTGAGCTGATGAGAAACAGGATGCCGAGGGCCTGCGGGCTGAAGCCGAGCGCCCAGGCCCCCAGCACCAGCAGCACGGGGATGCAGCACAACCGGTTGACCGTGGCCCAGCCGGTCAGCATGGCGCCGCCGCGCAGGGCCTTGAGGTTGAGGCTGGCGCCGGTGCACAGCAGGGCCAGCGGCAGGGTCATGTTGGCGAAATAGTTGCCCGTGGTGATGACCAGCTGGGGCAGTTCGATGCCGAGCAGACCGAAGGGCAGGGCCGCCAGAATGGCGATGATGAGGGGGTTTTTGACGATCCCCTTGAGTATGGGGGCGAGCCCCTTTCCGCCCCCCAGGCTGCGGGTCAGGGTGATCACCGCGAGCACGTTGTAGAGCACAGTGATGGAGCCCACCAGCAGGGCGGCGGCCCCTATCCCCTCCGGGCCGTAGGCGTTTTGCACATAGGCCAGCCCCATGATCCCCATGTTGCCGCGAAAGCTGCCCTGCACGAAGATGCCCCGCAATTTCTGCTCGCTGATGAAGCGGGCCGCCAGCACCTCCAGCACCAGGAAACCGGCGAGGGTGCCGAGCAGGCCGTAGAGGATGAGCCAGGGGCTCGGCATGGTGGAAAAATCGGTGCGCACCATGCTGAGAAACAAGAGCGCTGGCAGGGTGACCTGGAACACCAGACGGGAGGCGGACTCGACGAAGCTGTCGGGCAAGAGACCCAGCCGCTTGAGCCAGATGCCGAGTACCAGCACCAGACAGATGGGGCCCGTGATGGAGAGAGAGAAGTGCAGACTTGCCAACAGATCCATGATGCGCGTCCTGTGCAACGGCGAAGAAAGTCGCCTGGGAAAGGGCATTCTAACGCCATGGGCTTGTATTCACAGGAGTTAATCACAACAATGTCTGCATCCCGATTGTCGCCCTCCCCTGTCACGGATCCCCCATGGAAAAGAAACTGACCATCCTCGATATCGCTCGCCTCAGCGGGGTCGGCAAGTCGACCGTCTCCCGGGTGCTCAATCAGGATCCCAAGGTCAATGCCCAGACCAGGGCCAGGGTCGAATCGGTGATCGCCCAGCACGGTTTCGTGCCGAGCAAATCGGCGCGGGCCATGCGCAGCCAGAGCCAGCAGGTGGTCGGCATCGTGGTGTCGCGCCTCGACTCCAGCTCCGAGAACCAGGCGGTGCGCGGCATGCTGGAGACCCTCTACCAGCGTGGCTACGACGCCGTGCTGATGGAGAGCAAGTTCTCCCCCGCCAAGGTGAGCGAGCACCTGGCGGTGCTGGAGCGGCGCGGGGTGGACGGCATCATCCTGTTTGCCTTCAACGATCTGGACTATGCCGCCATGGCGCCGCTCAGGGAGAAATTGGTGCTGATGGCCCGCGAGCGCCCCGGCTTCTCGTCGGTCTGCTTCGACGATGACGGGGCGGTGCGCGCCGTGCTCGCCCACCTCGGGGAGCGTGGCCTGACCGAGGTCGCCTATCTCGGGGTGGAACGCAGCGATCTCACCACGGGGCTGCGTCGGCATCAGGCTTACCTCGACTACTGTCGGGAACAGGGGCGCACGCCCCGCAGCGCCCTCGGGGATCTCGGTCTGCAAAGCGGCTATCGGCTCGCGGCCGAGCTGCTCACCCCCACCACCCAGGCCATGGTCTGTGCCAGCGACACCCTGGCCATCGGCGCCGCCAAATACCTGCAGGAGCAGGGTCGCACCGACATCCTGGTGAGCGGCCTTGGCAGCAATCCCATGCTGACTTTCCTCTTTGCCAACACCCTCAGCCTGGATTTCGGCTACAAGGATGCCGGTATACTGGCCGCCAGACAGCTGCTCGATCAGATTGAAGAGGGGCAGCCCCCCAGAGCTACCATCGCCCCCTGTCAGCCCCTGTAGTCTATCTTTTCCTCCATTCCCGGCGTTTTGCGCTTTTTGTGACCAGCGCCACGAATTGGGAACGTTCCCATTGCCGATGCCAGCCACTGGCTTCATGCTGATTGGGAACGATACCAATAAACGGGCGGTCCTTGGCCAGCCGGTAAAGACACGACCATTATTCATGGAGTCACAGAGGGAAGGCTCATGTCAAAAGTCAACACACAGCATCTGGCGCAGCTGATCGAGCGGATCGGCGGCAAAGAGAACATCACCACTGTCAGCCACTGCCTGACCCGGCTCAGGTTCGTGCTGGCCGATCCGGCCAAGGCCGATCCCAAGGCCATCGAGACCATCCCTTCGGTGAAGGGAAGCTTCACCCAGGGCGGCCAATTCCAGGTGGTGATCGGCAACGAGGTGGATCAGTGGTACAAGGCGCTCACCCAGGAGATCGGCGTGAGCGGCGGCAGCAAGGAGGCCGCCAAACAGGCCGCCCGCCACAACATGAATCCGCTGGAGCGCGGCATCTCCCACCTGGCGGAGATCTTCGTGCCCCTGCTGCCCGCCATCATCACCGGCGGCCTGATCCTGGGTTTTCGCAACGTCATCGGCGATATCAAGATGTTCGACGACGGCACCCACACCCTCACCGAGATCAGCCAGTTCTGGGCCCAGGTGCACGCCTTCCTCTGGCTGCTGGGTGAAGCCATCTTCCACTTCCTGCCGGTGGGTGTCTGCTGGTCTGCGGTGAAGAAGATGGGCGGCTCCGAGATCCTCGGCATCGTGCTGGGTATCACGCTGGTGTCGCCGCAACTGATGAACGCCTATGGCATCGGCCAGCAGACCCCGGAAGTGTGGGACTTCGGCCTCTTCGTCATCCAGAAGGTGGGGTATCAGGCCCAGGTCATTCCGGCCCTGCTGGCGGGTGTCTTCCTCGCATGGGTGGAGACCAGCCTCAAGCGCATCATCCCGGCCTATCTCTACCTGGTGATTGTGCCCTTCATCTCCCTGCTGCTGGCGGTGATCGTGGCACACGCCCTGATCGGTCCGTTCGGCCGCTGGATTGGTGACGGCGTCGGCTTTGCCGCCAAGGCGGCCATGACGGGTTCGTTTGCCCCCATCGGCGCAGCCCTGTTCGGCTTCCTCTATGCGCCCCTGGTCATCACCGGCATCCACCACACCACCAACGCGGTGGACCTGCAACTGATGCAGAGCATGGGCGGCACCCCCATCTGGCCGCTGATCGCCCTCTCCAACATCGCCCAGGCGTCTGCGGTCGTCGGCATCATCCTGATCAGCCGCAAGGAGAACGAGCGGGAGATCTCGGTCCCGGCCGCCATCTCCGCCTATCTCGGGGTGACCGAGCCGGCCATGTACGGCATCAACCTCAAGTACAAGTTCCCCATGCTGTGCGCCATGGTGGGCTCAAGCTGTGCGGCTCTCATCTGCGGCTTCGCCGGGGTGATGGCCAACGGCATCGGGGTGGGCGGCCTGCCAGGCATCCTCTCCATCCAGCCGCAATACTGGGGCATCTACGCCATCGCCATGCTGGTGGCCATCGTGGTCCCCGCCCTGCTGACCCTGCTGGTCTACAAGCGCCAGCAAGCGGCCGGCAAGCTGGATCTGGCCACGGCCTGATCCACACAACCTCGGCGGAGCCCTGGCTCCGCCCTTTATCGTTGCCCTGTTCCAACTAATCCGGTTTCAACCAATGAGCGAACCAACCATGACACAGACACCCTGGTGGCAAAGCGCCGTGATTTACCAGATCTACCCCAAAAGCTTTCAGGATTCCGGCGCCCGTGGCACCGGTGATCTCAAGGGGATCATGGCCCGCCTCGACTACCTCAAGACGCTGGGGGTCGATGCCCTCTGGCTGACCCCGGTCTACGTCTCTCCCCAGGTGGACAACGGCTACGACATCGCCGATTACCTCAACATAGATCCCGCCTACGGCACCATGAGCGATTTCGAGGCCCTGCTGGGCGCCGCCCATGCGCGCGGCATCCGCATCGTGATGGATATCGTGGTGAATCACACCTCCACCGAGCACGCCTGGTTCAAGTCGGCGCTGGGGGACAAGCACAGCCCCTATCGCGACTACTACATCTGGAAAGATTCGGTGGACGGCGGCGTGCCCAACAACTGGCAATCCAAGTTTGGCGGCAGCGCCTGGGAGCTGGATCCGGCCACCGGCCAGTACTACCTGCACCTCTTTGCCCGCGAGCAGGCGGATCTCAACTGGGAGAACCCTGCCGTGCGCGCCGAGGTGAAGAAGATCATCCATTTCTGGGCGAAGAAAGGGGTGGACGGTTTCCGCCTCGACGTCATCAACCTCATCTCCAAGGATCAGGCATTCCCTGACGACGAGGTGGGGGATGGCCGCCGCTTCTACACCGACGGGCCGCGCATCCACGAATTTTTGCAGGATGTGAGCCGCGACGTCTTCGCCCCCGTGGGGGCCATGACGGTAGGCGAGATGTCTTCCACCAGCCTGGAACACTGCCAGCGCTATGGCGCGCTGGATGGTTCCGAGCTCTCCATGGTGTTCAACTTCCATCACCTCAAGGTGGATTACCCGGGCGGCGACAAGTGGACCAAGGCCCCGTTCGATTTCCTCGAACTCAAGCGCATCTTCAACCACTGGCAGAGCGGTATGCATGGCAAGGGGTGGTCGGCGCTGTTCTGGTGCAACCACGATCAGCCGCGCATCGTCTCCCGTTTCGGCGATGAGGACGAGCATAGGGTGGTCGCCGCCAAAATGCTGGCCAGCACGCTGCACGGCCTGCAAGGCACCCCCTACATCTATCAGGGGGAGGAGATCGGCATGACCAACCCCGGCTATCAGCACATCGACGACTATCAGGATGTGGAGAGCCGCAACATCTTCGCCATCAAGCAGGCGGAAGGGATGAGCGAGGCCGAGATCCTCGCCATTCTCGGCGCCAAGTCCCGGGACAACTCGCGCACCCCGATGCAGTGGAGTGCCGCCCCCAACGCCGGTTTCACCAGCGGGACGCCCTGGCTCAAGCCAACCGCCAACTACCCCGAGATCAACGCCGAGGCGGCGCTCGCCGACCAGCACTCGGTGTTCTGGCACTATCGGGATCTCATCGCCCTTCGCAAGGCGCACCCCATCTTCACTCAGGGGGATTATCAGGAGCTGCTGACCGGGCACCCGCAGATCTGGGCCTATGTCCGCCGCGCCGGCGGCCAGACTCTGGTGGTGGTGAGCAACTTCTACGGCGAGCCGGTGGAGTTTGCCCTGCCTGCCGAGCTGGCCAATGGAGAGGGGCGCCTGCTGCTTGGCAACTACCCGGATAGCCCGGCCCGCCCGCAATCCTGCAAGCTGCGCCCTTACGAATCCCTGATCTGGCTGATGGAGCAATGATGACTGACGCAACAACAGTGCAGCGACCCGCCGTGCGTGGCCCCGAGTGGCAGAAGATGGTGGCGGGAGCGCCCTATGATGCAGGGGACCCCGAACTGCGGGCTGCGCGGGAGCAGTGCCGCGCCCTGCTGGGAGAACTGAACCGGGAGCGAACCGATGCCCCTGACTGGGATGAGCGCCTCACCCGCCTGCTGGGTGGCCGCGCAGAACGCTGTTTCATCACGCCCCCTTTCTTCTGCGACTATGGCGCCAACATCTTTGTCGGCGAGAATTTCTACGCCAATTTCAACTGCACCATCCTGGATGTGTGCGAGGTACACATAGGCGACAACGTGCTGCTGGCCCCCGGAGTGCAGATCTACACCGCTACCCACCCGGTGGCGGTAGCGCCGCGCATCAAGGGGGTGGAGTTCGGCAAGCCGGTGCGTATCGGCAACAACGTCTGGATTGGGGGCAGCGTCGTCATCTGCCCGGGCGTCACCATAGGGGACAACAGCGTCATCGGGGCGGGATCAGTTGTCACCAGAGACATTCCGGCAGGCGTGGTGGCGGTCGGCAATCCCTGCCGGGTCTTGCGCCCCATGACGGCAGAGGAGCTGGCGCCCGGAGAACCTGGCTGACACAGAAGGGGCAGGCCGTACCTGCCCCTGTTCGTTTCCCTGACGGCGCTCCCGCAATGCCGGCAAGGCTTCGGCGCAACCCCCTCTTTACCCGGGCAGCAAGGCGCCGCAACGCTTGTGCTGTCCCATGACCACCAGAGTCTTGAAACTGCGCACCTGGTCCCTGGCATGGAGCACCCGACGGGTGAACTGCTCGTAACTTTGCATGTCCCTGGCGGCCACTTGCAGCACGAAGTCCTGCTCCCCCGTCACATACCAGAGATCCATCACCTCGGGTTCCCGCTGCAGGCTGGCGATCATCTCATCGACGATGCGGCCATGATCCCGCTCCAGGGTCACCAGCACCAGCATGGTGATGGGCCAGCCCATGGTGGACGGTGCCACCAGCGCCACTTCCCGCTCGATGAGACCGGACTCCCGCAAGGCGCGGACGCGGCGGTAGCAGGCTGGGGCGGAAAGACCGACCCTGTGGGCCAGCTCCGGCGTGGGCAGACGAGCATCCTGTTGCAGCTCGGCGAGGATGAGCAGATCAAATTTGTCGGTCATGGGGTTCATTAGATAAAAATTATCGCACAAGGCCAGTATTAGACCGGTTTACCCAAGTATCCAGATATATTTTATTGCTCATCGTCCTGCCCGGTATGAACACCATGCAACCCAATCCCAATGCCCTCTCCTCTCTTCTGGCCGTCCTGCTCGCCATGTTGTCGATCACCCTCGGCGCCTCCCTGGCCAAATCCCTGTTTCCCTTGCTGGGTGCCGCAGGTACGACCCTGTTCCGGCTGGGGTGCGCCGCCCTCCTCCTCTCCCTGGTGTTTCGCATCTGGCGTGCCCCCCTCGACCGACGCACCCTGCTGGGCGCCATCCCCTACGGCCTGTCGCTTGGGGCCATGAACCTGCTCTTCTATCTGGCCATCGCACGCATTCCCCTCGGCGTAGCCCTGGCCATCGAGTTCATCGGCCCCCTGACGGTGGCTCTGATCTCCTCACGCCACCGGGCGGACTTCATCTGGCTGATACTGGCCATCGCCGGGCTGCTGCTGCTCTTGCCCCTGCGGGCAACACAGCAGGCCATCGATCCCCTGGGTGCCGCACTGGCTCTCGGGGCTGGCCTCTTCTGGGGGCTCTATATGCTCACCGGAAAGCGGGCAGGAGCCTTGCTGGGCGCACAGGCTCCGGCGCTGGGCATGTGGGTGGGCACCCTGCTGGTATTGCCCTTCGGGCTTGAGGGTGCGATCGAGGCTTCATTCACCGTCCCCGTGATCCTCACCATCATCGGGGTGGGGCTGCTCTCGAGCGCCATCCCCTACTCTCTCGAGATGTTTGCCCTGCGCCGCCTTCCCCTCAAGAGCTACGGCATTCTCACCAGCGGTGAACCGGCCATGGGAGCCTTGATGGGACTGGTATGGCTGGGCGAGCAGTTGCCCCCGTCCCAATGGCTCGGGATAACCGCCATCATCGCCGCCTCCATGGGCACCACCTGGCAGGCGGGTCGTCGACAAGCCGGCTCCGCCTGAACCAAAAAAAATCGGGGCCGGCGATGACCGGCCCCGGGGATGGTACGAGCGCGTCAGGACGAGTAGTCGTAACAGCGTTTGAGCTCGCCGAAGTCATAGAAGAAGCTGCCCACCGCAATGGGGGAGCAACCTGCCTTGAAGGCGAGCTCCTTCTCGTTGTAAAGCATCTTCACCAGCACCCGGCCGGCCTCGTTGCGGTAGACATCCCACTGGATATTGGCCGCATAGGGAGAGACCCAGCCGCCACGCCATTCGTTGTTTTCCTGGCTCATCAGCACGCCGGGCTGGGCGCTCTGGCGGCTCCCTTCCAGCTTCATCAGGGCCGCCAGCGGGATCAGGGTCTCCGCATGGGCGAAGCGCAGCTTGGCGACATGCTCGCCCGCCTCTTCCACCACCTGGGTCTGTACCTCGTTGAAGAGGCCGTCAAGCAGGGGCTGGGCCACGGCGTAGGTGGCGCTCTGGCTGGCAAGACTCGGCCCCTTCTCGTAGAAGTCCTCGGCATCGGAAAGGTAGGAGAACCAGGCAGACTCCTCTGGCGTGATGAACTGCTCGAAATCCCAGGACCCGCCTTGTGCCTGCGCCTCCCGGATCATCCCCGGGCCGATGATGAAGAGGTTGTAGAGCATGAGGGCGGCGTCCACCTCGTCGCGCACATGGGTCTTGCCGCCGTCTTCCGGATTCACCGCCACGTAATCCACCCCGGCGGCCAGCTCGTCGACGAAGGCCTTGCTGTAGAGACGCTCGAGCATCTCGCGGGCCATCACCCGGGTCCTGGGCAGGGCCTTGAGCGCATCGAGGGCCTCGGTCAGCTCGGGAGCGGGAGCCACCCCGTTATCTTCGTCCCCGACAAAGGCCTGATAGGCCTGGAAGGTGGGCAGATACCGGGTGTACTCCCCCTGCGGCTCGGTCTTGTGGAAGTAGAGCTCGAACTTGTTGCGCAGCCCCTTGTCGATCTCGGAAGGGTTCTCCTGGCTGACGTAACAGTCGGGGCTGTCTGTCACCAGAGAGACCCGTTTGGCCAGGCTCTGCATGAAGAAGTAGGCGCTTTCGTTGGCGCGATCCTTGCCCGATGTCTCGACCTTGAGGCAGAGGGGAGTCGATTCAGTGGCCAGCAGGGTGGGCAGCCGTTCGGCGAGCCGGGTCGCCAGGTTGGCGTGCTCCTCCTTACCGAGCGCACTCAGCAGGCCATAGCCGAGGGTCTGGTTGGCGGCCGTGACGGCGTCCACCTTGGCGCCGAGCCGTTGGCCCAGCTCGGTCAAGGCCCCCTGCCTCGCGGCATCCTCCCACACCAGCTTGGTCAGCACATCGTATTTGGGGCTGGACAGCGAGCGGGAGCCATGGCGTGCCACCAGTTCGGTGAAGACGGGACTAAAGCCTTCAGGGGCAACCTCATAGCTGTTCATTGCCTGACGGGCGGCATAGACCGCCTTGGTGCTGTATTGATAGTCGCCGACGGCAGGCGAGGAGGAGTCGTTGCCCGAATTGCAGCCGCTCAGCAGGGTGGCCGCCACGCAGGCGGCAAGGGAAGAGACGCGAAACATAGCCATCCTTGAAGCAGTTTTAAAATGAAACCGCACAGTACGCACCGGATGTGACAATCCGGTGTCAGGTCTGGGACATGCACCTCTCTCCGGAAGGGTGACTCCCCTCCAACCCGTCTATGTCCCCCCCACAAAACATCATTCATATTTTTTGAACGTGTAGGCCAGTTTATCTCGCTAACAATGACCGGGTGAGGCGCTTAATATTCACGCATCGCTTAGGCAGGAGCGCCAAGCCGCAAAACAACTGGTCGTTCATGGCCGTCCCCCATCCATATGGGTGACAAACATCCGTGACAAAACAACACACCATTTGAATGACCTCTTGCAAGGATGCATTGATGCAGGCCTGTCAGGCCTTGCCAATGACATAAAAACCAAGAGAGTGAATGAACATGAAAAACGTGATCAAGATGCTGGCCGTTGCAGGCCTGATGAGCGCCGGTGTTGCCCAGGCTTCCGTCCCCGCCGACTTCAACGCCACCCCGGGTGTGCTGTTCGTGAACTGGCATGCCAGCGCCGCCATGGCCGGCAAGGCCAACCCCATGCTGGAGGTGCGCGATGAATCCGGTGATCTGGTAGCCTCCGTCCACGCCAACCTGATGGGTACCCAACAGGTACAGATCCCGAGCCGCGCCCAGGGCAACCTGACCGTCAGCCTCGGCGATCAGAGCAGCGATTACCGCATCCCGTTTGGCATCGGCAGCGGCAATCCCCGCTGATCAACGCAGACGACTTCCCTCCAGGGTCTGGCAAAGACACGCCGACCAGGCGAGAGATCAACGACAAGGGCGCCATCAAGGCGCCCTTGTCGTCGTTGCCGTCGGCACGCACGGCTACTGGGTGAAGACGGGACCGAAGCCGGATCCCCACAGGATGGCCGTGGCAGCCAGCACGCAGACCAGCAACACCAGGCCGACCGTCACCACTGAGCTGGCGTAGATGAATCCCTGCTCCTTGGTGATGTGCATCAGGATGGGCACGCCGATATAGAGCAGGTAGACGGAATAGGTCAGCCCGACCAAACCGATGAGCATCACGAACCAGAGATGCGGGAAGAAAGCGGAGAAGCCCACCATGAAGAGTGGCGTGGAGGTGTAGGCCGCCAGCTCCAGCGAGGTCGTGTAGCTGGGATCCGAGCCGAAGGTATGCCCCATCCAGTGCACCAGATAGGAGAGTGCCAGCACGCCGATGATGAGGGTCACGTACATGGCGACCGACAGCTTGAATGCACTGTTGGCGGTCAGGGTGATGGGATCACCGACCCCGATGCTCCAGCCGATGTGAACGGCGGAATAGTAGGCGCAGATGGGAGGGATAAGGGCCACGAGCAGGATGTGGGTCAGACTGTTTCTGAAGCTGTCGTGCCGCTCGTCTATGGTATGCCATTCGGTGTGGGGATGGGCATACAATCCCCATAAGTGATTCAATATCATAGCGTTATTCCTTCTCTACATCGGTGGTTGGCGGATCGATACCGGGCTTTCTCCTCTGATTGCGTCATGTCCGGGCGCTGGTGGCGCCATCGCTTGCCATGGCATGCGATGACTTTAAATAAAGTCGCTCCACCGCCGCTGCGTCAAGCAGGGTCGCCGAGCCAGCCGGGAGGGATGGGAAGACAGCAGGAGGGCACCGGAGGCGGGCACTGATGGCACCCGCCGCCGGCACTCCCGTCAATACTGCTTGGTTTTCGAGGCAAAACCCGCGAGGAAGAGACCGGTCAGGAACATGCCGCAGAAGGCTTCGATGGCCGACAGCAGTTGCAGCGGCGAGGAGGTCTGGGAGATGTCCCCATAACCCAGGGTCACGAAGGTGACGATGCTGAAATAGAGGGAGCGCCCCAGATGGCCGTGGGTTGCAGACTCCGGTGCCAGGAAATAGGTCAGGGTCGCCAGCAGGATCACCCCCATCGACATCAGCAGGCTTCTGATGGGACGCTCCCCAAACCCCCAGGTGATGAAGCTGATGAACTTGCCCGCGCACTTGAGATAGCACAACAGGGAGAGCCAGCACTTCGTCATCGGACCGCTGCGCAACCAGCGCTCCCGGAACAGCTCCCGCGGGCTCGCCAGGGACTTCATCTCGTGCAGCTTCTCCTTGTAGTAGCACTCGCCGGCGTCGACGGTGTCACCCACGCTGGAGAAGAGACGCTTGGCATTGCGATAGAGTTTGCTCGCCTCGTTGTGGTCGATCCGCCCATTGTCGTTGTAGACCACCTCCACCTTGTCCAGGTTGGTGTGCTCCATGGTGGCATCGAAGTTCTTGGCGCTGACGCTGAAGTTTTTCAGCACCGCCCGGGAGGAGTGGAAGCGGATCTCCTCGCACTCTATGGTGAAGTCCTGAAAGACCCCGTCCTCCAGCGCCAGCTCCCGCTTCTTGGCCCAGGCCCTGTGGTCCCACAGCAGGGAGTCGAACAGATCGAGCCCGATCACCCCGCCATTGACCCTGACCCCCTTGGCCGAGCAGTGCCACAGATAAACCTTGGAGTTGTTGACGGCCCCATCGAGAGAGAGCTCGTCGAGACAGGTAAAATCGAGCAACCGGCCGGAGATGATGGGGCTTTTGAGGGTAACACCGCCGATGTTGAGCAGACGATGCTTGCCCAGCACCTGGGCCTCCCCCTTGTTGTTCTCCGAGACCGAAAGCAGGCTTTGCACCCGTTTCACCTCGTCATTGCCATGTTTTCCCGCCAGCCACATGCTGTAAGGCTCGAAACGGGTCTCCGAGCGAATGAGGCCGCTCTTGCGCAGGGATTCCAGTGCACTCGAGGCGCTCTCATACAGGCGGACCTTGTCGTCGCTCATGTAGACACAAAGGCTCAGCACGCAGCGGGAGCTGATGAAGCGGGCGATGCCGATCTGGAAGATCACGCTTTTTTCTATCTTCTGCTCCGCCATCCAGTCGTCGAAATGGGGCAGCGACGCCACCAGCAGCGCCCAGATACGGGGATAATCGTTCTCACGCCGCCACTCGTTGAATTGCTCGGGGGAAAGCTGCCAAAGCTCTGTTGCATTCATAGATGACCTCAGTAATGGAGATGTTCTCGTCGGTGATTCTCTGTCAAGTGCAACCAATAGAAGCGAGCTTACAACAGCAACGAATGGCCCCTAAGAATCAGGAGAAAAAAAGTTAACCATTTGAAAAAAAATGCATAAATGCTTTCTCACACACCAAAAAAATGAACGCTCAGAGATAAAAAAAACTCCCGACCGGGAGCTTTTTTTATGGGCAGTACGCGATGGCGTTACGCCTCCAGGCTGATGCCGATGTTGGAGACGCCGTCCTGGGCCGCGAAGGCGCGGATGGCAAGGATGCGGTCGCTGTCCCGTTCATGGGCCACCCGTTTGAGCAGTTCGACCTGGAACTCCAGCTCCGCTTCCATGTACTCGTGCTCATAGAGCTCCTCATCGCTGAGATCCCGCTCTTCCAGCATCTCGATGAAGCCGGCGACCGTGCCGACAGACGCATGGCTGGCGTCGTTGGCCTCTTCCCCCACCCGGCAGATCACCGAGTTGTAGGCACAGCCCAGCGCCACGCAGGCGTCCAGTGCCGGATAGGCGCCGTAGGATTCAAACTTGCGGGGATCGGGAATGTAGACTTCAAACGCTTCCAGAATGGCACCAAGATTGACGCGGGATCCCTTGACCGTCAGGTAGTTCCACATCTGATCCAGCGCGTGACGGAATGCCCTCGCATCCCCGAAACCGGAAGCCTGGGTAAAGAGCACATAGTTGGGGTACATGCGCTCTGCCAGCGCCAGGGTATAGACGGTTTGCTGCCAGGGCTGCAGCTCGGCCAGTCGCTTATAAAACTTGTCACCAAACACTGGAGTCGGATCCTTTGCAAAATGTGGGGCAGATTGTAGCCCACGAGGGCCCCGTCTAAAAATGAAAAAGCGCCCTGCTCGACTATCTTGCCCGATCAACTGGGGTAAGATGGAGACAGCATCCCTCTCGCCTTGCCATAAACACGATAAGGAACAAGAGTATGAGCCAACGTACCCTGCTGCTGTTGAGTCAGGACAACAGCCACTATGAACGCCTGCTCAAGGCGGCCCATCTTCCCCATCTGCACATTCTTCGGGCCGACAATCAGGCCGAGGCCGAACAGCTTATCGGTGACGCTCATATCCTGATGGCCGAGCCTGCCCGGGCCAAGCCGCTGCTGGCCAAGGCCGGCAAGCTCAGCTGGCTCCAGTCCACTTATGCCGGGGTCGACGTGCTGCTGGACGCCAGTTGCCGCCGCGACTACCTGCTCACCAATGTCCGCGGCATCTTCGGCCCCTTGATGAGCGAGTATGTGTTCGGCCATCTGCTCAGCCTGACCCGCCAGTTGCCACTCTATCGCGAGCAGCAGCAGCAGGGCGTCTGGCAGAGCCATCCCTATCAGGGCTTGAAGGGAAAGACGCTGCTGCTGCTCGGTACCGGCAGCATAGGGCAGCATATCGCCCACACCGGAAAGCATTTTGGCATGAGGGTGCTCGGCATCAGCCACAGTGGCCGTGAGCGTGCCGGGTTCGATCAGGTGTACCAGTTGCCGGCTCTCAACAAGATGCTGGCCCAGGCCGATGTCATCGTCAGCGTGCTGCCCGCCACCCGCGAGACTCGCCACCTCTTCACCGCCGAACGCTTCGGCCACTGCAAACCGGGCGCCATCTTCTTCAACGTCGGTAGAGGCAATGCCGTCCATGAGGGGGATCTGCTGGCGGCACTGCAAGCCGGCAAGCCCGCCATGGCGGTGCTCGATGTGTTCGAGCAGGAACCCCTGCCCGCTGACAGCCCGCTCTGGCACCAACCCAATCTCATCGTGACGCCCCACAACAGCGCCTACAGCTTCCCGGAAGATGTGGCCCAGATCTTCATCCGCAACTACATCCGCTTCATCGATGGTCAGCAGCTGGACGGCAGGATCGACTTTGACAAGGGTTATTGAAGCCGTTCTGCAATGAAAAGGCCCCGCCAGTTGGCGGGGCCTTTTTCGTCAGGAGGGAGCCGTTCAGCCCGCCTCCATCTCTTTGCGGTAGCTCTTCACCTTGGCGAGGAACTGACGCTTGTCCTTGCCGGAGAGCGGCTCCGCCATCGGCAGCTTGATCTTCATGGGATCCACCGGGCGGTTGTTGATGCGTACTTCGTAGTGCAGGTGAGCACCGGTGGAGCGGCCCGTGTTGCCGGAGAGGGCAATCTTGTCACCCATCTTCACCTTCTGGCCCGGCTTGACCAGCAGCTTGCTCAGGTGCAGATAACGGGTCATCAGGGTACGGCCGTGCTTGATCACGACATAGGTGCCTGCCAGCGGGTGGCTGGTTGCCTTGAGGACCACACCGTCACCGGTCGCCATGATGGGCGTGCCTACCGGCAAGGCAAAGTCGGTTCCCTCATGGGGCCGGACCTGCCCGGTAATGGGATGACGGCGATTCGGGTTGAAACTGGAGCTGACCCGGTAACGGCTGTGAGTCGGATAACGGCGGAAGCCGCGCTCCAGGCTGTTTGCCTGACCGTCATAATAGTTGCCATCTTCCGACAACCAGGCTGACACGGCCTTGCCCTGGCTGAACACCTCGACCCCCAGCAACTGGGTATTGCCCGTACTCTTGCCGTCGACCGTCTCCTGACGGACCAGCACCTTGAACTTGTCACCCTTTTTCAAATCCTTGGCGAAGTTGAGGCGCCACTGGAACAGGTTGGCAATCTTCTGGATATGGTTGGCCGGGATACCGGCATTGCGGGCGCTGACGTAGAAGCTGCCGTTGATGACACCGTCATAGCTCTTCTGCTGCCACTCTACCTCTTCATTGAGCATGTTGGCGCTATAGGTGTCGTCGGTACGCTCCAGCACCAGGGTCTGCTTGATGTTCAGGCGGATCTTCAACTGCTGCAGAATGTTGTCCTGATCGATCAGCAACTCGATGGTCTGACCGGGTTTGAGACGCGCCAGGTTGTTCTTGGCATCCGCATCCAGCACCTTGTAGAGGGTGGTGGTGGACAGCCCCAGGTTGTTGAAGATGGTGGTCAGGTTCTCGCCGTTGCGAACCCGGTAATCTTGCCATTGAGGCGTGGCATCGGCCGGGATGTCGTCTTCGGGAGCGGCTGACTCGACCAGCTCGTGATCCGGAATGTCGTTGAAGTCGGTGTTGTCTTCGTTGGTTGCGGTGCCCGTGGTGGCGATCGGCAACTCCAGACGCAGTGGCCGCTCCAGGATGTCACCGGGAGCTGGCAATACGGCTACCGCTGACAGCGTCATGGCCGTGAGCAATAGCATGGCATAGAAATGCTTGCGGGGAACCGGGGGTTCCCAATTGGCAGCCTGGGCTACCAAGGGACGGAGACGTTTCATCCGCTATCCTGTTATTAGATCTAAGGGTGGTGGTTGTGGGTCTGTTTTTATGAGTTTTTATTATGAAAACCGAATATCTGGCTTTTAGACCTAAATACTTACAAAAAGTTCATAGCTCCATGCACGAAACTCACATTTTATGCATAACCTTCCAGCATGGGCAGAAATGATCGTCATTTTCAGCCATTTTTTTCTATTTTTAAGAACCAAGTCCGGTTGTGGTGCTCTCCGGCCCAGAAAATGTTGCAAAAACATCTCCATGGAGTGGGTATGTCATTGGCAAAATTGTTAAATGTAATCATCCTAATCCTCTTCACCATCGGCGCCGCGCTGCTGCTCGTGCTGGAGATCACCACGGTACGACAGTCTATTCTCGACCAGATGTCGGCCAACCTTGAAACCGCCATCACCGCACTGGGGCTGGTGCTGCAGGGCACTCTGCTCAACGATGACAAGGTCCTTGCCGAGACCATAGTGAACGCCATGTTCGACGGAGGCTTCGTCAACTCCGTCGTTCTGCTGGATCCGGATGGCCAGGTGCTGTTCCAGAAGGTGTTCCACACCGCACAGCAAAATGTTCCAGGCTGGCTCCCCTCAGTTATCGACATGCCACCGGTCAAGATTGAGCAGGAGTTGACCGACGGCTGGCGCATTCTCGGTACCCTCACGCTCGAGGGACACAAGGGTTACGCCTACCAGCATCTGTGGAACGCCATCAGTCGTACCGGACTTGCGCTGCTCGCCGGCCTGCTGGTGTTCAGCCTGGTAATCACCTGGGTGTGCCGCCGCCTGCTGCGCCCCCTCGAACAGATCAGTCTGCAACTGGCCCGAATCCGCAAACGCCAGTTCAGCGGCAACCTGCCAACCCCGTGGCTTCGCGAATTGCAGGAAGTCGTTGTCTCCATCAACCAGCTGGTCTCTGAACGCAAGCGGGACCTGCTGCAACAGCGGCTCAAGATCACCCAGCTTGGCAAGCACGACGCTCTCCCGACCCACCAGAAGCTCGTTGGGCTGGTCGACACCGATGGCAACACCTATCAGCAGCATTTCTTCTCCACTCAGGGGAGTATCAGGCTCTACAGCCGCCTGCTACCCAAGCACCCCCCCACCACGGACAGTTCGCCGGATGAAATTCGGGGGCTGCTCAACGACTGGCTGACTCAGAAGGCGGAAGGGCTCCAGCTGCCTCTCAGCCTGCTCGGCCACCCAGACTGGGCGCAGTTTGCCCCCGTGCTGACCAGCGCTCGTGGTAAGACGCTGGACTGGCGCTGGGATCTGGCGATCTTCCCCCCCCTGGCCGAGGAACGACTGACCGCACTCCAGTCCCAGGGGATTGAGCTGGCATTCAGCAACATCCCGATGAACAACGACAATCTGGCCAGGCTCGACCCCATCAGACCTGTCTTCATCAGTTGCCAGCTCACCCAGTCCCCCCTTTATTGGAACCTGCTCTCCCAATGCCTCCATGCTTCCGGCTACACCTTGCTGGCGGAAGCCGGCGACGTAAGCGATGTGGACATGCTGCGCAGTTGGGGCATCGATGGTTATGCCACTCAGGAGAATGCATCATGAGGATCCCGCTGCTGCTGCTCGCCCTGCTGTGGCAACCGACCCTGCACGCGACCACCATGACCATAGGCACAGGGGGGGAGCAAGGCATCTATTATCAGGTCATCAAGGAGTTCTGCAGACTGGCCAAAAAAAGTGACCCCACGATGCCCTGCAAACTACAGGCCAGCTCCGGGTCCATCGAAAATCTCCGCCAGCTGAAAACGGGAGAGGTACCCTATGCGCTCGTCCAGTCCGACTGGCTCTATCAGGCCAGCCAGGGCACCGGGCCTTTCGCTGCCCAGCCACAACCCGAGCTGAGGGCGCTCTTTGCCACCCACGCCGAACCTTTCACCATAGTGGTGCGAGCCGATGGGGATATCACCACCCTGGAGCAGCTCAAGCTGGCCCCCATCGACATGGGCCTGAAGAGTTCAGGGACTCGTCAAACGGCATTGGCCCTGTTCAATGTTCTGGGCGCAAAGGAGCAAGATCTCGATTTGAAGAGCGTCGCCAATCTCTCCGAAGCGTTGTGCAATAAACAGATCGATGCCTATGGCCTTGTCATGGGTCATCCCAACCGCATCGTGCTGGACACCGCCAAGCGCTGCGCCGTGCGCTTCCTGGCGATCGAGGGGCCCGTAAGGGACCAGCTGCTCAAGGGGGTCAGGTATTATCAGCGCAGCCAGGTGCCGGCACGCATCTACCCGGGCAACCTCAAGGCAACCCCCACCTTCGCCATCGCCGCCACCCTGGTGACCAATGCCGCCACTCCCGATGACGAGGTCTATCGGCTGACCCGGGCCATGCTGAGTCAGCAAACCAGTTTCAACGAACAGACCTATGGCTATGCGAACCTGTTTCACAAGGCGCGCAACAAAATAGGCCCGGTGCTGAGTGTCGAACAGCATCCGGGCGCGGGAAAATATTTCGAGGAGTTGAAGGCGGCGGGCAAGTTATAGCTGGCGACGGGGGGAGCGCAAATGCTCGCTGGAGAAGCGGCTCTGCATCGAGGTCCACTGGGCCAGGCGATCGGCACTCCCCGCCAGGGTTCCCTCGCGACGGGATTTCATGATCCAGATGCTTTTGGCATCGAAACTGTAAACCGGCTGCAGATCATTGCGCTTGCTCCCCGGCAGGATGCGGCCATTGATGTTGTCCAGCACCAGGGGATCTGACTTGATGGTCGGGAAGTACAACGTCACCATGTGGAATTGGTTGTAACGAATTGCCTTCACATAGGCCAGCCGCAGCTTCTTCTCGTCGACCCCCAGCTCCATCAGGGTATAGTACTTGGCGATGCTGTAGTCCTCGCAATCCCCTCCTCTCGCCCCGATGAACTCCAGCGGATTGGCCCAATAATCATCATCCCCCCACAGTCTGGGATCCTCGCTGTAGGTCAGGTTGTTGAAGTAGTTGTTCACCAGCTCCAGCTTCTGCTGGTCCGTCGTTCCGGCTCTTGGCGTCAGCAGACGAGAGAAGGCCTCGGACCGCTGGATCGCTCTGGCGCCATAGACCGCCTGCATTTTTGCCCTGAGTTCCGGGCTGGCGATGTGTTCGGAAAGACCGGATGCCTGTATGCCGGATCCCAGCAGGGTCAGCGTGCAGGCAGAGACGAGCAACCATTTCATGACTGACACTCCATATCAGATGCTGGAGGTCAGTATAGTTGGCCGCGCCGCCTCTATCGTCAATGTCGGGCAAGGCCTAGCGGCACTGGGCGAAGGCATCCGCCAACTGCTGCATGAATTGCGGATAACCGTCCGGACCGAGCGGCACCTGCTCGCCGACTTCGTCCAGCAGCAGCACCTTGGCCCCGGTATTGCGGGCAACCGACTCGATCACCGCCGGGGAGAACTGCGGCTCGGCGTAGATGCAGCTCGCCTTTTTCTCTTCCAGCGCCTTGCGGATGTCAATCAGCGTCTTGGCTCCCGGGCGACGCTCCGGGCTCACGGTGAAGTGTCCCTTGGAGCTCATGCCGTAGTGACGCTCCCAGTATCCATAGGCTTCGTGGAACACGAAGTAGCCCTTCTGATCCACCGCGTTCATCTGCACGGCGATCACCTTGTCCAGGGCGTCAACCTTGCCCTCGAAGGCCGCGAGATTGGCGGCATAGCGCGCCTGGTTGGCAGGATCCAGCTTGCCCAGTTCGGTCGCGATCGCCTCGGCAATCACCTTGGCCTGGGTTGGACCCAGCCAGATGTGGGGATCCACCCCTTCGTGGTGGTGCCCTTCATGGCCCTCGTCGTGCGAGCCGTGGTCGTGGGCGGCATGGTCATGATCCTTGTCATCATGGTGATGATCGTCATGTTCCCCCTGGGTCGCATAGTTGTACAGCGGCATGCCGGGAACCTGGGTCAGGGTCAATACATGAGGATGCTGGGCCAGGGGTTTGGCCATGAAGCCTTCCAGCTCGGGACCGACCCACACCACCAGATCGGCCTCCTTGATATTGCGCATGTCGGAAGGGCGCAGGGAAAAATCGTGGGGCGACGCACCGGTGGGCAGCAGCACCCCGGGCTCGCTCACACCATCGGTGATCGCCGCCGCGATGAAGCCCAGGGGTTTGATGGTGGTCAGCACCTCGAGGGCACGGACAGGCAGACTCACCGCCATCAGGGCAGTGATCAGAGCAAGAATTCGCATAGAGGTCTCGTCAGGGTGTGTGTGTGTGATAATATAACAAACCAACGTCGCTGTTATATTATAACTCTCACAGGCTGTAAACCCCGGAGCTGTCATGACCCAACTGGTGGAGCTGAAAGAGGTCTGTCTCTCATTTGACGGACGACTCGTGCTCGACAAGGTCTCCTTTACCCTGAACAAAGGCAAAATCACCACCCTGGTCGGCCCCAACGGGGCGGGCAAGAGCACCCTGAGCAAGCTGGTGCTGGGTTTGCTCAGCCCAGATTCGGGGGACATCGTTCGCCGCCGCGATCTGCGGATCGGCTATGTACCCCAGCGCCTCTATCTGGACCCCACCCTCCCCCTGACGGTGCGCCGCTTCCTGCAACTTGGCAAGAACAGCCGCCTCTCCATCGAGGAGGCGCTCAATCGGGTCGGTGCCCAGGGTCTGCTGGACAACCGGATGCAAAAGCTCTCCGGTGGCGAGATGCAGCGGGTACTGCTGGCCCGCGCCCTGCTGGTCAAACCCGAGCTGCTGGTGCTGGACGAACCGGTGCAAGGGGTAGATATCACGGGCCAGATCGAGCTCTATGCCCTCATCAGCCAGCTGGCCGCCGAGTTCCACTGCGCCGTGCTGATGGTCTCCCACGATCTGCACCTGGTGATGGCCAGCACTCACGAGGTGATCTGCCTCAATCGCCACGTCTGCTGCCACGGCGAGCCGGAGAGCGTGGCCCGGCACCCGGAATTTGCCCGCCTGTTCGGGCGGCCGGAGCGGGAGGTGCTGGCGGTCTATACCCACCATCACCACTGCGATGGCGAACACCATCATCATGAACCGCAGGCTCCCGTCATCCGCCTGCCCTCTCGCAACAACTAGGATCTTAACGTGGACAGCTTTCTGTTATACGCCCTCGCGGCCGGACTCGGCATCGCCCTGCTGGCCGGGCCCCTGGGCAGCTTCGTGGTGTGGCGCAAGATGGCCTATTTTGGCGACACCCTCTCCCATGCCTGCCTCTTCGGCATCGCCCTCGGCATCCTGCTGCAGGTGGACCTCACCCTGGCGGTCGTGGTCTGCTGCCTCGCCATGGCAATGCTGCTGGTCATCATGAGCCGCAACCAGCAGGTGGCCACCGACACCCTGCTCGGCATTCTGGCCCACAGCGCCCTGTCGCTGGGTCTGGTCACCCTGAGCTTCATGGACAACGTGCGGGTGGATCTGATGGCCTACCTGTTTGGCGACCTGCTCTCGGTGCAGCCCATGGACCTGCTCTGGATCTACGGCGGCGGCGCCCTGGTGCTGCTCACCCTGTGGCGACTCTGGGATCCCCTGCTCTCCATGACCATCTCGGAAGAGCTGGCCCGGGTGGAAGGGGTACGGGTGGATGTGCTGCGCTGCGTGCTGATGTTGCTGATAGGCCTGGTCATCGCCGTGGCCATGAAGTTCGTCGGGGCGCTCATCATCACCTCCTTGCTGATCATTCCCGCCGCCACCGCCCGCCGCTTCAGCCAGACCCCGGAGCAGATGGCCGGCTTTGCCGCCCTGACAGGCTGTCTCGCCGTGCTGGGGGGCCTTGCCCTCTCCTGGTATCAGGACACCCCGGCCGGTCCCTCGGTCGTAGTCTGCGCCACCACCCTCTTTGTACTGAGCCAGTTCAAGCGCACCTGACCCGCTCCTGATGGCCCTGGTCTCGCCAGTGCCATCAGGCCTCCCGAATCAGACTCCTGCGTCGTGGGCTGTGCCGTCCATTCTGCATAGGGCGCCCAGCACGTTCAGACGCGCCTGAGAGGCTCGTTTTCCCCGGGTCTCAGGCTCGCCTGCGACTCCTGCCACAGCCACTGACGCAACCGGCTGATGGCGGGTTCATGGGCGCGCGAGCGCTTGAAGACGAAATAGAAGTTGTCGCCGGTCTCGAGGGCGTGCAGGGGCAGCCGCACCAGACGCGGATCTTCCGGCTGCAACATGTAGTCATTGATGAGCGCCATTCCCTGGTCCCAGTTCGCCGCCTCCAGCGCGAGCAGGATATGGCTGAAATGGTGCACCCTCGCCTCGGGGGGAATAGTCAGCCCCCCCATTTCGGCCCAGCGCCGCCAATCTTCCCCCTTCTCGCGGTAGATAGCCTGGATGGAGAGCAGCGGCAACTGCCACAGGGTGGCGGGCCACTCCCCTTCCACCTGCTGCCACATCCGGCGACTGCACACCGGCATCAGCCGCTCCCGATAGAGCAGATCGTGCATGTAGCCCGGCCCTTCGGGGGAGACGGTGATGAAACCGTCCGCCACCCTGTCGGAGAGCTCGGGATCTTCCGCCACCATCTCCAGGCTGAGATCCAGCTCGGGATAGAGCTGGCGCAGCCCGGCCAGGCGCGGGATCAGCCACTTCACCGCAAACGAGCTGTAGACCGCGAGCCGCACCCGCATCTCGCCTCCACCGCGCAACTGCTCGCTGCTCTGGGCAATCTGGACCAGCCCGGCGGCGATCCCCTCGAAATAGATCTCCCCCTGGGGCGTCAGGGAGAGCAGCCGCCCCTGGCGCAGCAGCAGCCGCTCCCCCAGAAAATCCTCCAGCAGACGGATCTGGTGACTGACCGCACTCTGGCTGACATTGAGCTCCAGGGCGGCGCGGGAAAAACTCAGCAGGCGGGCAACCACCTCGAAATATTGAACGGCGCGCAGGGGGGGCAGCTTCATTATCCAAATTTCTCATGCGTGATGATTTTTTATCATTTTACTGGATAATAGGCCGCGGGCTACCCTCCCCTCATCTGAATCTGGAGGTGGTATGAATGCAGTCGGGATAGGCATCCTCTATCTGGTGCTCGGCAACATGGTGGCGGTCTTCTCCGATGCCCTGGTCAAGGTGCTGGAGCCGGACCAGCCCATTTTCCAGTTTGTCTTTTTCCGCCAGCTCTCCGCAGCCCTGCTGCTCGCCCCCTGGCTGCTCTGGTCCTGGCGGCGCAACCCGCCGGTAGCCCTCAAGTGGCACCTGCTGCGAGCCCACATCTGGGCCGTCGGCGTCTGCCTGATGGTGGTCGCCCTCACCCGGCTGCCGCTCGCCACCGCCAACGCCCTCTTTTATGCCGCCCCGCTGCTGATGGTGCCGCTCGCGGTCTGGCTGGCGGGGGAGGCACTCTCGCGCCAGAAGGTGCTGACGGCGCTGCTCGGCTTCGTCGGAGTGCTCATCGTGCTGCGCCCGACCGAGGTAAACTGGGCCGCCCTGGCGGCGCTCGGGGTAGCGCTCTCCCTGGCGGTCAACAACCTGCTGATCAAGCGCATCCCGCTCCAGCAGCCCATCGCCCAGACCCTGTTTTTCACCAATGTGCTGAGCATGCCCTTCATCCTGGCGCTGGCCTGGTGGGAAGGGGGCGAGTGGCAATGGCAGATGTGGTGGCCCGCCTTCGGCTCCTCGGCGCTCATCATGGTCTACGCGGGGCTGTGCGTGATGGCCTATCGCAAGGCGGAGGCGAGCAAGATCGCCTCGGCGGAGTACACCGGGCTGCTGATGGCGGTCGCCATCGGGGTCTGGCTGTTTGACGAACAGCCGGGGCTGCCGCTGCTGCTGGGGTGCCTGTGCATCATACTTCCGCTGGTCGCCATGGCCCGCAGCAAGCCCAAGCCCCAGGCCGAGCCGGCGCTCTAGCCTGCCGGGTCAAGCAGGGGGGCGACCCGCTGCTGCAGATGGGGGATCACCCCCTGCTCGAACCAGGGGTTCTTCCTGAGCCAGAGGGTGTTGCGCGGGGACGGGTGCGGCAGCGGCAACCAGGCCGGGCCATAGTCCGCCCAGTGTCGCACCGTCTCGGTGAGCGATCCTTTCGCCGCCGCCCTCAGGTAGTAAGCCTGCGCATACTTGCCGATGAGCAGGGTCAGCTCGATGTTGGGCAGCAGCATCAGTACCTTGTCGTGCCAGGTGGGGGCACATTCCGGGCGCGGCGGCAGATCCCCCGACTTGCCCCTGCCGGGGTAACAGAGCCCCATGGGCATGATGGCGATGCGGGATTCATCGTAAAAGATGGCTTTGTCCACCCCGAGCCACAAGCGCAGCCGATCGCCGGAGGGATCGTCCCAGGGGATGCCGCTGGCGTGTACCCGGGTGCCGGGGGCCTGGCCGATGATGAGCAGACGGGCGCGCTCGTTGCCGCGGATCACCGGCCTTGGGCCGAGCGGCAGGTGGGCCTCGCACAGGCGGCAGGCCCGGATCTGTTCAAACAGGGGATCGAGTCGGTTCATGGGCCCGATAGTACCAGAGTTTTCTCCCCGCTCCCGCTTGTGAAAGGGGCGGCGGATACTTATCATGCAGCCGCCATTGTTTAGTTTAATAAACGGAGAGAGATGAAGAACTGGATGGGCACCGGCAGCGCGGCCCTCTCATTCGTGCTGTGGGGCATGCTGCCCCTCTATTACCAGTTCATGCCCGAGATCAACATGTGGGAACTGCTCTCCCACCGGGTGCTCTGGTCCGTGGTGCTGCTGGGAGGCCTGCTTCTGCTCCTCGGCCAGCGGGTGCCCTGGGGGGCCCTGCGCGGCGATCCCCGGCAGCTCGGCCTCGTGCTGCTGGCAGGCCCCGTGATGTCCATCAGCTGGTGCATGTTCACCTGGTGCCTGACCACGGGCCAGGTGCTGGCCACCAGCCTCGCCTTCTTCATGACCCCGCTCTTCAACATCGCCTTTGCGGTGCTCTTCCTCAAAGAGAAGCTCACCCCGCAAAAACACCTGGCGGTGGCGCTCGCCCTGGCGGGGCTCGCCTACATGCTCTTCTCCTACGGCGAGCTGCCCTGGTTCTCCCTCGTGATGGGGGCCAACTTCGCCCTCTACGGCCTCATCAAGAAGAAGGTGAGACTGGACGCCGGTACCAGCCTCTATCTGGAGTCCCTGGTGCAGTTGCCCGTCGCCCTTCTCATCATCGGCTGGCTGATCTTGCAGGGCACCAGCCAGTTTATGGCCGGTGACTGGACCGATCGCCTGCTGCTGATGGGCAGTGCCCCCGCCACCCTGCTGCCGGTGGGGCTGTTCTGCTATGCAGTGGCGCGCACGCCCATGAGCACGGTGGGGCTGTTGCAATACATAGAGCCGAGCCTCGCCTTCCTGCTCGCCCTCTTCTGGTTTGGCGAGATCCCGGATCCGGTGAAATCCGTGGGCTTTGCCTTCGTCTGGGCCGGCCTGCTGGTGAGCCTGCTGCCCCTGCACCGGCTTGGGCGCCAGCGGGCCAGGTGGCGCACCTCGTGACCCTCGCCACCACCACTCCCTCCCGCTGGTTTGTCTATCTGGTGCGCACTGGCGCCGGGGCACTCTATGCGGGGATCAGCACGGATCCCGAGCGGCGACTGCGTCAGCACCAGAGCGGCAAGGGGGCCAGAGCCCTGCGCGGCAAGGGGCCCCTCTCACTGGTATGGCAGCAAGAGGTCCCCGGCAAACGCGAGGCACTGCGCCTCGAGTACCGCCTCAAGCAGCAGAGCAAGGCGTTCAAGGAGCGCCTGGTGCACGAGCCGGCGTTGTGGCACGGCTGGAGCCTTTCCTGGCTGGCCACCCCGCACACCGACCCTGTGTCGCCCCCATAAAAAGGGCCACTGCAAGCAGTGGCCAAGGAAGGATGCGAAATCAGGGAGGCTTAACGGTAGGTGTTCGACTGCTTGCGCCTGTTGCTGAGGAGCCAGCACACCACCAGCACCACCAGCAACCAGGGCGCCAGCTTGATGATGAGGGCAAACATGCCGGCCAGGGCGCCAAACAGCACGAAGACCCCGCTCACCAGCAGCATGGCCAGCACGGTGAATCCGGTCAGCGCCATGCCGATCAGCACCAGGATCAAGACGATAAATTCCAGCATGTTGTGCTCCTCACGGGCTTGCACTTGCCGACGGGACGATCCGGAGATCACCCCAGCCAGCGTTGAAGTTCACGGCGGGGAGGCATGACGAGCACCCCCACCAGATAGAGCGCCAGGGCCAGCGGCGGCATCAGGATCAGGGCGAGCAGGGCCACCACCCGCACCGTCACTCTGGACACCCCCAGCCCTCTGGCAAGACCGGCGCAGACCCCGGTCAGCTTGCGATGGGCGAGATCCTTGGGCCAGGGTGTCATGGTTATGCCTCCACCTTCTGACCCTTGAGCCGGGCCAGTTCCCGCTCAATCTCGTCGTTCAGCTCCAGCTCGCGGAACTGGGCCTCGAGGGACGGATTCTGCCCCAGGGTCGCCGCCTCCAGCTGGGCCTCCAGCTGATCGACCCGGTTCTGGAAGCCGTCGAAGCGGGCCACCAGCTCGTGCATGCGCTGGTTGTCCACCTGGGCACGGGCGCGGATGCGGCTGTGGGCGGTCTGCTCGCGCAGGGTCAGCATCTTCTGCTTCTCCCGCGCCTCGGTCAGCTTGGCCGCCAGTCGCTCGCTGTCGGCGGTGAGCTGGGCCAGCACCTCGGCCACCCGCGCCTTGTCCTCTTCCAGCCGCTCGCACTGCTTCATCTCCGCCAGCTTCTCGGTGAGGGCGGCACGGGCCAGATCTTCGCGGCCCTTCTGGATGGCGAGTTCGGCCTTGGCTGCCCACTCCTGGATCTGGTTGCGCAGCGCCTGCTGATGGCGCTCCAGCTGTTTCTGTTCGGCGATGACGCGGGCGGCCTGGGTTCTCATCTCGACCTGGACCTGCTCCATCTCCTCGATCATCAGCCGCAGCATCTTCTCCGGCTCTTCGCTCTTGTCGAGCAGGCTGTGCAGGTTGGCATTGATCACGTCGGTCAGGCGGCTGAATACGCTCATGGTCTGGCTCCTTGTTGATGGGGTGTCACTCTCTTCCCATGACATTACAAGAGCCGTGCCAGAATATTTTTTCCTTTATTTACAATTAGATGAAAGTTAACGATGGATGTTTATTGGATACGGCGTGGTGAAAAAAACCAACAAGATGGTGATTTTCACCAATAAAAAAGGGAGCCGGTGGCTCCCTCATACAATCAGCGGCGTACTCAGGCGGCCCGGGGATGACCGAGCTTGCCATCCAGCTCCGCCAGCTTGGCTTCCATCTTCTCCCGGCAGGTGTCGGAGAGCTCGCGGATGCCGGCGGCGCCGTGCTCCTTGCTGCACACCGGGGCCATCACCTCCAGCAGCACCTCGCCGTTGTCCCAGCGGTTGAGATCGACCTGACCGAAGTAGCTGGAGCAGACGATGGGCACCACGGGCACCTCGGCCTGGACGGCAGTGTGGAAGGCCCCCGCCTTGAACGGCAGCAGACCACGCCCCTGGGAGCGGGTCCCCTCCGGGAACATCCAGATGGAGGTGCCGCGATGCTTGATGCGATCCACCACCTGGCCGATGGTGCCGATGGCGCGGGAGCGGTTGGAGCGGTCGATCAGCACGTTGCCGGAGAGCCAGAAGATGAGACCGAAGAAGGGGAGCCACAGCAGGCTCTTCTTGCCCACCGCCACCACGCCGGGCTGCACGGCGCCGGTCACGGTGAAGATGTCGTAGTTGCTCTGGTGATTGCAGACGTAGACCGCCGGCCCCACCGATTTGACCTCGTCGGCCACCGTCACCCGGACCTTGAGGCCGATCAGCGGGCAGACCGCATGATACATGCGGGCAAAGACATAGACGTTGTTCGGGTGGCGCGGGCGCACCAGACAAAGCAACAGGCCGAACAGGAACCAGAAGACGAGCAGCAGTGCCAGCAGCAGCACACGGGCAAGTTTGAGCATCGAACACCTCGGAATTTGACTCGGCGCAGTATACTGGTCCCCCTTTTAGCGAACAAGCGTTCGCCAGACAGAACCGACCAGCCCCGGACGCCACCGGCCACCCCGGCTTGCCCCACCCGCCATTGCCCGCTAGGATGTGGCCATCTTGATGAACGGGGCGAGCATGATGTTGCAACAACGCGCGGCGACACGACTCCTGCTGCTGGTCTGCCTGCTGGTGCTCAATTGCGCGGCCCAGCCGCTGGCCCGCCTCGCCCTGCTCGATCACGCCGTGAGTTGCCAGACCCTGCCCCAGTTCGCCTCAGCCGACGACCAGGCCGACAAGGGCACGCCCGCCAGTGTGCAGCCCAATAGCTGCCAGCTCAACGGCAAGTGGCTGAGCGCCGCCAGTCTGCTGTGCGTGGAGCAACTCTTCTTCGCCATCGCCTTCGTGATTGCCCTGCTGGTGCCCCTGTCACGGCGCGCGCCGGCACTGCCTCCCCCCATCAATGTCTCGCCGCCGGAGCGGCGACTGCACCTCACCCTCTGCGTCTGGCGGGAATGAGTTCAGCCGCGCTTTTTCAGCCTGCTGTCACTCATTTTTTTGCGAGACCCAACACATGTCGAATCTCTTCAAGGCGGCCCTGCTACTGGGCAGCCTGCTGTGGCAATCCAGCGGATTGGCCAGCGATACGGGGTGGCTCACCCGCCCCCAGAACAGTCACGCCAAGGTCAGGCTGCAAGCCGACCGCAGCGTCCCGGATCAGACCCGCATCCTGCTCGATGTCCAGCTGGCGTCCGGCTGGAAGACCTATTGGCACAGCCCGGGTGAAGGGGGCATAGCGCCCCAGATCCTGTGGGATGAGCCGGTCGGCGACTTCCAGTGGCACTGGCCCACGCCGCGCCCCTTCGAGGTGGCCGGGCTCAACACCCAGGGCTATCAGGAGCAGGTACGCTTCCCCCTGAGTCTGGAATACCCGGCCGGGCAGCCGCTCAAGGGCACCTTGCGCCTCTCCACCTGCAGCAATGTCTGCATCCTGACCGACTACCCCTTCACCCTGGCGGCGGATGGGCAGACGCCGGCCGGTTTCGACTTCGCCTGGGCCCGGGCCATGAGCACCCTGCCACAGACGCTGCCCGCCGACACCCGGGTCGAGCTCGGCTACCAGCACAACCAGCTGCAACTGCGGGCCGAGCGGGTCGAGGGCTGGCAGACGCCTGCGCTCTTCATCGATGCGCTGGAAGGGGCCGAGTTCGGCAAGCCCGCGCTCGAGGTAAGCGGCACCACCCTGATCGCCCGGGTGCCGGTCAGCGACGGCTGGCAGGGGGATGCCCCTGACTTGCGCGGCCAATCCCTCGGCCTGCTGCTCGGTAGCGGCGAGCAGGCCTGGCAGACCCGCGCCACCATCGCCGGGCCCCTCGCCCTGCCGGCCCCCGAGCAGCCACGTCTCTGGCTGCTGGGGGCGGCGCTGCTCGGCGGTCTCATCCTCAACCTGATGCCCTGCGTGCTGCCGGTGCTGGCCCTGAAACTCGGCACCGTGTTGCAGCAGCAAGAGAGCGAACAAGGAGGCGTGCGCAAACAGTTCCTCGCCGCCAGCGCCGGGATAATCACCTCCTTCTGGGTGCTGGCAGCCATGAGCAGCCTGCTGCGCGCTACTCAAGGAGCCGTCGGCTGGGGGATCCAGTTCCAGAGCGCCGGTTTCATCGGCTTCATGGTGGCGGTGACCCTGCTGTTTTGCGCCAACCTGCTGGGCTTGTTCGAGATAAGGTTGCCCAGCAATCTCAACACTCGCCTCGCCACACGCGGCGGCGAGGGGCTCGGTGGTCACTTCCTGCAAGGGAGTTTCGCCACCCTGCTCGCGACCCCCTGCTCCGCCCCCTTCCTCGGCACCGCGGTGGCCTTTGCACTGGCGGCGCCGCTCGGCCAGCTCTGGCTCATCTTCACGGCCCTCGGCCTTGGCATGAGCCTGCCCTGGCTGCTGGTGGCGGCCCTGCCGCGCCTTGCCCTCTGGCTGCCCAAACCGGGGCGCTGGATGGGGCGGCTGCGTATTCTGCTCGGGCTGATGATGCTGGGCTCCAGCCTCTGGCTGACGAGCCTGCTTGACAACCATCTGGGCAGCACGGCCACCGGCTGGCTGATGGCCGCCATGGTGCTGGTGCTGCTGATGGGCATCCTCTGGCGCTATGGCCTGCGCGGTTTCACGTTGGCCCTCTCCCTCTCGGCACTCATCGGCGGCGCCCTGCTGCTGGGGGGCGCCCTCACGGTGAAAGGGGGTGGCAGCGTCGATCGCATCGCCTGGCAGCCGCTCTCCGAGCAGGCCATCGCCGACGCCCTGGCCCAGAACAAGCGGGTCTTCGTGGATGTGACCGCCGACTGGTGCGTCACCTGCAAGGCCAACAAGTACAACGTGCTGCTGCGTGACGAGGTGCAGCGCGCCCTGTCGGCCCCGGACGTGGTGGCCCTTCGCGGCGACTGGAGCCGGCCGAGCGATGCCATCTCCGCCTTCCTGCGCCAGCGCGGCGCCGCCGCCGTTCCCTTCAACCAGATCTACGGGCCCGGCCTGCCGGAAGGGGAGATCCTCTCTCCCCTGCTGGACAAGGCCGACTTGCTCGACAGCTTGCACAAGGCCGGCCTCGTTCAGGCCGATGCCACCCATTTCTAAGGAGAATGCCATGAGACTGCGAACCCTGACCCTCTGCACCGCCCTGGTAGCCGCCACCCTGGGCACCCCCACGCTGCACGCCGCCCCCTTCACCCCAGAGCAGGAGGCCCGCATCAAGGAGCTCATTCGCGAGACCCTGATCGCCAACCCCGGGATCCTCGACGAGGCAGCCGAATCCTGGGAGAAACAGAACGCCGCGACCCAGCAGGCCCAGATGGGTGACTTCATCAAGGGCAACCAGGACGTGCTGTTCAACAGCCCCACCAGCCCGCGCCTCGGCGCCAAGCATCCCAAGCTGACCCTGGTGCTGTTCACCGACTACAACTGCCCCTACTGCAAGCAGTTCGACCCGGCGGTCGCCAAGCTGCTCGCGGCCTATCCGGACGATCTGGGGCTGGTGATCAAGTTGCTGCCGTTCAAGGGACAGACCTCCGCCAAGGCAGCCCAGTACAGCCTGACCCTGTGGCAACAGGATCCTGCCCGCTTCCTCCCCCTGCACGACAAGCTCATGAGCAAGCAGGGGATGCTGACCGAGACGGACATCAACAAGGCGCTGGCCGCCACCGACAACCTGACCCTCAAGCCCGCAGGCAAGGCCACCGAAGAGCTGCGCAACAGCCTGCGCATCGGCACCCTCCTTGGCGTGCAGGGCACCCCGGCGACCCTGATCGGCAACCAGCTGGTGCCGGGTGCCATTCCCTATGACGAGCTGGAACAGCTGGTCAAAGCCGAGCTGGCCAAGCGGAGCTAAGCCATGGCCGAGGATGCAGGCATAAAGGCCCCCCGCTGGCGCCGCTGGGGCAAGGAGGCGCTCTGGCTGCTGCTGATGGCGCTCGTCATCACCACCCTGGTGGATCTGTGGCGCAGCCCCACCCTGCCGGCGGGGGCCATGGAGGCCCCCTTCACCCTGCAGGACGGCACCACCACCACGCTGGCCGAGCAGAGCCGCGGCAAGCCCCTGCTGGTCTACTACTGGGCCAGCTGGTGCGGGGTGTGCCGCTTCACCACTCCCACGGTGGAACAGCTCTCGCAGGAGGGCGAAAATGTGCTGACGGTGGCCCTGCGCTCCGGCAGCGATGAGCCGTTGCGCGCCGGGATGGCGAAGAAGGGGCTGACCTTCCCCACCCACAACGACGAGTCCGGGGATCTGGCCGCCCGCTGGCAGGTGGGGGTGACGCCGACCTTCCTCGTCATCAAGGATGGGGCTCTGGTAAGCAGCACCACCGGCTGGAGCAGCGCCTGGGGGCTCAGGTTGCGGCTGCTCTGGGCAAGCTGGTAGCCCCCCTTCATGCCAGAGATGAAAAAGAGCCCGGTATCGCTACCGGGCTCTTTTTCATCAGAGGGCTGACAACCCGCCCTATTGGGCGGCCTCCATCGCCCGCTTCTCAAGATTGGCCTTGATGTCGAGACGCTCAGACTCCCCGATCACCCCGTCACCGTTCTTGTCCAGGCGAGAGAAGAGCGCCTCCTGCCGCGCCATGAACTGGGCCCTGGTGGTCTCCCGCGACGGCTTGAGCTGGCTCATCCGCTCCGGGACCGGCTTGCCTGCCTGCTGCATCACGCCAGCCAGCTTTGCCAGGTTGGCCTCTTTCTCGGCAACCGACAGCACGCCGTCACCGTTTTTGTCCTGCAAGGCGAAGCGCTGGGCGGCGCGCTCCATGAACTGGGCCCTGGTGACATCCCCCATCAGCGGCGAGGCGGGCAATTTGTCGCTGGCAGAGGCGGCACTGCCTGCCATCGCGAGCACGAAAAACGCGGACTTGACCATGGCGATGACTCCTTGTGACGGCAGAATCCGGATGGTTCGGACAAGAGGGGGTCGGGCAACGCCAGAGCCTGCCGCCCCCCTCTGCCAGTGTAGCCCCGCCGCCATCTCGCACCGCCCGCTCTTTTCGTACAGAAAGACCGCACTTTCATGGCAGAGGCGCCGGCTTTCCGTTAAAATCTCCGGTTTTTGCCGAGCCTGGTTTGCCGACGTTGCGCCACCAGGTCGACACAGGATGAATTCCACCATGCCAGTGAGGCAGGATCCGTCATGAACAACTACTTCCGGGTGTTGGGCGTCAAGTCCAATGCCAGTGAAAACGACATCAAAAAAGCCTATCGACGGCTGTCGAACCAGTACCACCCCGACAAGCTGCACGGGGCAAGCGAAGAAGAGAAAGAGCAGGCAGCCCTCAGGCTGCACCAGGTAAAGCAGGCTTATGAAGTGCTGTCCGATCCGAAACAGCGGGCCGCCTTTATCAAGGATTTCAACAACGTCATCGTGACCGATCCCGCTGCTGCCATGCAGGAGATGTGGGACCAGTTCTACCCCTGAGCCACCAGGCAAGAAGAGCGACTATGCAAAAAAAATGGGACCAGGCACGGCTCAAGGCCCTGCAAAGCGATGCCAGCGAGAACATCGAATCCTACCGGGATCAGGATGACCCCAAGGGGCTCGAGCAGTTCACCGACCAGATGAAGGCCCTGCTGCTGGCCGACATGAGCATGCTGGAGTTCATGCCCGAATACCTGCCGCTCGCCCTCTATGGCCGGGTGCAGTTCCCGCCCAAGGCCAAGTCGCAGTGGAACAAGTGGCTCGCCAGCGGCGAGCAGCCCTCCTGGGACGAGTTCAAGGTGAGCGTCGGCTTCAACAACGCCATCCTGCCGCTGGTCAAGGCGGTGCGGGCACAGAGCGAAGATCAGCTGATGGAAGCCTGCGCCGTGCTGTTCCTCCTGGACAACCCGCTGCCACGCGGCAGCCACCGCGGTGATGACGACTATGAGCTGCGCGACGAAGAAGAGGAAGACGGGGAAGATGCCGACGCCGACTACCACGGCGGCAGTGACCGCTATGGTGATGACGACGGCGATCAGGATATGTACGACGAAGTCCGTTTCTAATTGGGGCAAGGCATGAGCAACAGTCTGATAGAAATTACCGCCATCGAGATCAAAGAGCTGGCCGTTATCGAGCCGAAGCAGGCCAGCGAGAAGTTCGAGCTGATCGCCAAGACCATGTCTGACGACCAGCTGGCAGAAGTGATTGAAAACATTGATATCGTTACCCTGACCCAGATTAACGGCCAGCACGACATCTCCTTCCCCTCCATCATCTCCGAGCTGATGACCCCGGAGCGGATCCGCGACATCGTCTGCCAGCAGCCCCTCTACTGGGAAGAGGCGATCAAGAACAACGCCGACGAGCTGCAACAGCACACCTTCGACTTCCTCAACTACCTGATCCGCACCCAGGAGAGCGAAGCCAAGCAGCGGGAGATCCTCGAGTGCGTGGCCGAGGATCCGGCCGGTCTCTTCTACCTCGCCATCCCCTTTATCGAGTTTTATCGCGGCGATCGCTATGAAGAGGACGAGGGCTATCGCGACGTGCTGCACGCCGAAGAGGAAGATCTCGAAGAGTCCCTGCGCTACAGCGAGCGCCAGCAGGCCGAAGACAGCCACGACTATGCGCTGGACGACCCGCGCAGCCTCTTGATGCTCATTCGCGAGCTGGCCCCCGAAGTGGAAAAATCCATCAAGTCGCTGCTGCGCAACGAGCACTCCACCTGGGACGGCATCATCAACAAGTTTGCCGCCGAGCTGGTGATGCAGGCCAAAGAGAAGAACAAGGTCGAGGAAGACGAGTACGGCGACGTCGACGACATGTTCAGCTTTCTGGATTAAGGAGCCCATTCATGCAGTTAGTCATTCGCGATGCCAACCAGGGCCCCTTTCTGACCCAGGTGCTGCGCTTTGGCCGCGACAACGAACTCTTGAGTCAGCAGCAGCTCGCCGCCATCAAGGGCAAGGCGGTGCTGATGAGCCTCAAATTCGCCGACAAGTACTACAACAAGTACAAGATGCACCTGCTGGAGCAGGCCGCCCACGACGTCATCGGCGTGGTGAGCCTCGGTCTGCAGGAGCTATCCCAACGGGATCCGGCCAAGGCCCTGGCCCTGTTGCAGGCGCCGGAAGGCCCCATCAAGCCGTTCCAGAAGGGCTGGTCCATGCTCATCACCGTCAGCCCCAAGCAGGCTGGCAACAGCCTCTACGGTGACGTAGATGCGCGGCTCTTGGACAAGATCTCGAGCCCCCCCGATGTGGAGGAGTGGCAAGGGTGGCAGGAGTACGAGAAGGCGCTGACCGAGCACAACAAGAGCCGCCTGATGGAGCTCATCGACCAGCACTTCTTCGCCTGCGAGAGCGACCACCCCACCATGGAGGACAAGCTGGCCGAAGCGCTGCTCTACCGCATCCTCTGCGGCAAGGGCAGTGGCGCCGCCCCCCTCAAGGTGAAACAGGATCTCAAGCGCAAGCTGGCGCGGGAGATTGAGCTCGACGAGGGCTGGTACGACACCGACTACCTCGCCGCCCAGCTCACCCTGATGCTGAATGCGCTGCCCGCCGACATGGCCGCCGCCCTGCGTCAGGAGCTGAGCCCGGGCTTTGTGCCCAACCTGCTGCATACCCTGGGGTTTGTGCGTCAGTACCAGCAGTTGCAAAAAGAGGACGCCTCGCCGGAGAAGCTCGACAACATGGAGATGCGCGCCGGTCTCAAGCATCCATTGCTCGGCTGGCCCCTCTACCACGACTTCTGATGACGGGCTTTCCCCTTCACGCTGTTCCAACGCCCGGCTTGCCGGGCGTTGTCATTTTTGCAGCTCGCAGATGGCGGCGCCGACCCTATCGGGCAATGGTCCACATGGCGCTTTGCATCCCGGTCTCCCGAAAATCGATCACCACGGGATAGTCGTTGCCACAGCCCGTCACCGTCCAGCGCTCCTGCCAGTGGCGACTGCCCGGCTCCCCCTCGGGAAGTTGCAGTACCACGGGCACGAAGCGCTCCGGCGCGTCACACCCCTTGGTGGTCACCCAGGATGCGACCCCCACCATGGCATCCCGGATCAGCTGCTGATTGGCCAGGGTACCTTCCTGCACGGGTTCACTCGGGCTGGCCTCGGCCTGGCACACCAGGGGAAAAAGCAACAGCAGGGCACAGGGTCTCATCACACCTCCAGAGGGGTCAGTCAAAAAGTGGTTCGTTCGAGGCTTTCATCATGACCCGAAACGGCGCCAGACAGAAGAGGCCACCAAGGGGAAGTAGGCGCAGGATCCGGGGCGCGGTGGCGTGCACGCAAGTCGGACTACCTCCTAAGCGTCATTGGCCCACATTTTGTCAGGGATATAATGACTCCCCCATACAAGCCGCCGGGGAGCCAGACCGTGAGCAGAAAGCCGGACCGCATGACCGCCATGCAGCAGATCATCGACGCCGTGAAGGTGGAATTTCCGCTCTATCAACCGGATACCTTCAAATGCGGGCCGGACAACACCTGCATCGGCTGCCCCAAGAAGCTGATGGAGCTGGTGGATACGGACCTCTGCTACTGGCAATATCAGATCGATCGCGGCATCCCGCCCAGCTTCGACGAGCTCAACCGCTTCGGCAAGATGTGCAAAAATATCCGCCGGGCCCTGGTGCGCAATGGCCGCATTCCCGCCTGACGAAAAGCAATATGCTGCCTTCATCGGTTTTTTGTGATGGTTTTATCCACCAGAATGAATCACCACCTTATTTAATGGCTAGGCACACCTTTTTCACCGCCTATCGTGCTGATGGCCGACGCAGGTTCATTGCCCCAAGGAGCACAATATGACTCAGGAAAGCATCCAGACCCGCTACACGCTGGCTCCCGCCCTTGCCAGCGCCACCGAGCTGGAGCAGGCCATCGCCCGGGCCATCGAGGCCAACAAGCAGGACTTCTTCCCCCTGCTGGAGCGGCTGGTGGATGTGGGCGATAGCCGGGTCAAGCTCAGCCAGAAGGATCCCCTGCGGGTGCTGGGGGTGGAACTCGACGAGGCTCGCACCGGCGGCACTGCCCGCCTCGGCTACGAATCCAACTTTTCCGAGAGCTGCCGCCTTATCGACGAATACGACCAGCACCAGACCAGCGTGGCCTTCACCCTCGACGGGGATCAGCTTGTTTTCGATCTTGAGCTGCCCATCGAGTGGAACTTCGACAACTGATTGGCGGCGGTGCCATTCCCCTGGCGTGTTGTAGCCAGCGGCGCCCCTTTCCCCCCTTTCTGGTGTAGGGTTGTCTGCACAGCAACGGATAAACATCCCGAGGATCACCATGGGTGAGCATCAACCTACAGCATTGCCGGTATTGAATGACAGTGAGCGCCTCGGGCTCGAGCGCAAGAGCGCCGGGGATTTCCCCCTCTATCGCCAGGATCCTCACACCCCGTCTGCCCGTGGCTGGGCACTCATCCTGCTGGGGGTCATCCTGGGGTTTGCGGCACTCTCCGCCCCCATCGACTTTTTCAAGACCACCTCAGGGGGCTTTGTGCCCGCACTCCTGTTCCCTCTCATTCCTCTGGCCGTGCTCGCCATGGTGGCGGGAAAAGGGTGGCGCTCACTGTTTCGAACGCCGACGCGGCGGGATTGTCTCTTGATGCTGGCGATTACCGGCATCAACATACTGGTCTCAATCGCCGTTGCCATGATCATGCAGCACCTGTTCCAGCTGAATGCAAACCCGGTCAACGCCATGCTGGCAGAGGCGTCCAATACGGCGCGTATCCTCTTTTATCTCAAGACGGCGCCCCAGCTCTTCGGCGAGGAGGTGATCTCCATCCTGCCTTTTCTGGCCATCCTCTGGTGTTGTCACCAGAAGCTCGGCCTGACCCGCAAGTCCGCCATCCTCATCGCCTGGCTATCGACTGCCCTTATCTTCGGAGCCCTGCACCTGCCCACTTATGACTGGAATTTTCTGCAATGTTTTCTGGTGATCGGCACGGCCCGCATCGTGCTGCTCAGTGGCTACATCATCACCAAAAACATCTGGGTATCGACCGGCTCACACATCATCAATGACTGGCTGCTGTTTAGCCTGATGCTGCTGCTTGGCAGCCACACAGGCACCTGATGCACGCAATACACAGGCTGGCCATGGATAGAGAGAGCCGTAGGCGTGCCCGCAGCATGGCGGCAGCCTGTTTTCGCGAACGTCTGATGACGCTTCGCTAATCAGACCTACGGCCTCCCCTCACCCTGACCCTCTCCCAAGGGGAGAGGGGATCAGCGCCTGCCAACCTGTAGCCATAGCTGTCACTCCATTTAAAAATTGCTGCGATCTGGGCTCCCTTCTCCCACTCTTTGCCATAGATAAGGGGAGAAGGGCGGGGATGAGGGGGAACATACCATCCCAACTGAAGCCATCGACAAGCAGCAGAGCGTTGAATCAAGCAGGGCAAGTAGGGTCGATTAGCGAAGCGTAATCGTCCACGCCATTTGTTCCGTAGCTATAGGCAAAAGAGAGAGAAGAGGGGTGGCCAACAGAACAGCAGCAACCGGTTTTCACGAACGTCTGATTACGCTTCGCTAATCACACCTACGGCCCTTCGGCTGCTTTATCTAACTAGACTAGTTACTCCCCCTTGAATAGAATAATAAAATTAAAAATTCAGGGTTCCTAGCGTGACACATAGAACGAAAATAAAATCAATTAAAGTACTATCACTTATCTTTATTTTCTTGTGGGTGAACGCAATGATTACAGCCCCATTGATAATGACTGAATTTTCTTGGGTTGAAATACAGAAAGTCTGGGATCGCTGGCAGACTTTCAACTCAGGTATGATTGCTCTTTTGGCGGCTGTACTTGCCATAAACGCAGCTCAATATACTGAGGATGCGAAGAGATACAGAGAACTAATCGCAGCAAAATCTCTCCTACCATTAGCCTTATCAGAGCTACACACCTACTGTACCGAATTAGCTACATACCTAAAAAATGAATTTATTTTTCTTAGTGAAGAACATCCGATAGATACATCAACAACCAAAGGAAATCATGAAGCCCCCATTCCACCAAAAGAATGGGTGTTTGAAGTATTTAAGAACTGCATGATTCATGAGCATGAAACTGAAGCAAAATTCATGGCATCAATACTATCTGACACGCAAATAACACGCGCAAGAATTGAGAGCATGAAAGATAAAAACAAACTAATTACAGAATATACATTTTCAAGCCATGCTAACGACATATGTGAATTACATGCTAAATTAGATAGGATGTACGATTACTCGAGGAAGCACTCTATATTATCGACAACAGAAATAACTGACGAGGAAAAAAACAATAGTATCTGTGTATTAGATATTGAATGCCTTCCCAGATACAAATGAACACCTCTATTTATAAATAAAGGGCGCTTTCGCGCCCTTTATATTTATTACCCTTCCTGATTTTCCCCGGCTGCCGGCTCGGCGCCCGCGACGGGTTCAATCTCGATACGATCCACCCGCTGCAGACCGCGGGGCAGTTTGGCGCCACGGCGGCCGCGCTCGCCACGGTAGTAGTCGAGATCAGCTGGTTTGAGGGTGAGCTTGCGCTTGCCGGCAAACAGGGTGACCGACTGGCCCTGGGGGATGACGGCCGCCATCACCACAAACTCCTCCCGCGCCTTCACGCGAGCCGAGGGGATGCTGATGAGCTTGTTGCCCTTTCCCTTGCCGAGTACCGGCAGGGTATTGAGCGGGAACAGCAACATGCGCCCCTCGTTGGAGATGGCCATGCAGAGATCCGTGTCCGGCGCGCCTATCCTCTGGGGCGCCATGACGATGCCCCCTTCCGGCACGGTCAGCAGCGCCTTGCCGTTCTTGTTCTTACCGATCAGGTCATCGTACTTGCAGACGAAGCCGTAACCGGCGTCAGAACAGATGAGGTACGGCTCGCCTTCATTGCCCATCACCAGATGGCGCACCTCTTCGCCAGCCCCCAGCGCGAAGCGACCGGTGAGCGGCTCGCCCTGACTGCGGGCGGAGGGCAGAGTGTGGGCCTCCAACGAGTAGGTTCTCCCCAGGGTGGAGAGGAACACCGCCTGCTGGTTGCTGCGGCCATGGGCGTGGGCGAGGTAGTTGTCCCCCGCCTTGTAGGAGAGGCCCTCCACATCCACGTCGTGGCCCTTGGCGGCGCGCACCCACCCCTTGTCGGAGAGGATCACGGTCACCGGCTCGCTCGGGGTAAGCTCCTTCTCGGTCAGTGCCACGGCGGTGGCGCGCTCCACCAGCGGGGTGCGGCGATCGTCGCCGTACTTCTCGGCATCTGCCAGGATCTCTTTCTTCAGCAATGTGCTGAGACGGCGCTCGGAACCCAGGATCAGTTCCAGCTTGTCGCGCTCTTCGGCCAGTTCATCCTGTTCGGCGCGCAGCTTGAACTCTTCGAGCTTGGCCAGGTGGCGCAGTTTGAGCTCGAGGATCGCCTCAGCCTGGGTCTCGCTGATGTTGAAGCGCTCCATCATCACCCGGCCCGGCTCCTCTTCGGTACGGATGATCTCGATCACCTCGTCGATATTGAGGTAGGCGATGAGCAAGCCTTCGAGGATGTGCAGGCGAGCCAGCACCTTGTCGAGACGATACTGCAGGCGGCGGCGCACCGTCTCGCGGCGAAAGCTCAGCCACTCGGTAAGGATGGTCTTGAGGTCTTTCACCTGAGGCCGGTTGTCCAGACCCAGGATGTTGAGGTTGACCCGGTAGTTCTTCTCCAAGTCCGTGGTGGCGAACAAGTGGGCCATCAGCCCCTCTACGTCCACCCGGTTGGAGCGCGGCACGATCACCAGACGGGTCGGGTTCTCGTGGTCCGATTCATCGCGCAGATCGGTGACCATGGGCAGCTTCTTGGCCACCATCTGGGCGGCAATCTGCTCCATGATCTTGGCGCCTGAGGCCTGATGGGGCAGCGCCGTGATGACGATGTCACCATCTTCTTCGCTCCACACCGCCCGCTGCTTGATGGAGCCCTTGCCGGTCTCGTAGATTTTGCGGATGTCGTCGCGGGGCGTGATTATCTCGGCGTTGGTCGGATAATCCGGTCCCTGCACATGGGCCATCAGGGCATCCAGGCCGGCATTGGGGTTATCCAAAAGCTCCACGCAGGCGTGGGCCACTTCCCGCGCGTTGTGGGGCGGGATATCTGTCGCCATCCCCACCGCAATACCGGTCACCCCGTTGAGCAGGATGTGGGGCAGGCGGGCGGGTAGCACCACGGGCTCTTTCATGGTGCCGTCGAAGTTCGGCGTCCACTCCACCGTGCCCTGGCCGAGCTCGGAGAGCAGCAGCTCGGAGAAGCGCGACAGGCGCGCCTCGGTATAACGCATGGCGGCGAAGGATTTGGGATCATCCGGCGCACCCCAGTTGCCCTGACCGTCCACCAGCGGGTAACGGTAGGAGAAGGGCTGGGCCATCAGCACCATGGCTTCGTAACAGGCGCTGTCGCCGTGGGGGTGATATTTACCCAGCACGTCACCCACCGTACGGGCGGACTTCTTGTGCTTGGACAGCGCCGACAGACCCAGCTCGCTCATGGCGTAGATGATGCGCCGCTGCACCGGTTTGAGGCCGTCACCGATGTGCGGCAAGGCCCGATCCATGATGACGTACATGGAGTAGTTCAAGTAAGCCTGTTCGGTAAAGGTGCGCATTGGCTGGCGCTCTACCCCGTCCAGACTGAGCTCGATGGCATCACTCATGTGATTATCTCTTTCGGTTCGGGAGCTGGTTGGCGCTCTACTTCATCCAACAGACTGAGCTCGATAGCATCACTCATATGTTTTTCTCTTGCTATGGCACGCCCTCAGAGGGCACGCCGGAAATGCGGGTCGGCAGGGGGCCGACGGTGAATCACAAGACCCCCTCCCAACCTCCCCCTCCATGAGGGGGAGGAGAGGCTTGGCCCCCTCCCCTTGCGAAGGGGAGGGCCGGGGTGGGGTACTTGCGACTCGCTTTAGATGATGGCGAGGTTGCCCTTCTCTTCCAGCCATTCGCGGCGATCACCGGCGCGCTTCTTGGCCAGCAGCATGTCCATCAGTTGCAGGGTCTCGTCCCCATCTTCCCCTTCTGCCCCCCCTTCCGCGCCCATGGTGAGCTGCACCAGACGGCGGGTGTTGGGATCCATGGTGGTTTCCCGCAACTGCTTGGGGTTCATCTCACCCAGCCCCTTGAATCGGGTCACCATCACCTTGCCCTTCTTCTTCTCGGCCTCGACCCGTTGCAGCACGCCGTTCTTCTCGTCCTCGTCGAGGGCGTAGAAGACCTCCTTGCCGATGTCGATACGATAGAGGGGCGGCATGGCCACATAGACATGGCCCTTCTCCACCAGCGTGCGGAAGTGCTTCACAAAGAGGGCGCAGAGCAGGGTGGCGATGTGCAGACCGTCCGAGTCGGCATCCGCGAGGATGCACACCTTGCCGTAGCGCAGGCCACTGAGGTCGTCGGAATCCGGGTCGAGCCCGATCGCCACCGAGATGTCGTGCACTTCTTGCGAGGCGAGCACCTGACCGGCCTCCACCTCCCAGGTGTTCAGGATCTTGCCGCGCAGGGGCATGATGGCCTGAAACTCGCGGTCGCGCGCCTGCTTGGCACTGCCGCCCGCGGAGTCCCCCTCCACCAGGAAGAGCTCCCCCTGCATGGGATCGGCGCAGCCGCAGTCGGTGAGCTTGCCGGGCAGGGCCGGGCCTTGCGTTATCTTCTTGCGCACTACCGTCTTGGCGGCGCGCATCCGGCGCTGGGCGCTGGAGATACAGAGCTCCGCCAGCTGTTCGGCCAGCTCGGTGTTGCTGTTCAAGTAAAGGCTGAAGGCATCCTTCACCACGCCCGACACGAAGGCCGAGCTCTGGCGGGACGACAGTCGCTCCTTGGTCTGCCCTGCAAACTGCGGGTCCTGCATCTTGATGGAGAGGATGTAGGCGCAGCGATCCCAGATGTCTTCCGGGGTGAGCTTGACCCCGCGGGGCAAGAGGTTTCGGAACTCGCAGAACTCGCGCATGGCGTCGAGCAACCCCTGGCGCAGGCCGTTGACATGGGTGCCACCGAGCGCGGTGGGAATGAGGTTCACATAGGATTCGGCGAGGCATTCGCCCCCTTCCGGCAACCAGCACAGGGCCCAGTCCACCGCCGACTGCTCGGAGCTGAAAGAGCCGACGAAGGGCTGCTCCGGCAGGCAGGTGAACTGCTTGACCGCATCGATGAGGTAATCCTTGAGGCCGTCTTCGTAGCACCACTCAAGCTTGATGCCGGTGTTCTTGTCGAGGAACTTGATGGTGAGGCCCGGGCAGAGCACGGCCTTGGCTTTGAGCAGGTGCTCGAGCTTGGAGACCGAGAAGCGCGGCGAATCGAAGTAGCGCGCCTCTGGCCAGAAGCGCACCCGGGTGCCGGTGTTGCGGCGTCCGCAGGTGCCGGTGATGGTCAGATCAGACACCTTGTCGCCCCGCTCGAAGGCAATGTCATAGACCTGGCCGTCCCGGCGCACCGTCACCTCGACCCGATCGGAGAGGGCGTTCACCACGGAGATCCCCACCCCGTGCAAGCCACCGGAGAACTGGTAGTTCTTGTTGGAGAACTTGCCCCCCGCGTGCAGCTTGCAGAGGATCAGCTCCACGCCGGAGACCCCTTCCTCCGGGTGGATGTCCACCGGCATGCCGCGACCGTCGTCGATCACCTCAAGGGACTGATCCTCGTGCAGGATCACCTCCAGATTGCGGGCGTGACCCGCCAGCGCCTCGTCGACGCTGTTGTCGATGACCTCCTGGCCGAGGTGATTGGGCCGGGTGGTGTCGGTGTACATGCCGGGGCGGCGACGCACCGGTTCAAGGCCATTGAGGACCTCAATGGCATCCGCATTGTATTGAGTGGACATGGAGGGCCTTGCGAATTGACGTTTGGGGGGAATCTTACTCGCTGGGAGGGCCCGGGACAAATGGGGCGCTCGCAAAGGGTGATCCAGAGGGGCTCCGGCCTCCCCGCCCGGGATCAGGCGGGTTCCCCGGGCAGGGCCTGCACAAGCTGGGAGAGGGAGCAGTGGAGTCGCCACACCAGCCCCGCCAGTGCCCGGGCCGCCGGGTCTGCATGTTCCCCCAGCCCCTGGCTGATGCGGTCCAGCTCCGCCAGGGTGCGCCCCAGGGTCTCGTGCTGCACGCCCCCTTCGGTCAGAATGCCTTTCAGGCAGCGCAGACAGCCGTCCCGCACCAGATAGAGGGCCGGATCCCGGCTGCGCCAGAGCCTGAGCTGCCAGACGATATGGCTGCAATTGAGCAGCACCACGCCCCAGCGCAGCACCCAGAGCCGGGCCCCCTGATCCTGACTCTGGCTGAGCTGGCTCACCGCGTGATAGACCCGGGATTCAAACTCCCCCTCGCTCTGATGCGGGGCCGGGGCCAGCTGGTCCACGAAATCCCGCCGCAGACGATGCATCAGGCGGCGGCTCTTGCGCCGATCCGAGCTAGGTCGCAGCAGCTGGAACGCCAGCCCTGCGCTCATCACTCCCAGTGCCTGCGCGAGGCTGCTGTTGACGAAGGCGAGGTAGTCGTAGCTCGGCGGATTGGTGATGGCGAGGAAGGAGCCGAGCAGCACGATGAGCTGGCCCCAGAGCGCCGCCCCCTGGGGGCGCTGCAATTTCAGCAGTTGCAGGGTGATGAGAGCGGGGAACAGCAGGGCGCAGAAGATCCAGAAGTCGTCGATGCGGATCATCAGCCCGAACTTGACCCCGAAGCAGATAAAGCTGAGCAGCACGATGGCCTTGAGCATGGTCTGGGCCCCCTTGGCCGGGGCCGGGGTGGCGGAATAGAGCACGCAGCAGATGGCGAGCAGGGTCAGGGCCGCAGCGCCCGCATCCCACTGGCTGTGGATCCAGAAGGTGCAGCCCAGCATCACGCAGAGGAAGGTACGCCCCCCGTTGTAGGCCGCCTCCAGGCCGTCGGTGTGGCTGGTCAGAGAGCTGTGGCGCGGCGGCGCCGGCCACTCCTGGCCATCGTGGCGGGCCAGCCTTTCCAGCCAGCGCTGACACTCCAGGTAGCTCCAGCAGAAGTGGCGCAGCCGCAGCCAGAAGGCCTGACAGCGATAATCATCCCCCGAACGGGCCACGAAGGGCGCCATCAGGCGGGCAATGCGCAGCTTGTCGCAGCCCCCCTGTCCCAGCTCCCGCAGCACGGCGGCCAGCATGGGGGCCGGGTCGACGGCGTCCTCTGGCCAGTGTTGCAGCATGCGGCGCAGCCCCGAGATGAGGCTGACCATCCTCAGCTGGCGATGGAGCAGATAGTTCAGCAACTGGTTGTGGCGGCGCAGGCGGTGGTGGCTCCAGACTGCCTGGATGCGCAGCACGTTCAGGGTGAGGATCTGACCGATCACCCCCTCGTGGGCGGTGCGCACATCGGCGCCCGTCTCCCCGAGCCAGAGCAGCTGGGCATGTTCCAGCAGCCGGGTCTGGCTCTTGCCAAGGGAGTCCAGCAGGGTCTCGCCATCGGAGAAACTCGGCAGGATCATCATCATCAGGCCGCCGCAGAGGATGCCGACGATCACCTCGCTCACCCGGGCCTGGGCGATGTCGAAGATATGTTGCGGGTCGGTCAGGTTGACGCAGGAGAAGGCGATGATGGCGGCGGTATAGCCCGCCAGGGCGAAACCGTAGGAGACGTTGTTCTGATGGTGGTTGGAGATGTAGGTGCAACCCCCCAGCCAGAGGGCGATAAGCAGGCTGAAGAGCCAGGGATCACCGATGCCAAGGCCGGTGATCATCACCGCCGCCATGGCGCCGATGAGGCTGCCCACCACCCGCCCCAGGCTCTTGCTGATGACGCCCCCCACGGTGGGAAAGCTCACCACGGCGGCGGAGGTCATGGCCCAGTAGGGAGAGTCGAGTTGCAGCACGAACGCCAGCCAGAGTGACAGGCACATGGCCAGGGCATTGCGCAGGGCGTAGCGCCACTGGCCGCCGTTGGCCTTGCCCCAGGGGGTCTGGCGCCAGAGCGAGGGGATCACCCTAGTCCCCTATGGTGATGGTACAGGTCGTGCCCGCGATCAAGACCAGATCCGGGGGAATCGCCAGCAGCCTGATCCGCACCGGCACCCGCTGGGCCAGGCGCACCCAGGGCACGTTCGGCTTGACGTCGAGCAGCAGCCCCTCGCTGCCTTCCAGGCTCTGATCGTGAATGGCGCGCCCTATGCTTTCCACCTCCCCCCTGAGTACCCGATCCCCGCTGTAGAGCACCACCTCGGCCGGTTTGCCGGGGGCGATGTGCCTGAGCTTGGTCTCTTCGAAATAGCCCTGCACATAGAAGGAGTGGGTGTCTATCAGGGCCACCAGGGGCACCCCGGCGGTGGCGTAGTTGCCGACCCTGGCCTGCAGGTTGGTGATGTAGCCGTCGCTCGCAGCATGGACCTCGGTCCGGGCAAGGGACCATCTGGCCTGCTCCAGATTGGCTTGGGCCACCTCATAGGCCGCCTTCATCGCCTGGGCATTGAGCCTGGATTCATCCACCGCCTCGGCGGAGATGACGGTGCGGGAGAGGCTCTGGCGACGGTTCGCCTCGTGCTCCGCCTTGTCGAGATCCGACTTGGCCTTGGCCAGGGCCGCGCTGGCGTTGTCCAGCGCGATGCGATAGGGCTCGGGATCCAGGGTGAAGAGCAGCTCCCCCGCCTTCACCAGCTGGTTGTCCTTGACCCCTATCCTGACGATCTTGCCCGACACCTGGGGCGTGATGCTGACCAGCTCGGCCCGCACCTTGCCATCCCGGGTCCAGGGCCCCTGCATGTAGTCGTTCCACAGCCACCAGAGCGACACCAGCGCCAGGGCAAAGACCAGCAGGGTGGAGAAGTATTTGAGGGTCGCAAGGGGTGATTTAGCCATGTAGCAATATCCATAGGGCGCCGCTGACGGCGAGGATGAAGAGGGAGAGATCCATCAGCAGGGGGTGCCAGACCTCGCCGCCGTAGAGCCAGTCCCGCAGCAGATGGTGCAGCGGCAGCCAGCCCAGCAGGCCGAGCAGCACGGCCTTGAACAGGGGCGGAAAGTAGAGCGAGGCCCCGAGGATCAGATCCGGCAGCGCTGAAGCAGTCGTCACGGGTGTGCCCCCTGTTGGCAGAGATGAAATGAAGAGAGAGGCCGGGGTCCGCCGGGAGACGGACAGGGCAAGGTTAACACAGCCATTGCGGGGGCTACACCAGCAGATGACCCCCTGAGGCGTCGTCACGGGAGTGGCACGACAACGCCTCGCCCGCCCTCCCCGCCACCCGTCGGGGCAGTCACCTCGCGTTCAATCGGCCACGGTATCTGCCGGGTGATGCACCCCGTCGCGGGTCGGCACCTCTCCCAGATCGAACGGGTTGACCCCCTCCAGACAGGCGAGGTTGTAGCCATATTCCGCCGGATTGGATCGGCGCTGGTGATGGGTGTAGATGCCGCAGACGCTGCAGAAGTAGTGTTTCGCGGTGCGGGTGTTGAACTGGTAGCAGCGAAGCGCCGCCTCCCCTTGCAGGATGCGGATGCCGGAGAGCGGCACCGAGGCGACGATGGCCCCACGCCGCCGACAGAAGGAGCAGTCGCAGCGGCGCGGATCCACCACGCCATCCGGCAGGGTCAGCTCCAGCACCACGGCGCCGCAGTGGCAGCTCGCCTTGTGTTTCTTCTGGATAGGGGTATTGCCGATGCGTGTGATCATGCTGCCTCCTTGCCGCAGTGTCAGGCTGCGAACCGGTTAATCGAACAGGGTATCCCGCCGCCCTTGTAAAAGATGGTCATGCAGGGTGCGTAGCTGGGACGCCACCACCCGGTGGCGGGAGAGTTCGGGCAAGGCGTCGATGGGGAAGTACCCCGCCCCTTTGGTTTCATCGGTGTCGGTAAGCAGAGCGCCCCCCGTCACCTCGCACAGGAAGAAGGCCTTGTGGGCGTGGGGCAACTGCGGGGGATGGGGATGCTTGAGCTTGTCGAACAGGGCCAGCAGTTGCACCGCCCGACAGACGAGGCCGGTCTCCTCCACCACTTCGCGCACCACGGCGTCCGCCGGCGAATCGCCGACATCACACCAGCCACCGGGTAGAGTCCAGCAGCCGTCGCTGCGCTCCTGCACCAGCAGGACATGGCCCGCGTCGTTCTGAATGAAGGCCCGCACATCGAGCTTGGGGGTGGGATAGCCGCTGTCGAGGGCAATCCAGTCGCCGATGGTGTCGGGGGCCAGCTCGCTCTGGCTGGCGATGAGCGTCACCGTGGCCGCTCGCAGCGCCTCGAAGCGGGCGATGTCGAAGGGATCGCGGGAATAGGTGAGCCCCGCCTGGGCCGTGGCCAGCACCTGTTCGAGGAAGGCGGCCAACGGCGGCTGCACGGCTAGAGCCCGAGGAAACGGACGATCTGGGCGGGGTAGCGCTCGAAGCCTGTGAAGGCGTGATCGCCGCCGCACTCCAGGGAGAGACGGGCAAAGCGGTATTCGTCCAGCGCCTTGCGATAGTCGAGCACCTCGTCCTCCTGCTGTTGCAGCACCCAGAGCCGCTCGGGGGCAGTCACCGGCACCGCCAGCGCTCTCAGCTCGTCCATGTGTCCGGGCAACAGTTCATAGCGTTCGCCGCTGTAGGGGTTGGTCTGGGGGCCGAGGTAGTCGCAGAGCAGATCGTGGGGGCGCACCGCCGGGTTGATGAGGGCGGCGCGGCAACCGTACATCTCGCTCACTCGCGTGGCCATGAAGCCACCGAGGGAGCTGCCCACGGCGCCCAGTCGCAGGGCGCTGCCGTGGCGGGCCTTCAGGTCGGCGATGGCCTGCTCGATGGCAGCCCAGGCGGCCGCCGGGGTGTTGGGCTGGGCCGGGATCACCACCTCGATATCGGGCCTGTTCTCTGCCACCCAGGCCGCCATCTGCTGCGCCTTGGCCGAGCCGGGGGATGAATTGAAACCGTGCAGGTAGAGGAGTACGGGCTTCATGGCAACCCCTCAGTAACCGGTGGCATTGGGGTCGGGCACGAACTGCCCCAGCGGCAGGCGCCACACCTGACTCGCCACCCGGCCATCCGGGTGCAGGGTGAGATAGCGCCAGCCCGGGCCGGATTCGTCCAGTGCGAAACCGTCGGAGAGCGGCTTGAACTGGATGCAGGTAGAGGGGCTGGCGATGAGCCGCACTCCGTGGTGCACCTCGTCAAACTCCTGATGGACGTGGCCGAACAGTATGGTCTTCTGCTGCGGGTGGCGGGCCAGCACGGCGAACAGGTCGTCGGCATTCTTGAGGTTGTGCTGATCCAGCCAGGCGCAGCCCACCGGCACCGCCTGATGGTGCAGGGCGATGAGGGCATGGCGCTCGGGATGCTGGCGCAGGGCCTGATCCAGGGCCGCCAGCTGGTGATCCCCCAGCACCCCGTGGGGTTTGCCGCGCACCTGGGTATCCAGCAGGATCACCTGCCAGTGCTCGCCTACCAGCTGCTTGGCCTCGCTGATGCCGGCCGCATGGAGGTATTCGGTCATCAGGGGGCCGTCGTCGTGGTTGCCGGGCAACCAGTAGATGGGGCGAGCCAGGGGCGCCATCATGGAGGCGAAGCGCTGGTAGGACTCCGGGCTGTGATCCTGGGAAAGATCCCCGGTGGCGAGGATGAGATCGAACGGGTGCTCGTTGGCCTGCACCCGCTCCAGCACGGCGGCCAGACTCTGCGCCGTGGGCACGGCCAGCAGCCGCCCCTCGGCACTGGCGAAGAGATGGGTATCGGTAATCTGTAACAGGCGCACACTGCCGTCCGGCGCCTGAGGTAGCTCTGTTTCCAAAATCACGCTTCTTTTTTATGGGTTCGACTAGAGGATGTTAATCAGGCTGGTGCCGTGTTTGAGACAAAATCTCAACCAATCGGCCAAGAATAGATTTACCTGCTCCTTTTCATCCCTGTGATGCATTTTTTGATTGGGATAATCATAACGTGGTTGCAACATTGAAATCTGTTGCGCCGCACACACTTCCGCCATTCGCACATCATGATACAAACGAATCTCTATCCGGGCTTGCAAGTAGCTCGGCAATTCGGGGTTGTGCTGGGCCAGGATCACCTGGCTGGTGAAGCGGCTCTCCTCGGTCACCGTGAGCTGGAACTGCAGGCCGTTGCCGACCTGATAGCGGCGCTCGGCACCCACGCTGCCGCCAGGCGGCAACAGTTTCATCAGCGCCATGTAATTGACCTCGCAGGTACGCTGCAAGGACATCAAATCAGGCACATAGCGCTTCATCGGGCTCTGGACTAATGACATGTCGCGGCTCCCTCAATCAGGGTCCATGAAGGGTGGACCCAGTGCACAGTGTTCCAGTCGGACACAGGGCACCTGACCCGGGTCTGAACGAGCGTCACCTCAGCGCCCCGCCAGCCAGCGTGCCCGCAGCTCGCCGTGGTTCAGAGCCAGCCACTGCAGGGCGATGACGGAGGCGGCATTGTCGATGCGCCCCTCTTTGAGCCAGGCATAGGCCTGCTCGCGGCTCACCACGTGGACCCGGATGTCTTCCCCCTCTTCCGCCAGACCGTGGAGCCCCTTGGCCTGACTGGCATCCACCTCGCCCACGAACACCTCGATGCGCTCGGTGCTGCCACCCGGGCTCACCAGATAGCTGATGGCGTGTTCGCAGCGTCCCACCTCGATCCCTGCCTCTTCCACCGCTTCGCGCCGCACCACTGCCTCGGCGGTCTCCCCTTCATCGATGATGCCGGCCACCAGCTCCAGCAGCCAGGGGGTGGCGCTGGTCTCCATGGCGCCGATGCGAAACTGCTCCACCAGCACGATCTCGTCTCGCACCGGATCATAAGGCAGCAGGGCGGCGGCATGGCCACGTTCGAACAGTTCCCGGGCGATGGGGGCGTTCCAGCCACCGGCAAACAGCCTGTGTTGCAGGCGGTAGACATTCACCTTGAAGAAGCCATTATATCCAGCTGATTTTTCAATGATTTTCACATCATCGCTGGAGTAGTGGCAGGTTTGAGGCAAGGCTTGCTGTGACATTCGAGACTCCTGCCAGCTTGACTTGGCTTGGTTTGACCATAATATTCGGGGGCATGAATGAACATTCATTCACTCGCTCTCGCCGACGATGAGGGAAGGATTTTAGCAGCCACAGGGCATTTGGCTAGGCGCGTTGCCGAGAAAACTCGCCCCGGACCTTGACGTTTCCGCAGCTGGAAAAGAGACAGTTCGCAATGAAATCTGCTTATAGTAGAGTGGTTAAGCTGAAATCAAGCTTGGTCGGTGACAATCCCCCCTTCATCCAGCGGACAGCTTTGGGTTGATACAAAAGGTTAAAACTATCATATGAAAAGAACACTCTTGTCAGTCATGGTGATGCTGGGTGTGAGCGGCGCCGCTCATGCCGAAAACCTGCTCGATATTTACCAACAGGCCCAGATCAAGGACACCCAGCTGCTGGAATCCAAGGCCAAGCGGGACCAGGCCTTCGAGAAGATCAACGAATCCCGTGCAGCCCTGCTGCCCCAGATCAACCTGGGCGCCGGCCTGAACTACCTGCAAAACAAGAACGACACCATGACCAACACGGGCGCTACCGGCTCCGTGACCCTGGATCAATCCATCTACCGTCGCAGCAACTGGGTCAACCTGGATCTGACCGAGAAGAGCGCCACCCAGTCCGACGTGGCCTACAACCTCGAGTACCAGAACCTGATGCTGCGTACCGCCCAGGCCTACTTCGACGTGCTCAAGGCCATGGATACCCTGGAATTCGTGCGTGCCAACAAGACCGCGGTCGAGCGTCAGCTTGAACAGACTCAGCAGCGCTTCGAAGTGGGCCTGACCGCCATCACCGACGTACACGAAGCCGAGGCCGAGCGCGATCAGGCGCTGGCGGACGAGATCAATGCCGAGAACACCCTGGACAACAGCTACGAGAGCCTGCGCGAGCTGACCGGTATCGACCACCGTCAACTGGACGTGCTCAACACCGATCGCTTCAGCCCGCAGAAGACCGCGTTCAACTCCGACAAGTGGCTGGAGCTGGCCCTGGACAAGAACCTGGAGCTGCACAGCGCCCGCATCGGCAAGGACATCGCCAAGGAGCAGATCGATCTGGCCAAGACCGGTCATGAACCGACCCTGGATCTGGGCGCCGGCCTGAACGCCGGTTACAACGATTACAAGGACGAGATCCGCAACCCCGAGAGCAACAGCAATCAGGGCAACATCGGCCTGAACTTCAAGCTGCCCATCTACACCGGCGGGGCCACCACCTCCCAGGTCAAGCAGGCACAGTTCAACTACGTGGCCGCCAGCGAACAGCTCGAGCGCAGCTTCCGCTCGGTGCAGAGCACGGTCCGCTCCTCCTACAACAACGTGAACGCCAGCATCGGCTCGGTCCGCGCCTACAGCCAGTCCGTCATCTCCGCCGACAGCGCCCTGAAAGCGACCGAGGCCGGTTACGAGGTGGGTACCCGCACCATCGTCGACGTGCTGGACTCCACCCGCAAGCTGTATCAGGCCAAGCAGAAGCTCTCCGAGGCCCGCTACAACTACATCCTCAGCATCCTCTCCCTCAAGCAGGCCGCCGGCATCCTGGAGCAGAAGGATCTGGAAGAGGTGAACCAGGGTCTGATGCCCGCCGCCCAGGTCACCAAGAAGTCCTGAGCCATGCGCACACCATGAGAAAAGGCGACCCCGGGGTCGCCTTTTTCATTTCTGTTCGCCGCTGGAAGTGCGTTGGTCGGGGCCTGCCAGGCAGCGGCCATGTCACCGACCCGGCAGCCCCATCAAAAAACCCGGCCTTGGCCGGGTTTTACGCTTATCCGCGCTCGCGGATGGTCTTGATGATGTCGGTGGTGGAGCAGCCGTCCTCGAAGTTCAGCACCCGCACCTCGCCGCCATTGGCGGTCACCTCGGCGTAACCCGCGATCTCTTCGGGCTTGTAGTCGCCCCCCTTGACCAGGAGGTCTGGCAGGATCTCGGAGATCAGGCGCTGGGGAGTGTCTTCGCTGAAGGGGACCACCCAGTCCACGGCACCCAGGGCCGCCAGCACCGTCATACGGCGCTCGGTCGGGTTGACCGGGCGACCCGGCCCCTTGAGGCGACGCACGGACTCGTCGGTGTTCACCGCCACGATCAGGCGATCCCCCAGCTTGCCCGCATTGGCCAGATAGGAGACATGACCCGCGTGCAGAATGTCGAAGCAGCCGTTGGTCATCACCACCTTCTCGCCGCGCAGACGGGCGGCCTGGACGGCCACCTTGAGCTGGGCCTCGGACATGACGCCAAAGCCGGTCTCCTGCTCGGTGTAGAGGGCGTTGGCCAGCTCCACCGGGCTCACGGTGGAGGTCCCCAGCTTGCCGACCACGATGCCGGCGGCGGTGTTGGCCAGGGCGCAGGCCTCATCCAGACTCTTGCCTGCGGCAAGGGAAGTCGCCAGGGTGGAGATGACGGTGTCACCGGCACCGGTGACGTCATAGACCTCGTGGGCCTGGGCCGGCAGGTGCAGCTCGGGCTGCCCTTCGCGGATCAGGGTCATGCCGTTCTCGGAACGGGTGACCAGCAGGGCGTCCAGCTCGAAGCGCTTGACCAGCTCCAGCCCCCTGGCGACCAGGTCTTCCTCCCCCTTCACCTTGCCCACCACGGCCTCGAACTCGGACATGTTGGGGGTCAGCAGGGTGGCACCGCGGTACTTCTCGAAATCGGTCCCCTTGGGGTCGACCAGCACGGGGATGCCGGCGGCGCGGGCACGCCGGATCATGCCGGGCACATCGTTGAGGGCGCCCTTGCCGTAGTCGGAGAGGATCATCACGTCCGCCTGGGGCAGCGCCTGCTCCACCTTGCCCATCAGCAGGCTGGCATCCACGTCGTGGAAGGCCTCTTCGAAGTCGAGGCGCAGCAGCTGCTGGTTGCGGGACAGCACCCGCAGCTTGGTGATGGTCGGATAGTCGGTCAGGCGCACGAAATCACAGGCCACCTTGACCCCGGCCATCTGGCTGGCGAGGGCATCGGCGGCTTCATCCTGACCGGTCAGGCCCAGCAGCACGGCCTGGGCGCCGAGGGCGGCGGAGTTGAGCGCCACGTTGGCGGCGCCACCCGGACGCTCCTCGATGTGCTCGACCTTGACCACGGGGACCGGCGCCTCGGGGGAGATCCGGCCGGTAGGGCCATGCCAGTAGCGATCCAACATGACATCGCCAACGACCAGGATGCGGGCTTTTTCAAACTCGGGCAGGGTGATTTTCATCTGTATCGGCTCTCAAAACCTGAAAAATTCAGCGGCCGATTTTATCACACTCTTTTCCGGGGCGTGAAAAAAGCACGGCCCTGCGCCCTGATGCCCCCTCTGACCAGATGACGGCGATTCGCGCCCGCCCCCGCTTTTCGGATAGAATCCTCGACATGCGAGTGACCGCATCCGCGCCGGGCCACCCCACACAGGCCCCCCGGTTCGGTCGGACTCCCCCCTTTGCCTTTGCGAACAAGAGACTCTTCATGGCCCAAGAACACGCTCCCCGCCTCGAACCCCGTCTGTTCCATCCCCGTTACTGGGGGAGCTGGCTGGGCCTCTCCCTGCTCTGGCTGCTGGTGTTGCTGCCCTGGCGCAGTCAGATGTGGCTGGGCCGCCAGCTCGGCACCCTGGCCCGCAAGCTGCTGAAATCCCGCGTCAAGATTGCCCGCCGCAACCTGGAGCTGGCGATGCCCGAGCTCAGCCGGGATGAGCGCGAAGCCCTCCTGGTGCAGAACTTCGAGAGCGTGGGCTGCGCCATCTTCGAGGTGGGCATGGCTTGGTTCTGGCCAGACTGGCGGATGCGCCGCCTGATGAAGGTGGAAGGGGAAGAGCACGTCATCAACGCCATGGAGAAGGGCCAGGGGATGCTGCTGCTCTCCTGCCACTTCCTCACCCTTGAGCTCAATGCCCGCTGCTTCGGCCTGGTGCGCCCCGGGGTCGGCGTCTATCGCCCCAACACCAATCCGGTGCTGGAGTACGCCCAGTACCACGGTCGCTGCGCCTCCAACAAATACCTGGTGGACCGGATGGACGTGAAGGGGATGATCAAGGCGCTGCGCAACGGCGACGCCCTCTGGTATGCACCGGATCACGACTACGGCAGCCATGCCAGCGTCTTCGTGCCCTACTTCGCGGTGGAGCAGGCCGCCACCATCACGGGCACCGCTACCCTGGCCCGGGTGAAGAACACCGTCACCCTGCCCTGCTACAACATCCGCACCCGGGAGGGCTACACCCTGCATATCGGGGCCCCGCTCGCGGACTACCCGAGCGGTGACGACATGGCGGATGCCAGCCGCGCCAACCGCGAGATTGAAGCCGCCGTGCGCAAGGCGCCGGAGCAGTACATGTGGCTGCACCGCCGCTTCAAGACCCGCCCCAATCCGGACGATCCCGGCTACTACTGATGCCCTCCCGCCCCGTCGACCGGGCAAGTCCAGACGACAGGACAGGATGGCACCGCGCCCCATGAAAAAGCCCTCGCACTGCGAGGGCTTTTTTATTGGCTGCCAGCGTCTGCCTTACTGGCGGATCAGGCGGTAGATGGCGTAGCCGGGGTGCTTGGCGTCATCCATCGGCAGGGTGGACTGGTACGACAGATCCGCCCCCGCCAGGGCCTTGGCCTCGTCGGTCGGCGAGGAGTAGAGGCGCACGTCCACGTTGGCGGGCAGGGCCTTCATGTGCCAGTTGTTGTTGGCCGCCGGGCTGAAGCCAGCCGGGTTGTCCGCAGACTGGGCCTTCAGGTACTGGGCGATGATCTCCCGCGTCTCGAAGGGATCTTCATGGACGATGTTGCTGCCGTCGATGCCCGGGAAGTGGCCGCCGCCGCTGGCGCGGTAGTTGTTGGTCACCACGTAGAACTTCTGGGCCGGGTCCACGGGCTGGCCGTTGAAGGTGAGGCCGCTGATGCGCTGGCCGTCGCTCACCTTGACCCCGTCCTTGCTGTAGCGGGCCGGCTGGGTGATGTCCACCTCGTAGTTGACCCCGTCAATCACATCGAAGTTGTAGGTGGGGAAGCTCTCGTTCACCAGCCACTGCACCCCGGTCTTGCCGGTGTCGATCTGGTTGAACTGGCCGGCGCTCATCTCCAGCCACTCCTTGACGGTGGCCCCGTTCACCTCGACTACCTGCAGGGTGTTCGGATAGATGTAAAGGTCGGATACGTTGCGCAGGGAGATGTCCCCCTGGGCCACATAGGTGAAGTCGTTGATGCCGTTGCGACCGCCACGGAAGGGGGCCGCCACCGAGAGGATCGGGTAGGACTCCTTGAGCAGGCCGTCTTGTTGCAATTGCTCCGCGTGGCGGCGCTGGGCATCGCTCACCAGCTGCACCGAGGGGTCGTCCTGTACCAGGGCGAAGAAGCTGTGGATGGGGGAGGTGATCTTGCCGAGCGGCTCGTCCAGCCACTGGTTGGTGGCGTCGTGATCCGCCTGCACCAGGTCCACCACCCGCTGATCCACCGCACTGCCCTCGCTGGCGTCTATCTTGCGCAGGCTGGCCTGGCTCTGCTTCACCTGCCACTTGCCGTCCACCTGTTCCAGCTTGAGGTCGATGATGCCGAGGTGGTTGCCCCAGTAACCGGGCATCACAGTGGGGATGCCGCTCAGGGTACCGGCCTGGTTGTCCACCTCCGGCAGATCCGGGAAGTCCCCCGGGAAGTTCTTGTGGGCGTGGCCCAGCATCAGGGCGTCCACCCCCTTCACCTTGGCCAGATGCCAGGCGGAGTTCTCCATCATGGCCTCATAGCTGCTGGCATTGATGCCGGTGTGAGCCACCACCACCACGATGTCGGCGCCCTTGGCGCGCAGCTCGGGCACATAGTGATTGGCGGTCTCGACCATGTCGGCCACCACCACCTTGCCCTCCAGATGACGCTTGTCCCACTGCAGCACCTGGGGCGGGGTCAGACCCAGAATGCCCACCTTGACGCGCTGGCGCTGGCCCTTGTCATCGGTCACCTCGCGCTCAAGCAGTAGATAGGGGGTGAACTTGTTGCCGCTCCAGTCAATCTGTCCCTTGGCATCGCGCTTGAAGGCCCCCGCCTCGAACACGTTGGCGTTCACATAGGGGAAGTCGGCTCCCGCCAGCACCTTGCCAAGGTAGTCCAGGCCGTAGTTGAACTCGTGGTTGCCCAGGTTGCCCGCGTCGTAGCCCAGCTCGTTCATCGCCTTGAACACCGGGTGCGCCTGCTTCTCGAGGTAGCCGGCACCGGACTGCTCGAAGATGTAGTCCGCCAGCGGCGTGCCCTGAATGAGGTCGCCATTGTCGAGCAGCAGGTTGTTGGGGTTCTCGGCGCGGGCGGCGCGGATCAGCAGGGCGGTGCGGGAGAGGCCGAACTTGCGATCCTCCTTGTTCTGGTAGTAGTCGTAGCCCAGCACGTTGGAGTGGATATCAGAGGTCTGGATCAGGCGCAGGGAGACGGTCCCCGGCTGCGCCTTGCTGTCATTCTCGTTGCTGCAGGCAGACAGCAGCACGATGGCGGCAATAGCCCCCAGCTTCATGGTGTTATTCACTGTTTTTTCCCTTTTATTATGAGTAACGCTTTACCAGCGCCGGGAATTTAACAGACGAATATGTCAGCAGATGGCACCGGGACTCATTTTTATGAAGCCCGGCACAAAAATAGCCTCATGAGGCCGGTATGGCACCCAATGCCAGCTTGGCCGCCAGCACCAGCATGATGAGACCTACAACAAGATCAATGGCTTGCTGCACCCGGCCCCGGGCAAGCCAGGGGGAGAGTGCCGCCGCCCCGAACGCCAGTCCGTAGAACCAGACCAGAGAAGCCAGCATGGCCCCCGCCGCGAAAGCGGGTCTGAGCTCCTCGGCAAACTGGCTGCCGAAGGAGCCAAGCAACATCAGGGTATCCAGGTAGACGTGGGGATTGAGCAGAGTGACTCCGAGGGTCATGGCCAGCACGCTCTTGACCCCCATCAACCGGGGCGAGTCCGCCAGGGCCGCCTCCTGGCCGCGCCAGGCACTGCGCAGGGAACGGATACCGAACCAGCCGAGGAAGAGCACGCCGCCCCAGGTCAGCAGGGCCAGGCCGATCGGGCTGGCCGCCAGCAGGTTGGCCCCGCCGAACACCCCGATGCCGATCAGCACGAGATCGCACAGGCAGCAGAGGGTCGCCGTCAGCAGGTGGTGATTGCGGTGAATGCCCCGGCTCAGCACGAAGGCATTCTGGGCCCCGATGGGGATGATCATGGCAAGGCCGAGGGTAAAGCCTTGCAGGGTGGTGGCGAACATGGGGATGCGTTCCTGTGAAAGAGAGAAACGCACTATAAGGGGGCGCGGGTAATCAGAGAAATTCATTCATTTTCTGATGTATTCATAAAACTGATGAAAACCGGGCCGAAACCACACAAAGAAGGTTGTCAATTGCAGGATCTGACAATTGTGGGGTCACAGCCCCGCCCCGAGAATCGGCGGCAGGATGGGACGGCGCAGGACAGCGGTGATGGCGACAGAGGGGATGCCAGGCGACGAGCCGGTGCCGCCGGGCCTGTATTCACTGCAGCAGGGAGGGGAAGTTGGTGACCACCACCTGCTCCAGGTTCGGCAGCAGGATGCCGCTGCTCACCCCCTTGGCGATGGCCTGGTAGCGGTTCATCGACCCCGTCTTGCGGGTGACCTGATTGAGGTGGTAGTTCACGGTGCGCTCCGTGATGCCGAGGATGCAGGCGATCTCCCCCGATGTCTTCCCTTCGCTGGCCCAGAACAGGCACTCGGTCTCCCGCTCCGTCAGGGGCTCCTGGGGATCGTCCTCCCTCATGCTCTGGCGCACGATCCGGATCGCCGCCTCGAAGATGTAGTTGGACATCCAGGAGAGGATGGGCGAGGACTCCAGCATCAGATCGCTCGACGCCCGCTCCCGGGTGATGAAAGAGAGTATGCCGTTCTCCCCCGCCGCCCCGTGCAGCGGGAACGAGATGCCGTTGCGCAACCCGAATTCCGCCGCCAGCCCCATCACATCCATGCTCCCCTCTTGCAGGAAGCGCGCCTTCTCGTCCAGCCGGTTCCAGTAGATGGGCAGGGTCTGCCTGCGGGCGAGCTGGATGATGGGATCGCAGGCCAGCATGTTGTTCAGGGTGTAGGCCTGTACCCAGGAGTCGGGGCACTGGTTGAACAGCACCACCTTGGGCCTTTGCATCGACATGGGCAGGATGAGGGCGAAGCGGTAGTAGTCGTAACCCATTCCCAGGGTGAAGCGGCCGATGAGCTCGGACAGCCGGTTGCCATCGGTCACCAGCGTGAAATGTTCCAGGTACTCAAGCAGTTGGTCGCGTGTCATAGGCAAGCCTCCCCTGGCCAAGGCCTTGGATTATAGCGCCTAACCATGAAATGGAGAGACATGAATGCTTGTTTTCAAAGGAAAATTGAAAGAACACCCCAGATGGGAGGTCGAAAACGAGCTCTACCGATTTCGCAACCGCGTCTTCTCCGATCGACTCGGTTGGGACGTGGAATCCCGCCGTGGCCTGGAGCGGGACAACTTCGACAAGCCCGACACCCACTGGGTGCTGATTGAAGACAAGCAGGGGCTGTGCGGATGCATCCGCCTGCTCAGCTGCGCCCAGGATTACATGCTGCCCAGCATCTTCCCCACCGCCCTCGCTGGCGAAGCCCCCCCGCGCGGCAACGACGTGTGGGAGCTGACCCGCCTCGCCATCGACGCCGACCGGGCCCCTCGCCTGGAGAACGGCATCAGCGAACTCACCTGCGTCATCTTCCGCGAGGTGCTGGCCTTCGCCAGGGAGCAGGGGATCCGCGAGCTGGTGGCCGTGGTCAGCCTGCCGGTGGAGCGCATCTTCCGCCGCCTCGGCCTGCCCATCGAGCGCCTCGGCCATCGCCAGGCGGTGGATCTGGGGGCCGTGCGCGGGGTCGGCATCCGCTTCCACCTGGACGAGCGTTTCGACCGCGCCGTCCATCGCCCCCTGCAGGGCCATTACCGGCCGGCGGGGGATGCACTGCTCGCCGTCATCTGAGCAAAAAAAGTCCCGGGACCGGCCCGGGATTCAAGACGCTCGCTATGGTCCGTTTCCACCCCATGCAAAAACGGACCGAGTGAGTATCTTATGAATCTCATGTCAGGACTACTGTCACATCTCACAGGGGCGGCCCCGGGCACCGGCCCCCTCCATGGGGGCGGTCAGGTTGTCCTCTGGCGCTCCCTTGAGTAGCATTCTTGCTGAACTCCCTTTTTTCATAAGGAATGCTGATGAAGACGCTGGACTACAAGCTGCTGCTGGCCCTGGACGCGGTGATCCGGGAGCAAAACTTCGAGCGTGCCGCCCAGCGCCTGCACATCACCCAGTCCGCCATCTCCCAGCGCATCAAGCAGCTGGAGCAGCAGTTTGCGGAGCCGCTCATCATCCGCAGCCAGCCGCTGCAGGCCACGGGGCTCGGCCAGAAGCTGCTGGCCCACTATCGCCAGGTGCGCCAGCTGGAGCTGGAGCTGGCCGGCGAGCTCTCCCCCGACGAGCCCAGGGCCCCCATCCGGGTCAGCATCGCCGTCAATGCCGACAGCCTGGCCACCTGGTTCCTGCCCGCCCTGGCACCACTGCTGGAGCAATACCCCATCGAGCTGAACCTGCTGGTGGATGACGAGAGCCGCACCCTGGACCGGGTGCGCGAGGGGCAGGCGTTCGGCGCCGTCAGCCTGCAACCCCAGCCGCTGGCGGGCTGCTGTGTCGACGAACTCGGCGAGATGCGCTATCTGCTCACCGCCAGCCCCGCCTTCGTCGCCCGCCACTTCCCGAACGGCCTCACGGCGGCAGCCCTGGCCAAGGCGCCGGCGGTGGCCTTCGATCAGCGCGACGACATGCACATCAGCTACATGGCCCGTCATTTCGCCCTCCCCCCCGGTGGCTACCCCTGCCACACGGTGCGATCCTCCGAGGCCTTCGTCGCCATGGCGGAGCAGGGGCTGGCCTGCTGCCTCATCCCGGAATTGCAGATCCGCCAGCAACTGGAAGAGGGGCGCCTGCTCGATCTCAACCCGGATCACCACCTGGTCGAGCAGCTCTACTGGCACCGCTGGGTGCTGGAGCGGGGGCTGCACAAGCAGATATCCCAGCGCCTGATCCAGCAGGGGCGACGGGCACTGCAACCCCGTTGAGGGGGCCATTCACCTTGGCTTTGGGGGGGTAAAAACGTATAGTGCTGGGCGATTAACCATCAGGTCTCCACTCAGGTTCCCCATTTATGTTCCAAGACAATCCGCTGCTGGCCCAGCTCAAGCAACAAATCCGCGAAAACATCCCCAAGAAAGAGGGTGTGATCCGCGCCTCCGATCGGGGCTTCGGCTTCCTGGAGGTCGATGAGAAGACCAGCTATTTCGTGCCGCCTCCCTACATGAAGAAGGTGATGCACGGTGACCGGGTGAGCGCCCTGATCCGCACTGAAAAAGAGAAAGAGGTGGCCGAGCCGGATGCCCTGCTGGAGCAGGCCGTCACCCGCTTCGTCGGCCGCGTCAAGATGTTCCGCGACCGCCTCAACGTGGTGCCCGACCACCCCCTCATCAAGGACGCCATCAAGGCCCGCGCCAAGAAGGGTCTGGACGAGAAATCCTTCAAGGAAGGGGACTGGGTGGTCGCCACCCTCAAGCGCCATGCCCTGGTGGACGGCAACTTCTCCGCCGAGATCACCCAGCTCATCGCCACCCAGGAAGATCACAACGTGCCCTGGTGGGTGGTGCTGGCGCGCCACAACCTGGCCCAGATTGAACCGGCGGACCTGCCGGAGTGGAAGGTGATCGAAGAGGAAGAGCTGCCCCGCCGGGATCTGACCCAGGTTCCCTTCTTCACCATCGACGGTGCCAAGACCAAGGACATGGACGATGCCCTGGCCATCACCAAGCTGGAGAACGGCTGGGAGCTGCTGGTGGCCATCGCCGACCCGACCGCCTATGTGGCCGAGGGGAGCGAGCTGGACAAGGAGGCCGCCCAGCGCGCCTTCACCGTCTACATGCCGGGCCGCAACGTACCCATGATCCCGCGCACCCTCTCCGACGAGCTCTGCTCCCTGAAAGAGGGCGAGGAGCGCAACACCCTGTGCGCCCGTCTGCTCATCGCCGAGGATGGCCTGCTGCTGGAGGAGACTGAGTTCTTCGCCGCCCGCATCAGCTCCCACGCCCGCCTCACCTATGACGACGTCTCCGACTGGGCCGAACACGGCAAAGCGCTGGATATCGACGCCGGCGTCCTGGCCCAGCTGCCGCTGATGAAGGCGATGACCGAGGCGCGCATCAAGTGGCGTACCGAGCACGCCCTGGTATTCCCGGATCGTCCCGACTACGACTTCGAGCTGGGCGAGAACGGCGAAGTGCTGGCCATCCACGTGGAGCCGCGCCGCATCGCCAACCGCATGGTGGAAGAGTCGATGATCGCCGCCAACATCTGCGCCGGCCGCGTGCTGGGCAAAGAGGTCGGCTACGGCATCTTCAACGTCCACACCGGCTTTGACGAGGAGTCCCTGGACGGCGCCATCGAGCTGCTCAAGACCGCCGAGGCCCCGTTCGAGAAGGAAGAGATCGCCAGCCTCTCCGGCTTCTGCGCCCTGCGACGCTGGATAGACAACCTGGACACCCGCTGGCTGGACGGCAAGATCCGCCGCTTCCAGAGCTATGCCCTGATGTCCGCCGAACCGGGTGCCCACTACGGCCTGGGTCTGGATGCCTACGCCACCTGGACCTCCCCCATCCGCAAATACGGCGACATGGTCAACCATCGCCTGCTCAAGGCGGTCATCGCCGGCAAGACCCCGGGTGAGCGCCCCAGCCTGGAGCTGACCGAGCACCTGACCGCCTGCCGCCGCCTGCACCGCATGGTGGAGCGCGACATCGGCGACTGGCTCTATGTGCGCTACCTCAAGGCCGATGCGGGCACCGACAAGGTGTTCAACGCCGAGATCATCGACGTGATGCGCGCCGGCCTCAAGCTGCGCCTGCAGGAGAACGGCGCCGTGGTGTTCATGCCCGCCCGCCATATCCTGGACAACAAGGATCGGCTGGAGTGCAACTGGGACAACGGTCGCGTCTATCTGGACAAGACCGAGGTGGTCTACGAGCTCGGCCAGATCATCGAGGTCAAGCTGACCGAGGCGGTGGAAGAGACCCGCTCCCTCATCGCCAAGCCGGCGGTGGATCTGGTGCCGGGTCCGGCACCGGTCGTCCCGACCAGCGAGGCCGATGCCGCGCCTGCCGACGAGGCCCCCAAGGCGCAGTGATCCCCCTGCTTGTCTGCTCTGCAAAAGCCCGCATCCTGCGGGCTTTTTTATGGCTGCGCTCCGCGGGCAGGCGGGATGGGAGACCCGCTCGCAGGCCCCTGCCTGCGTCGCTACCGGCAGGGAGGAGCGAGACGGGATCGGCTCAGGATCCGCCGCCAGGGCGTCAAAAGAGGCCTTGTCGGAACCGAACCTCTCGGGGGAAAAACTGAAAGTGGGTTACAAAATAAATGATTCATTGGTGATTAACGATGAACTGCGGCATATCCATCGTCATTACTTGCGAATACGAGGCGACAAACCATGACTCATTTGAGTGCAAAATTTGGTTTTGTGACGACAATCACGTTGACACCGTGTTTGCGCAAACCACAAAACGAGACATCAATCACAAAAAATTGACACCCAGAGGCGAGAAGATCGAAATGTAGCCGAAATACAGCGACTGACTGTGATCGTCATCACTATGCCGGGAGGGGGGAGGTCGGGGTATTTGAGATCCAGGTCACAAGACACCCCGTTTTCAGCCTAATTTGATCACAAGCTGGTAGATTGAAGTTGCTTAGACGACTGGGATGGGAGTTCGGCAAAACTCGTCATCCCGACTACCACTTTTAATCACACAGGCTTAAAACGGGGTCCCGACATGTTATCACCGGATACCAAAGTCAAGATACAGAATTTTGGACGCTTCCTGTCCAATATGGTCATGCCCAACATAGGCGCCTTCATCGCCTGGGGCTTCATCACCGCCCTCTTCATCCCCACCGGCTGGCTGCCCAATGAAACCTTGGCCAAGCTGGTCGGTCCCATGATCACCTACCTGCTGCCGCTGCTCATCGGCTATACCGGCGGCAAGCTGATCGGGGGTGACCGGGGGGCCGTGGTCGGTGCCATCACCACCATGGGCGTCATCGTGGGGACCGACATCCCCATGTTCATGGGCGCCATGATGGTCGGCCCGCTGGGTGGCTGGGCCATCAAGCGCTTCGACAAGGCGATGGAAGGTCGCGTCAAGAGCGGCTTCGAGATGCTGGTGAACAACTTCTCCGCCGGCATCATCGGCATGTTGCTCGCCATTCTCGCCTTCTTCGTCATCGGTCCCTTCGTCAAGGTGCTCTCCGGCGCCCTGGCCGGTGGTGTCGACTTCCTGGTCGCCCACAGCCTGCTGCCGCTGACCTCCATCTTCGTCGAGCCGGCCAAGATCCTGTTCCTGAACAACGCCATCAACCACGGCATCTTCTCGCCGCTCGGGATCCAGCAAGCCACCGAACAGGGCCGCTCCATCTTCTTCCTGATCGAAGCGAACCCGGGTCCGGGCATGGGCGTGCTGCTAGCCTACATGGTGTTCGGCCGTGGCGCCGCCAAGCAGTCCGCTGCCGGTGCGTCCATCATCCACTTCTTCGGCGGCATCCACGAAATCTACTTCCCGTACGTGCTGATGAACCCGCGCCTCATCCTGGCGGTGATCGCAGGCGGCATGACCGGGGTCTTCACCCTGACCCTGTTCAACGCCGGTCTGGTCTCCCCCGCCTCCCCGGGCTCCATCTTCGCCGTGCTGCTGATGACGCCGAAAGCCTCCCTCATCGGGGTGTTGCTCTCCATCGTCGCCTCCGCCACCGTCTCCTTCCTGGTCGCTGCCGTGTTCGTCCGTGCCCAGCAGCCGGAAGCCGACGAGGCCGATGCCCTGGGTGAAGCCACCCGCAAGATGAAAGCCATGAAGGGTGCCAAGCCCGAGACCACCGCCGCCAAGAAGCCGGAAACCGAGCTGACCGCAGTGCGCAACATCGTCGTCGCCTGCGATGCGGGCATGGGCTCCAGCGCCATGGGCGCCGGCATGCTGCGCAAGCGGGTGCAGGCCGCCGGTCTCGACATCAGCGTCACCAACCGTGCCATCAACAACCTGGACGATCAGGTGGATCTGGTCATCACCCACAAGGATCTCACCGACCGTGCCCGTCGCCATGCGCCGCATGCACAGCACATTTCGCTGACCAACTTCCTCGACAACGCCCTCTATCAGGAGCTGGTGCAGAACCTCAGCCTGGCCAACGCGGCCAACGATGACGTCGCCAACCCGCAACTGCTGGTGGCGGCCAACGACGACAGCTACGAGCCGCAGGAGCCGGAAGTTTTCACCCTGAGCCTGCAGGACGTGCACCTGGGCCTCAAGGCCGAGAGCAAGGAAGCGGCCATCGTGACCGCCGGCAAGCTGCTGGCCGAGCGAGGCTATGTGGCACCGGACTACGTCGACGCCATGCTGGAGCGCGAACAGCTGGTCTCCACCTACCTCGGCGAATCCATCGCCGTGCCCCACGGCACCATCGCCGCCAAGGAGCACGTGAAGCGTACCGGCATCGTCATCTGCCAGTACCCGGCCGGAGTCGCCTTCGGCGAGGGCGCCGATGAGGTAGCGCGCCTGGTCATCGGCATTGCCGCCCGCAACGATGAACACATACAGGTCATAACCCGCCTGACCAATGCACTGGATGAGCCCGGTCTCGTCGACCGTCTGGCCAGCACCCAGGATCCCCAGGAGTTCCTGGATCTGCTGGGGGCCGAGCAGGCCGCGTAATCATCCGTCATCGTCTTTGGTTGTAGAGGTTAATATCATGAAAACATTGCATTTTGGTGCCGGCAACATCGGTCGGGGCTTCATCGGCAAACTGCTGGCTGACGCCAGCCATCAGGTCACCTTCGCCGACGTCAACGAGACCCTGATCGACCAGCTCAACCACCGCCAGGAGTACAAGGTGCACGTGGTGGGCACGGATCAGAAGCTGGACGTGGTGCGCAACGTTGCCGCCGTCAGCTCGGCCGGACACGAGGTGATCGCCCGTATCATCACCGCCGATCTGGTCACCACGGCGGTCGGCCCCAACATCCTGGACAAGATTGCCAGCACCCTGGCCAAGGGGCTGCAGGCCCGCTTCGATGCCGGCAACCTGACTCCCCTCAACGTCATCGCCTGCGAGAACATGGTGCGCGGCACCAGCCACCTCAAGGAGGAGGTACTCAAGTACCTGCCGGTCGCGTATCATGCCACCCTCGAGCAGTGCGTCGGCTTCGTCGACTCGGCGGTGGATCGCATCGTTCCGCCCGCCGCGGCGAACGACGATCCCCTGGAGGTGACGGTGGAGAGCTTCAGCGAGTGGATCGTCGATCGGACCCAGTTCAAGGGGGAGCTGCCCCAGGTGGCGGGCATGGAGCCCACCGACAACCTGATGGCCTTCGTCGAGCGCAAGCTGTTCACCCTCAACACCGGCCACATCGTCACCGCCTACCTCGGCAAGCTCAGGGGCTATCGCACCGTGCGCGAGGCGATCGAGGATCCGCTGATCCGCAGCAAGGTGCGCCGCGCCATGGAGGAGAGCGGGGCCGTGCTGGTGAAACGCTACGGCTTCGACCCGCGCCTGCACGCCGCCTACATCGAGAAGATCCTCTCCCGCTTCGCCAACCCCTATCTGGTGGACGAGATTGACCGGGTCGGTCGCCAGCCGCTGCGCAAGCTGGCGGCGGGGGACAGGCTGGTGAAGCCGCTGCTCGGCACCCTGGAGTACGGCCTGCCGAGCGATCACCTGCAGGAGGGCATCGCCGCCGCACTGCATTACCGCAATGAGGACGATCCCCAGGCGGTGGAGCTGCAGGCCATGCTGGCGGAACTTGGTCCGGCACGGACACTGGCCCGCGTCACCGGCCTGGATGAGCACAGCGATGTGGTACGCACCATCGTCGCCCGTTACAACAACTTGAAGTGACCTGATGGGGTGGCGTCACACCGCCCGTGACGGACCCCATACGATACAAACCGGGGGAGGGCCTGCTCTCCCCCTGTCAGCCGGACCCGAAGCACTTATGACCACACACCAGGAAGATGAAGTACTGGAGCGACTGAACGAGCAGGATGGCCCCCGCGGCTTCTTTCTCGAGGTCGTGACCATCCTGGAAGAGGCGGTCGACTCCCTGATGCGGCGAGCCTTTCGTCAGGAGGAGTATGCCGTCAAATACGCCATCGAACCCCTGCTCAACCAGAGCGGACCCCTCGGCCAGCTGGAGGTGCGCCTCAAGCTCATCTTCGCCCTCGGCCTCATCTCCCTCGAGCGCTATCAGGATCTCGAGGCGTACCTGAAGATCCGCGACTTTCTGGTACGCGACCCCAAGGATTACCGCTTCAGCGACAAGCCGGTCCGCGATCTGCTCGAGCGCCTGAATGCCATCCAGCAGGGCAGCATGATGCCGCAGGATCCCCCGGCCAACGAGGAGGACTGGCCCCTCTACCAGATGCAGCTCAACCGGCTCGATCAGATGGTGCGCTCCGCCCTGGTGCTGGCGGTGACCGATTGCGTCACCGAACTCCACAAAGAGAGCCCCATCTGATCTGAGCGGCTCTCCCCTGCACGCCTGGCGGGTGTCATCTTGCCCCCCTTCCCCGCTACACTAGGTCCAACCCCATCACCTGTACGAGGTTGGCATGATTGCTCTCTCCCTCGCCGGAATAGCCCTCATCTCCCTGCTCGCCCAATGGCTTGCCTGGTCCGTGCGCGTTCCCGCCATTTTGTTCCTGCTGCTGAGCGGCCTCTTGCTCGGTCCGGTGACCGGTCTGCTCGATCCCGATCAGTTGCTGGGGGATCTGCTGTTTCCCCTGGTTTCCCTCTCGGTCGCCATCATCCTGTTTGAAGGAGCGCTGACCCTGCACCTGACCGAACTCAAGGGGATCGGCAAGGTGGTACGCAACCTCTGCTCCACCGGCATGGTGACCAGCTTTGCCGTCATCGGCGCCGCCAGCTACTTCCTGCTTGGGCTGGACTGGCGGGTCGCCATGGTGCTCGGCGCCGTGCTGGTAGTGACCGGCCCCACGGTGATCGCCCCCATGCTCAACGTGATCCGCCCGGTCCGGGAGGTGGACAAGATCCTGCGCTGGGAGGGGATCGTCATCGACCCCATCGGCGCCCTGTTCGCGGTACTGGTGTTCGAGGCGGTGCGCCTCGGCAGCCAGGGGGATCTGGTCGGTCATACCCTGCTGGCCCTGGCCAAGACGGTGGGAGTGGGGTCGCTCATCGGGGTCGGTGCCGGCTGGCTCACCACCCTGCTCATCCGCAAGGACTGGCTGCCGGTCAGCCTGCACAAGTTCGGGGTACTGGCGCTGGTGCTGGTGACCTTCACCCTGTCTGACTGGCTCAGTCACGAATCCGGCCTGCTGGCGGTGACGGTGTTCGGCATCTGGCTCGCCAACCAGGAGGGGCTGGATCTGGAGGAGGTGCTGGCCTTCAAGGAGGATCTCGCCGTCATTCTCATCTCCTCCCTCTTCATCCTGCTGGCGGCCCGCCTCGATCTGGCCCAGCTCTGGCAGCTCGGCCCCATGGTGCTGGCCCTGCTGTGCGTGGTGCAGTTCGTGGCCCGCCCGCTCTGCATCCTGGTCTCGACCCGGGGGTCGGACCTGCCCTGGCGCGCCCGCGCCCTGCTCGCCTGGATAGCCCCCCGGGGCATAGTGGCGGCGGCGGTCAGCGCCTCCTTCGCCATCAGCATGCACGAGGCCGGCATCGAGGATGCCGACAAGCTGGTGCCCCTGGTGTTTGCGGTCATCATCTTCACCGTGGTGCTGCAGAGCCTGACGGCCACGCCATTGGCCAGATTGCTCGACATGCGCCAGAGCGCCCCCAATGTCTGGCTGCTCATCGGCGCCAACTCGGTGGCCCGGGCCATCGGCAAGGCGCTGGCGGATCAGGGGATCCCGGTGCAGCTCTCCGATCCTGCCTGGGAGCACTGCAAGCTGGCCCGCATGAGCGGCCTGCCCTGCTACTTCGGCAATCCCCAGTCGGAGCACGCCGAGCGGCACCTGCCCCTCACCAGCATCAGCACCGTGCTGGCGCTCTCTCCCAGCCGCCACAACAACGCCCTCGGGGTACTGCACTTCGCCCACCTCTACGGGGAGGAGAAGGTCCACTCCCTGCGTTCCAGCGAACAGCACGGCAAGGCCAACCGGGAGAGCGCCACCTTCCGTGCCCGCCAGAACCTGTTCGGCGCCGACATCAACTTCGCCAGGCTGAGCGGCCTGCTGAGCCGGGGCGGGCAGATCAAGGCGACCCGCCTGAGCGACACCTTCGACTGGGACCAGTATCAGGAGGCCAATCCCGGCGCCATTCCTCTGTTCGTGCTGGATGCCAGAGCCAGACCCAGGGTGGTCACCGGCCCTGTCACGCCGCTGCCCGGGGAGCTGCTGATCGCCCTGCAACCGCCCCGTGAGGGGGCGACGGCGCCCTGATCCGATGACGGCGCCACCGGGAAGGAGAACTAGACTTGAGGGTGGCGCCATGAGTCATAGGAGGATGTCATGACAGTCAGTGAATTGCGCGCGCTTCACCAGCAGCACAGGTTCAAGGAGGCGGAGATCATGCACGACATCGTCTCCCCCGGCTGGATCGTGGAGTTCAGAGGGCAGGACGGCCACCTCTACGTGATGACGGACACCCTGGGGTGCCCCATGAGCTTCTCGTCCACCGAGGAGGCACGGGACCACATCCACCTGGTGGCCGACTGCCCCGTCCAGGTCGAGCACCTCTACCGCTTCTTCGAACGCTGAACAGCCACGAAAAAGGCTCCCGAGGGAGCCTTTTCTCATTCCGGCTGCGTGGACTCAGCCTCCTTTCCCTCCAGCCGCCTCACCGGCTTTTGCAGAATAAGGTTGGCCGGATAGGTGACCAGATCGCCGTTGTCATCCCGCACCCGCACGTAGAAGAGGCCGATCTCGGTGATGATGCCGGTGACGGAGTCATCCTTGTCGAGGATGCGGATGCGATCGCCAATCTTGTAGGGGAAGGCGAAGAAGATGGTGATGCTGGCGGTGATGTTGGAGAGGATCGACCACTGGGCCACCATGGCGACCCCCAGTACCGCGAAGAAGGAGGAGGCGAGCACCACCAGCCGGGAGAAGTCGAGCCCCCAGACCCCGGCCAGGATCAGCAGGGTGGCGCAGCCCAGCAGGAAGTGGAATACGTGCTCCACGTAGAGTACCCGGTTCTCGCTCACCTGCCGGCTCTGGCCAAGGGCCATCAGGCTCTTGTGAATGAGGCCGCGCACCAGGGTGTGCCCCAGCAACAGCAGCAGGGTCACGCCAAAAGATTCCCATGTCGTCATGTTCACTCCTTACCACCAGCGCCTGTGCTTGAGCCAGACCGCCAGTCCGGTCGCCAGCACCAGCAGGAAGCCACAGAACACCCAGAAGGCGGTCGGACTCTCGGCCCCGGGGATCCCCCCCAGGTTGATGCCGAACAGGCCGGTCAGGAAGCTGGCGGGCAGGAACAGCAGCGCCATCACCGACATCTGGTAGGCACGGCGGTTGGTCGCCTCCGCCATCAGGTTGTTGATCTCGTCCGCCAGCACGGCGGTGCGCGCCACCCCGGCATCCAGATCGTCGAGCCAGCGCCGCAAGCGGTCGGCGATGTCGAGCAGGCGTCGCCTGTCATCTTCGTCCAGCCAGCTGATCTTCTCGTTGGCCAGGCGCGCCACCAGATCCCGCTGGGGGGAGAGGTAGCGACGGATCATGATGAGCTGCTTGCGGATGCGCGCAAGCCGACCGTTGGCGGGCAGGTCGCGCATCAGCACCATCTCCTCCAGATCCAGGATCTGGTCGTGCAGCTCCTCGACGAACTCCCCGGCCCGGTCGGTCAGGGCGTCGCATATCTCCACCAGCCAGTCGGCGGGTGTGTCGGCACCGCCCCCCAGCGACAGCTGCTCGAACACATCTTTCTCGGAGAGCAGCGGACGACGTCGGCTGCTGATGATGAGATCCGGCGTGATGAAGATCCGCAGGGCCACCATCTCTTCAGGCCTGTGATCCTTGTTGTGGTTGATGCCGCGCAGGATCAGCAGCACCGTCTCCCCCATCCGCACCAGCTTGGGACGATTGCTCTGGCCGAGCAGGGCCTCCCGGGCCGCCTCCCCCAGCAGCGGCGTCTGCAGCAGCCAGCGCGCCGACTCCGGGTTGCCATAGTCCAGATGCAGCCAGCCGGGCTGGGCACAGGGGATCTCGCTACCTTCGGCCAGCGGGATCATGCCCCCCTTGCCGTCCAGGGTCAGGCCATAAATCACGTCACCGGGCACCCGATCCATCTCGTCTCCTTCTCGTTTCATGTGCAGGCCCCAGCTTACACCAAAGGCGGGGACGACTCAGCCCCGGGGCAGCCGCCCCGCACCAGCCATGCTAAGATGCGCCACCCGTTCCAGACACAGGAAGCCATGCCATGCCCATCTGGGTTGATGCCGATGCCTGCCCCATCCCGGTCAAGGAGATCCTCTACCGCGCCGCTCACCGCGCCCAGGTGGTGACCACGCTAGTGGCCAACCAGGGGCTCAGAGTCCCCCCCTCCCCCTTCATCAAGACCCAGCAGGTGGAGAAGGGCTTCGATGTGGCAGATCATGTCATCGCCCAGCAGGTCAAGCCAGGCGACCTGGTGATCACCGGCGACATTCCCCTCGCCTCCTGGGTCATCGACGCCGGGGGCGAGGCGCTCAATCCCCGGGGCGAGATCTACACCCGGGAGACCATCCAGGCACGGCTCGGGATGCGCAACTTCATGGAGGAGCTGCGCTCTGCCGGCGTCCAGACCGGTGGCCCTGCGCCCTTCAACGCCGCCGACAAGCAGCGCTTCGCCAATGCGCTGGACAAGTGGCTGGTCAGGGGCAAGCTGAGCTGATCACCCTCTCCCCGGCCCACCGCCGGGGAGAGCCATTCATTTCCCTTTTCCCTTAATTCTTCCTTAATGCTCCTTGATTAGCCTTGCGACTGTTGACCCAACCACCCGCAAGGAGCAAGCAATGAAACTGACCCCCCTGTTGTTACTGATCCCCCTGTTGAGCGGCGCAGCCCTGGCCGACCCCCAATGCACCCAGGCCGACAAGAGCAAGTGGATGAGCGAAGCCGACGCCCAGCAGCAGATCAAGGCGATGGGCTACGACATCAAGAAGTTCAAGGCCACCAAGACCGGCTGCTACGAGATCTACGGCTGGGACAAGGAGAAGCGCAAGGTCGAGATCTACTTCGACCCGACCGACCTGAAAAAGGTGAAAGAAGAGATCGACGAGTAACGCCGCCCCGGCCGGTCTTCCCCCGGCCCCCACCATGGAGCCTTGCCATGACACCTGCCTCTGAAGTGAAAGTCTGGGATCCCCTCATCCGGGTGTTTCACTGGGCGACCGTCACCCTCTGCCTGCTCAACTTCTTCATGCTGGAAGAGGGCAGCAAACCCCACAGATATGCTGGCTACACGGTGGGCATCCTGCTCATCATCCGCCTGCTGTGGGGACTGGTCGGCCCCTATTACGCCCGCTTCGGCCAGTGGTGGCCAACCCCTGCCCGGGTCCGCTACTACCTGCGCCAGCTCGCCCAGGGGCGCCACCCCTACTACCTCGGCCACAATCCGGTCGGCTCCCTGATGATCTGGCTGCTGCTGCTGTCCCTGGTCGGGACCGTCGTCACCGGCTGGCTCACCACCTGGGATGCCTTCTGGGGCGAGGAGTGGCTGGAGGAGCTGCACGGCATCATCGCCAACACCCTGATGGCCGCCGTTGGCGTCCATGCGGCAGTGGTACTCCTGACCGATCGCCTCACCCGCAGCGATTTGGTCCGCGCCATGGTGCTGGGCAAAAAGCGGGTCCCCGCCAACATCAAGGTGGAAGACCCCCGCGCTTGATGGCCGGGCTGCCGACCAGTCCCCTCCTCTGTTCACCCGCTCATCTGCCCAAAAAAAGACCCCCTGCCAAGGCAGGGGGTCGTCATGAGCAGCGCGGGGGGAGGACCTAGATCATCACACCGGCGATAACGGCGGAGAGCAGGCTCACCAGGGTGGAGCCATAGACCAGCTTCAAACCGAAGCGGGAAACCATGTTGCCCTTCTCTTCGTTGAGCGCCTTCACCGCACCGGCAATGATGCCGATGGAGCTGAAGTTGGCGAACGACACCATGAAGATGGAGAGGATCCCGACGGTGCGCGGGGAGAGCTCGGCGGCAATCTTGCCCAGATCCATCATGGCCACAAACTCGTTGGTCACCAGCTTGGTCGCCATGATGGAGCCTGCCTGCAGCGCTTCACTGCCCGGGATGCCCAGGATCCAGGCTACGGGATAGAAGATGTAGCCCATGACGTGCTGGAAGTTGACGCCAAACGCCGCCTCGAACAGGTAGTTGATGAGGGCGATCAGGGCGATGAAGCCCACCAGCATGGCACCGACGATCACCGCCACGGTGAAACCGGCCATGATGTATTCCCCCAGCATCTCGAAGAAGTTCTCCTTCTTCGGCGTATGGTGCTCGTCACCCTCGGCCAGCGCCTTGGCATCGGTCACGGTATTGTCGGGCTCGTAGGGGTTGATGAGGGAGAGCACCACGAAGGTGCTGAACATGTTGAGTACCAGTGCGGCCACCACGTAGCGCGGTTCGATCAGCTGCATGTAGGCACCGACGATGGACATGGAGACGGTGGACATGGCTGTCGCCGCCAGGGTGTACATCTGCTTCTCGTTCAGGTGCGGCAGTATGTTCTTGAGGGCGATGAAGTTCTCGGACTGACCGACGATCATGGAGCTGATGGCGTTGAAGGACTCCAGCTTGCCCATACCGTTGATCCTGGCCAGCACGGTGCCGATGCCACGAATGACGATGGGCAGCAGACGGATGTACTGCAAAATGCCGATCAACACGGAGATGAAGACGATGGGCATCAGCACCATCAGGAAGAAGGAGAAGGCCCCTTCGTTGACCAGACCGCCGAACACGAAGTCGGTCCCCTGCTTGGCAAACTCCATCAGCTTGGTGAAGCCGGCGGCAAAGCCACCCACCACCGCCAGACCCACTTCGGAGTTGAGCATGAACCAGGCGAGCGCCAGCTCGACCACCAGCAGCTGGCCGATGTAACGCAGCTTGATCTGTTTCCAGTTGCGGCGGTTTGCCAGCAACGCCAATGCCAGGACCATCACGAGTCCGAGCACGAAATGAACGTATTCCATACCAGTAGCACCCATTGAATTGTTATTTTTGACCGGCGCCATCATAAAGAACTGCATATTTAAAAATCAGAGAATCATCACAATCCGCGGTAAAAATATGCATGCGAAATAATACAAACGTTTTTAAATTAATTGCCAAGGCACATGATTATTAATCGTCATTGAGAAAGCTTAAAAATAAATCAAAAACAATAAGTTATGCTCTTTCATTAATTTTATTCCTCATTCATATATATATTTCATAACGGCCATATCCCATATGACATCCTCCGATGACTCATCATCACAAGGACATGTTTAATTAAAAACGTTTTCTCGCCATTCATCATGATCTGGCCATGACCACCCTGTTCCATTGTGATCTTTTTACATACCGCAAGCCCGTCAACGCAGACAGAAGCCTCCATCGGCAACCCATGACACCAACCGTTCAAATATTCACCGCATCCGGCGGCACATTCTGGTATGATGCGCCCCCTTGCGCACCGCGCACCCCCATTTCTGATTTTCCGACATAGAGTCCTTTTGTGAACAACAGCGAATTTAGCAGCCTGAACCTCTCCTCCGCCCTGCAGGACAACCTCGCCAGCCTGGGCTATCTGCAGATGACCCCGATCCAGGCCCAGAGCCTGCCCCTGGTGCTCGACGGCAAAGATTTGATCGCCAAGGCGAAAACCGGCAGCGGCAAGACCGCGGCCTTCGGCCTGGGTCTGCTGGCCAAGCTGGACGTCAACCGGCTGGCCGTGCAGGCGCTGGTGCTCTGTCCGACCCGCGAGCTGGCGGATCAGGTGGCCACCGAGATCCGCCGTCTCGCCCGCACCCTGCCCAACGTCAAGCTGGTGACCCTGTGCGGCGGCACCCCGACCGCACCGCAATCCGCCACCCTGGGCTTTGGCGCCCACATCGCCGTCGGCACCCCGGGCCGGATCCTCAAGCACCTGGAGCAGGGCACCCTTGAGCTCGACGACCTCAAGACGCTGGTGCTGGACGAAGCGGATCGCATGCTGGACATGGGCTTTGGCGAAGACATCAACCGCGTCATCAGCCACGCCCCGCGGGATCGCCAGACCCTGCTGTTCTCCGCCACCTATCCGGAAGGGATCGCCCAGATGAGCCGCGGCGTGCAACGCAACCCGGTGGAGGTGAGCGTGGAATCCCTGCACGAAGAGAGCGCCATCGAACAGAAGTTGTATGAAGTGCCGGCCGGCCAGCGCCTCGATGCCCTCACCTGGCTGCTCAGCCACTACCAGCCGGGCTCCTGCGTGGTGTTCTGCAACACCAAGCGCGCCTGCAACGACGTGGCCGATCACCTGGCCGCCAAGGGCTTCTCGGCGCTGGCGCTGAACGGTGACCTGGAACAGCGTGAGCGGGATCAGGTGCTGGTGCGCTTCGCCAACGGCAGCGCCACCATACTGGTCGCCACCGACGTGGCGGCCCGCGGCCTCGACATCAAGGAGCTGGGGGCCGTCATCAACTACGAGCTGACCTACGACCCCGAGGTGCATGTGCACCGCATCGGCCGTACCGGCCGCGCCGGCCAGCAGGGCCTGGCCCTGAGCCTCTACCAGCCGAACGAGGCCCAGCGCGTCAACTTCATCGAGGAGTACCAGCAGGCCCCCATTCCCCAGGGCGACCTGGCCGGGATCGGCCGCGACATCAAGCCGATCGCGCCGCAGATGGTGACCCTCTCCATCGATGCGGGCCGCAAGAGCAAGGTGCGTGCCGGTGACATCCTCGGCGCCCTGACCGGCGAAGGCGGCATTGCCGGGGCCGATGTGGGCAAGATCCAGATTTCCGAGCAGTACTCCTACGTGGCGGTGAAGCGCCAGGTGGCGAGCGCCGCCCTCAAGCGGTTGCAGGAAGGCAAGATCAAGGGGCGCAGCTACCGTGCCCGCAAACTGGGCTAAGGTATTTCACACGCCCGGCCAGACCACAGGCGCCTGACAGGCGCCTGTTTCATATCATTCGCCGCCATGCGGCAAGACAGGTGACATGACCCAAGCAATCCAGAGCGATGTGAGCTGCCAGAACTGCGAAGCCTGCTGCTGCCGCCTCGAGGTGATGCTCTTCACCGACACCGGCGTGCCGGACCGCTATATCGAGGAACGGGAAGGAGAAGTGCCCGTGATGCACAGACTGGAAGATGGCTGGTGCGCCGCCCTCGACCGCAACACCATGATGTGTCGCATCTACGAGGTGCGGCCGCTTATCTGCCGTGAATTCGAGATGGGGGAGCCCGACTGCCTCGACGAGCGGGACAAGTGGTTCATCAGGCTGGAATGAACGGGAAGTTCAACCCGTGCTGACGTGGTTCTCCTTGCCTTGCAGCCCCTCGAGGCGCTGTGTCAGCCAGTGGATGGCCTGTGCTTCCTCCTCGAAATAGCGCACCTCCTGAAAGGGAAGCTCGCTGAAGACGTGATCCGCCAGATAACGTTTGAAATCCCCGATCATGACCACCGCCAGAAAGGCGCAGCCATGAGTGGCGCACCAGTTGAACTGGCGACGAAAACGGGCCAGCACCTCGGGGCCGGCGGCCTCGAACTCGGTCGCGACCTCGACGATGCCCCAGGGGGCTCCCTGCAAACGGCTTATCTGCTGGCTGAACTTGCCCTCATAGGCCATGGCGCCTGCCAGGTTGAAAGGGCCGCTCGGCCGACAGATCAGCAGTTGCCCTTGTCGCTGCATCTCAAAATGGCCGTGTGCTTGCACGTTCACCTCCTGCCTTGAGTCCTTCGCTGCGGCTGATATGCCCTGTGTTGCCACAAAGTAAGAATTTATCCCCGAAAAGTCCATGAAGCTCCCCCCATTGTGAACGGAAAGCTCCATTCAACCCCCGTTTTTACCCCGGTGGCGGAATGTACATTTCTTCGACATGTTCTGTTGCAGTTAACAAAACGTTGCTGCTATTATCCGCGCCACTCAAAACATTCCACCTACTGAAACCTTTTGGCGTTCACCCAGGGAACAACGATGAAGCAACAAGACGCAAGTTATTACCAACGGATCTGGCGCTGGCATTTTTATGCCGGTCTCTTCGTCGCCCCCTTCCTGATCCTGCTCTCCCTCACCGGCATCGTCTACCTGTTCAAGCCGCAGCTGGACAACCTGCTCTACCCCCAGCTGATGAAGGTGACGCCCGCCACCCAGACCCTGAGTGCCGACCAGCTGCTGGCCAAGGCAACCATCGCCATGCCGGACGCCAGCCTGCGCAAATACCTGCCCCCGGTGGCAGCAGACGCGAGCGCCCAGATAGTCGTGATGCGTGAAGGGCAGGAGCTGACCCTCTTCATGGATCCCGCGAACGGCGCCCTGCTCGGTACCATGGACAACAAGTGGAACCTGCAGGCGGTGGCGCGCGCTCTCCATGCGGAGCTGATGCTTGGCACCACGGGTGATCGCCTGATCGAGCTGGCCGCAGGCTGGGGAATCGTGCTCCTCGTCAGCGGACTCTATCTCTGGTGGCCCCGCAAGGGGCCGGGTGTGGGGGGCATCCTCTGGCCGAGAATGCACCAGCGCGGCCGTCTCTGGTGGCGTGATCTGCACGCCGTGGTCGGCTTCTGGGGCGCGGGTTTCCTGCTACTGCTGCTGCTGACGGGCATGACCTGGACCGGTTTCTGGGGCGGCCAGTTCGCCGACGTCTGGAACCGCTTCCCTGCGGCCATGTGGAACGAGGTGCCCAAGTCGGCTCCCCTCACCCGCAGCCTCAACCAGGCTCACGAACAGACCGTCTCCTGGGGGGCCGAGACCCTGCCCATGCCGAGCTCCCAACCCACGGCAGAGAGCCATGATCACAGCGCCATGACCCATGGCGGCGGACACGAGGGCATGGTCATGGCCAGCCATCGCATTCCGCTGCAACAGGTGGTCGACATCGCCAGCGAGCGGGGGGTCAGCCCGGGTTACAGCATCACCCCCCCGGTCGGTGAAACCGGCGTCTATACCATCGCCATCTTTGCCGATGATCCCCGCAACGACGCCACCCTGCACATCGACCAATACAGCGGCAAGGTGCTGGTCGACGTGCGCTGGCAGGATTACGGCCCGGTCGCCAAGACGGTGGAAACCGGCGTCATGCTGCACATGGGCAAGCTCTACGGCTGGCCGCACCAGCTCGTCATGCTGCTCATCTGCCTGATGATTCTGGCAAGCTCGGTGAGCGGGCTCTGGATCTGGTGGAGCCGCCGTCCCAGTGGTCGCCTCGCCGCCCCGCCCCTGCCCGCCAAGCTGCCTCCCATGGGCGGTGCCATCGCGGTGCTGGTCGTACCCGGGATCTGCTTCCCGCTGGTGGGGGCCTCCATGGTTGCCATCTGGCTGCTGGACAGTCTCTTCTTCTCTCGCCGCACGGCCGTGGCCCAGGCAAGTTGATCCAGGGGCAAGCACGCCTCATGCACACGAGGGCTCCCTGTCGGGGGCCCTCGTCGTCTGCATCACCTGGCACCATCCTGCGCCTGGCGGCATGCTCCTCCCCTGGCGATCATCACATCGGTCTGATGAAACAACAACGCATCGACACATCAGCAAAAAGGGCTCCCGTTCGGGAGCCCTTTTCATTGCCAAACGCGTCGGCCTCAGGTGAGCGCCAGCCCGGCAGAGAGCAGCAGGCTGAACAGAAATGCGCTGATGGCGGTCTTCTTGAGGGCGCCGGTCAGCACCTCGCCATCGAAACTCTCTCGCAGGGTGCAGGCGGCATCGGTGAGGGGCTTCATGGCGGGCAGGAAGATCCAGGGCCAGAGGCTCGCAGGCTGAGTCAGCAGGAAGGCGATGGTCGCCAGCAGCGCCGCCCCCAGCAAGACCCAGTGATAGGCGATGGCACGGTTGCGGCCAAGGCGCACCGCCAGGGTGATCTTGCCGCTGGCGGCATCGGTCTCGATGTCCCGCACGTTGTTGATGTTGAGCACGGCAGTCGCCAGCAGGCCGCAGGCGGTGGCGGGCAGCAACAGGTCCCACTCCAGGCTATGGGTGAAGAGGTAGTAGGAGCCGAGCACCCCCAGCAGGCCGAAGAACAGGAACACCGAGATGTCCCCGAAGCCGCGATAGCCGTAGGGGCTCTTGCCCACCGTGTAGGTGATGGCCGCGACGATGGCCGCTCCCCCCAGCAGGATGAACGTCAGGATCTGCTGCCACGCCTCCCCGAAGGCGCAGACCAGCAGGGAGAGGCCGCTCACCACGGCCGCCAGGGCGGTCAGCCCCATGGCCACACACATCTGGTGCCGGGTGATGAGGCCGGAAACCACGGCGCGCTGGGGACCGATCCGCTCCCCGTTGTCGGCTCCGGAGACCGCATCGCCATAGTCGTTGGCCAGATTGGAGAGAATTTGCAGCAGGATGGCGGTCAGCAGGGAGAGCCCCATGATGGTGCCGTCAAACGCTCCCCGGCTGGCTGCCAGCCCCGAGCCCAGCAAGATGGAGGAGCACGCCAGGGGCAGTGTTCGCAAACGCGCCGCCAGCAACCAAACAGAGAAGGTATTTGTCATATTGTGATGGCCAAACAATCAGATATTGATCGTGTTAAGGGTTATCGAACCGGATTTAGGTATACTTGGCTGCGCGGGGGCGTCGGCTCCCCCGGGCAATTTACATGGACGAATGGGCAGATAATATATAGGAAATCGTCGCCCTTTGGCATCAACCTGCGCCATCCTCCCCCGGAGCGATCGCGATTATCCGGCTCAGACTAGACATCCATGTTGGCTCAGACCCACCTCAAGCAACAACTGGACGCCCTGCGTCACAGCACTGTCAGCGGTTTCGTGCGACTGCGCGTGGCCGCTCACGTCGACGTCTTTCCCGGCTGGTTGGCGGCCCAGACGCTCTACCCCCGCATCTATTGGCACGCCAGAGGGCAACAGAGCCCGGAGTACGTGGCGCTTGGCGCCATCCACGAACTGACCCGGCCGGAGGATATCCAGCGGGTCTGCGACCTTGCCGGCACGGCCAGTGAAGACAGCCCTCGCTACTACGGCGGTCTGGCGTTCGACCCGGATCTGCCCGGCTGGCAGGGTTTTGGCCCCTGCCGCTTCGTGCTGCCCCGCATCGAACTGGTACGCCGGGGGGAGTGCACCAGCCTCTGCCTCAATCTCTGGCTGCCTGCCCGGGAAGAGGGTCACGCATTCGAAGCCGAACTCTGCGCCGCCGAGGCGGCGCTCGATGCCCTGCAACCCGAGGCCCCCCTGCCCGCCCTGCAAAAGCGGCCATGGCAGCGCCAGGACCTGCCGGGCCCTGCCCAGTGGCAGACCCTGGTGGAGCAGGTCACGGCCCCCGACTTCCAGGCCCGCACCCCCAAGGTGGTACTGTCCCGGGAGAGCCTGCTCCAGAGCGAGGCGCACGATGCGCCACTCTGCCCCTGGTCCCTGCTGACACAGTGGGCTCGCCACGCCCAGGAGTGCTTCCACTTCGGCTTCCAGTTCTCCCCCGAGCAGAGCTTCATCTCCTGCTCCCCCGAGCGCCTCTACCGCCGGGAGAAGGGCCACCTCTTTACCGAGGCGCTGGCAGGCACCATTCGCCGTTCCGGGGATGAGGCGACCGACGCGGCCCTGGCCGCCGAGCTGCTGGCCGACAGCAAGAACCGGCTGGAGAACCGGCTGGTTCACGCCGACATTCTCAGCCGCCTGGCCCCCCTCACGACCGATGCCACCCTGACAGAGCCGCGCATTCTGAAATTGCGGCTGCTGCAACACCTCAAGTGCGACATCGAGGCCGAGCTCAAACCCGGCGTCTGCGACTGGCAACTGCTGGCTGCCCTGCACCCCACCCCCGCCGTGGGGGGCGCCCCCCGCGAGGCGGCGCTCGCCTTCATCCGTGAATGCGAGCCCCATGATCGCGGCTGGTATGCCGGTGCCTGTGGCATGCTGAGCCGGGAGACCTCGGAGTTCTCCGTCGCCATTCGCAGCGCCCGGATCAGGGGCCCGCGCATCAGCCTGTTCGCCGGTGCCGGCATAGTGGCGGGATCGGAGCCCGCCGCCGAGTGGGCCGAACTCGACAACAAGATCGCCAACGTGCTCTCCCTGCTGGGATAGCGTTTCTTACCGACTCCTCACTGCGAGAGCTTCATGTCCGCCAGCCACGTGTCCGCGCATCACGCCTTTGCCAGCCATCACGCCACCTTCAACCATGTCTGGTCCTCCCTCTTGCTGGAAGAGCTCTTTCGCCTCGGCGTGCGTGACATCGCCCTGGCCTCCGGATCCCGCTCGGCGCCGCTCACCATGGCCGCCGCAGCCCACCCGGGCTTTCGCCGCCACCTGCACTTCGACGAGCGGGGTCTGGGCTTCATGGCGCTGGGGCTGGCCAAGGGGAGCGGCCGCCCGGTGGCGGTCATCATGACCTCGGGCACCGCGGTGGCCAACCTCTGGCCCGCGGTGGCGGAAGCCCAGCTCACCGGGGTCCCGCTCATCATTCTCTCTGCCGACAGGCCACCCGAGCTCATCGACAACGGGGCCAACCAGGCCATCGATCAGCCGGGGATCTTCGGTCGCTACCCCGTCTATCAGCAAAATCTGCCGAGCCCCACTCCCACCATTCCGGCGGCCTTCGTGCTGAGCTCGGTGGATCAGGCCCTGGCCCGACAGGCGCACACCCCGGGGCCGGTGCACTTCAACTGCATGTACCCCGAGCCCCTCTACCCCGGCGACCACTATCTGGACTTTGCCGACTACCTGGCGCCTCTCGGCGACTGGCTGCACTCGGCCAAGCCCTGGAGCCCCTGGCTGGCGGGCGAGCCGGGCTGCCCCGCCCAGCCGGACTGGGAGGAGCTGAAGGGCAAGCGCGGTGTCATCGTCGCCGGACGCATCCAGGATCCGGTGCAAGGCAAGGCGGTGGCCGAGCTGGCCGACCGCCTCGGCTGGCCCCTGCTGGCAGATCTGCAAAGCCAGATCCGCTTCGATGATCGCAACCTCGTCCACACGGATCTCGCCCTGCAACACAGCGACTTCGTGGCCGAGCTGGCCCGCGCCGAGGTACTGCTGCAATTCGGCGCCCGCCTCATCTCCAAGCGCCTCGGCCAGTTCATCAAACAACACCCCTGGCAGGATTACTGGCTGGTGGACCCGCAGCCGGCACGCCTCGACCCCGACTACCGGCTGCGCCGTCGCCTGGTGTGCGACCCCGCCGCCTTTGCGGCTACCCATCCAATCCCCCATTCGCAGCAGCCCTGGCACCAGTTGGCCGCGCGCCAGCAGGCTATCAGCCAGCAGATCCGCACCGCCTGTGATCGCTTCTCGGAGCTCGGGGTGTGCCACCGCCTGAATCAGCTCATCCAGGGTCAGTTGTTCGTCGGCAACAGCATGCCGGCCCGGCTGATGGACATGCTGGGCGAGGTGGGCAAGGGCCCCAGCCGGGTGATGACCAACCGCGGCGCCTCCGGCATCGATGGCCTTATCGCCACCGCATACGGCTTCGCACAGTCGGTCCCGCCTGACAGTCGCGAGCCCACCACCCTGCTGCTCGGGGATCTCAGCGCCCTGCACGACCTCAACAGCCTGGCGCTGCTCGGCAAGGGGAGCCGCCCCCTGGTGGTGATCCTGCTCAACAACGACGGCGGCAGCATCTTCCGCATGCTGCCTGTGCCCACCCAGGACGCCCTGCTGGAGACCTACTACTGCCTGCCCCACGGCCTGCACTTCGAGCACGCCGCCGCCATGTTCGGCCTGCACTACCGGGCCCCCACCACCCTCGACGCATTTGAGCAGGACTATGCCGCAGCCCTGAAAAACGGGGTAACCCTGATTGAAATCAAGGTACCGAGCAGTGAAGTCGCCGAGGATCTCAAGGCACTGGGAGCCGCTATCCGTGGTCTCTGATCCCGCCGTACCACTGGTGCTGCTGCACGGCCTGCTGGGGGACGCCGACGACTGGCGACCTGTTATCCAGGCCCTGCCCGGCGTCCCGTGCCATGCCCTGGATCTGCCGGGCCACGGCCGCAACCGGGCACTGCGGGTGAGCGGCTTTGACGAGGCCCATCGCTGGCTCTGCGCCGAGCTGGCCGCACGGGATATCGCCCACTACCGGCTGGTGGGGTATTCGCTGGGGGGGCGGCTCGCGCTTCATCACGCCAGCCACACCCCGGCGGGGTTGCAGGCCCTGCTGCTGGAGAACTGCCACCCCGGGCTGCCTGCCGGTGAACGTCCGGCCCGCATCGCTCACGATGAAGCCTGGGCCCGGCGTTTCGAGTGCGAGCCCCTGACCTGGGTGCTTGCCGACTGGTACCGCCAGGGCGTCTTCGCCGACCTGGACGACGATGCCCGCACCCGCCAGGCCGCACGCCGCCTTGGCAACGACGGCAAGGCCGTGGCCGCCATGCTGAGGGCCACGTCCCTGGGGCGGCAGCCGGATCTCGCCCCCTGGCTTCGGGATACCCGGCTGCCGGTGCAGTGGATCTCAGGCAACCGGGATCACAAATTCCATGCCCTCGCTTGCCAGTTGGTAAAGCAAGGCTGCAATATCAAACACTTGGCTCTGGATGGCGGACACAATCTGCACACAAGCCAGCCCGATACCTTTGCCCGGCTCCTGCGGGAGTGGGCTCACCAACCAGAAGAGAAGATCCATGATTGAAGCAATGACGGAAGCCGAGCTCTATGCCCCTGTCGAGTGGCACGACTGCTCCGCCGGTTACGAGGACATCCTCTATCACAAGTCCCCAGAGGGCATTGCCAAGATCACCATCAACCGTCCCCAGGTGCGCAACGCCTTCCGCCCCCGCACCGTGAAAGAGATGCTGCAAGCCCTGGCCGATGCCCGCTACGACGACAAGGTCGGCTCCATCATCCTCACCGGCTTTGGCGAGAAGGCCTTCTGCGCCGGCGGCGACCAGAAGATCCGCGGCGACTACGGTGGCTACAAGGACGATGAAGGCACCCATCACCTCAACGTGCTCGACTTCCAGCGTGACATCCGTACCTGCCCCAAACCCGTGGTGGCCATGGTGGCTGGCTACGCCGTCGGTGGCGGCCACGTGCTGCACATGATGTGCGACCTGACCATCGCCGCCGACAACGCCCAGTTCGGCCAGACCGGCCCCAAGGTGGGCTCCTTCGACGGCGGCTGGGGCGCCTCCTACATGGCCCGCATCGTCGGCCAGAAGAAGGCTCGGGAGATCTGGTTCCTCTGCCGCCTCTACGACGCCAAACAGGCCCTCGACATGGGGCTGGTCAACACCGTCGTGCCCCTGGCCGAGCTGGAGCGTGAAACCGTGCGCTGGTGCCGCGAGATGCTGCAACACAGCCCCATGGCCCTGCGCTGCCTGAAGGCGGCCCTCAACGCCGACTGCGACGGCCAGGCCGGTTTGCAGGAGCTGGCAGGCAATGCCACCATGCTGTTCTACATGACCGAAGAGGGTCAGGAAGGGCGCAACGCATTCAACGAGAAACGCCGTCCCGACTTCTCCAAATACAAGCGGAATCCCTGATGACACTCGCCCTCTACCGCTACCAACTGCCCTTTACCCAGCCCCTGGCCTTTCATGGTCAGTTGCAGGTAGCGCGCGAGGGCCTGCTGGTACGCATCGATGATGGCTGGGGGGAGATAGCCCCCCTGCCAGGATTTTCCACAGAGACCCTGGCCGACGCCCAGGCCGAGGCCCTCGACTGTCTGGCGCAGCTGGCGCGGGGACAGACCCCGACACCACAGCTGCCCTCGGTGCAGTTCGGGCTCGACTGCGCCCGTCGTAGCTGGCCCGAGCAGGGTGCCCCCCTGCCCGAGCCCTATCCGCTGATCCAGGGCTCCCCCCAGGAGCTGCTCAAGAACTGGAAGCAGTGGCTGCACGAGACCCCCCTCAAGGCCAAGCTGAAGGTAGCCCGCTACCCCATGCGCGACGAGCTGGCGCTGATCCGGCTGCTGCTCGATCGGCGCCCCAATCTCAAACTGGTCCTGGACGCCAACCAGGGCTGGACCCGCGAGGAGGCCTGGGCCTTCTGCGGCCACCTGGATCCGAATCGCATCGAATACCTCGAAGATCTGTGCGCCGACTTCGAGGACATCGCCTTCGTCGCCAGCCGCACCGGCATGCCGGTGGCGCTGGACGAACTGCTGGCCCAGGGCAAGCCCTGGGAGCCCATCCCGCAACTACGCGCCCTGGTGCTCAAGCCGACCCTGCTCGGCGCCCTGGCCAACAGCGAAGCCCTGGTGGCCCGCGCTCGCGAACTGAAGCTCAAGGTGATCGTCTCCTCCTGTTTCGAGTCCGGTCTCGGCCTCGGCCAGCTCGCCCGTCTCGCGGGGGAGTGGGCGCCGGATCAGGCCCCTGGCCTCGATACCCGCCGCTGGCTGGCCAGGGATCTGCTGGACAAGCAGGGGCAACCCGATCCGGGCAGGATGGACCCCCTGTTTCACCGTGACTGACCCATGGTGACCCGTCAGATCCCACGGCAGGAAACCTGCCCGGTACGACGCTGGGCGACACTGGCCCCTCATCGCATTGCCATCCACAGCGGGGAGCCTCTTAGCTACCAGCGCCTCGACCTGCGCCTCAACAGCCTGTGCAATCAGCTCGCCCGGGCCGGGCTGGAACGGGGAGATCATCTCGCCGCCGTGGTGCGCGGCGCCCTGGAGGATGTGTTGCTGGCCTGGGCCTGCGTGCGCAGCGGCATCGTCTTCTGCCCCCTCAATCCCGCCTTTCCGGCAACCAGACACAGCATACTGGCGAGCCAGCTCGAGGCCCGGGCATTCTGGTCGGCAGGCGAGATCCCGGCGGGCGACTGGCAAGCCCTCAGCCTCGACTTCACGGGCGAGCTGGCCGCAGATGGGGAGTCCCCGCTGGTACCCGACCAGCCGAACAACATGATCCTCACCTCGGGATCCAGCGGTACCCCCAAGGCGGTGGTCCACCGCCTCGCCAACCACCTGGCCTCGGCCCGGGGTTCCGCCACCCTGATCCCCCTGGACGAAGCCTGCGGCTGGCTGCTCTCCCTGCCACTGTTTCACGTCGGCGGTTACGCCATCCTGTTCCGGGTCTTCCTGGCGGGAGCCGCCCTGGTGCTGGACGATCGCACCCGGCCCCTCAAGGCGCGGCTCGAGGATCAGCCCATCACCCACCTCTCGCTGGTGCCGACCCAGCTCTGGCGCCTGCTGGCACAGGGGTTCGACCCATCCCGCACCCGGGTGCGAGAGCTGCTGCTCGGGGGCGCCGCCATCCCGGCGCCCCTGGTCAACCGGCTGACCGCCCTGGGGCTGGAGCCCAAGGTGAGCTATGGCCTCTCCGAGATGGGCAGCCAGGTCTGCACCGGGCAACCCTGCGCCGCCGGCGTGGTGGGTCGCCCGCTGCCGGGGCGGGAGGTCTGCATCCGCCAGGGGGAGATCTGCGTGCGCGGTGAGACCCTGTTTGCCGGCTACTTCAGGGAGGGCGAGCTGGTGCGCCCCCTCGATGAAGAGGGCTGGTTCCACACCCGGGACAAGGGCCGCCTCACTCCGGGGGGCGATCTGGTGGTGGAGGGGCGGCTCGACAACCTCTTCATCTCGGGAGGGGAGAACATCCAGCCCGAGACCATAGAACAGCGGCTGGTGGATCACCCCGCCGTGGCCCAGGCCCTGGTGGTGCCGGTGCCAAGCGACGAGTGGGGGCATAGGCCCGCCGCCTTCATCGACTGGCACGGCGAACCAGTCCCCCCTGCCGAGCTGGCCGCCTGGATCAGGCTGTCGTTACCTGGCTTTATGGTGCCGGACCAGTGGCATCCCTGGCCGGATCTCGGCGGCAATCTGAAACCCTCCCGCACCCTGCTCGCCCGCAGCTTGCGACAAGAGGAGTGACGCCTCCCCCATATGGGGCGGAGTCCTTGCTATCAACACGGCCCCCTTTGGGGCTGTTTTTATGTTGTTTGCTCCCGAATGCATCATTTCGCTGCGCCATCTGGCCAATTGATATTCCTTTGGAGCCCAATAACCTCTCTGGTCCCCACGCCTCTCCATCCACCAAAGGGATCATGATGAAGCACCTCTCTCCCCGGCTGCTGCTCCTGGCAGCCCCAGGCCTGCTCGCCACTTCGGCGCTGGCCAACTACTCCCCCTCCGACTGGCAACAGTATCAACTCAAAGGCGAATCCAGCCGTCAGCTGGGGGATCGTCTCACCGAAGTGACCTTTGAACTGAGCGCCCGCAGCGGCGACGCCCCTTATCAGCAGTTGAGGGTGTATCGCCGCTTCGACTGGCGCGATGCCAACCTGGCTGCGCTGGCAGAGCAGCAGTGCGGCGAGCCGAAGCTCAAGATCGAGCAGGGCTGGCAGATCCGCTACCTCAGCTGTGAAGAGGTGGTACCGGCCGGCAAGGCCGTCCCGGCCAGCAGCTATGACTATGGCTACGGCATGAAGCAGGGCCGCTGGGAGCCGCTGGCGGGCACCCCGACCGCGCCGCGTCAGGATCGTCTGCCGTTGGCTGAGCGGGTCATCCTGGGTCACAGCGAGCAGGAGCTGGATCGCTGTGAGCTCAACGCCGAAGGTCGCTGCGCCGAGCAGGCATGGCAGTACCAGCCGCAAAACTGGCAGCAATTGAAGGTGCTGGAAGAGACCCCCAATGAACGGGATGGTCGCCTCGAGCAGATCTTCTTCCGCCTGCAGCCCATCGCGGGCAGCCAGGCCGCCAAGCAGGTGAGCGAGCTGCACGTCTGGCGCCAGTACACCTGGTTGCTGGACGAGATCAAGGCCCAACAGGAGTGCGATGAACCCCAGACGCGTCAGGAAGGGGACAAGACCATCAGCTACCGGGTGTGCCGTCAAACCCTGCCCGCTGGCAGCGAAGTGCAGGTGGTCTTGAAGGACACCGGCTATCAATACCCGGTGGGGGGCAGCGAATGGCAGACCCTGCCGGAAACAACCGAGTGGCAGGAGAGCCGGGTGCTCAACCGCCCCATCGTGCTGGCCAGCAAGGAAGAGCAGCTCGACTGTCGCCGTGCCGACGGCCGCGCCTGCTCCGAGCCGGATCTGCCTGGCACCGAGCTGCTGGACGCCGACGCAGCCAAGATAGTGCAGGATGCCAGTGGCCAGCCCGCACCGGTCTGGCAGGAGAACTATGGTCACGATGACACCAAGCTGCTGGCCGTGTCCCGCGGCATCCAGAGCCTGCTGGCGGCCAATCAGCCGGCTCATCCGGCCATGAAGCTGCTGCTGGAATACGTGCGTGCCCACAACTACCACAACTACGGCAAGCACAAGGAAGACGGCCCGGCTGCTGCCGAGGCGCTGGCCGAGGCATTGACGGCACTCGGTGCCCATCCGCTGCTCTTCCCGGAGCAGGCCAGCGACGAAGTAGGCGCCGTCATGGGAGCCTGGAGCATCGCTCTGCACGGTCAGTTCAAGAGCCCGGCAGTGCAGAGCCGCTTTGGCACCCTGCTCGGCGAGTTCAACCAGATGCTGGCCTACAGCACCCGTCATGCCAGCGAGATCAATGGTCAGCACGCCTGGGCGACCGGTCTGTTCGATCTGCTCAACTTCCTCGACTTCGCCAGCGACTACAGCGACCCCTTCGCCAACGACTTCCGCCAGCAGGATGGCGAGCTGCGCAAGCAGCTGCACGCCCTCGGCATGAGCGAACTCGCGTTGTGGCAAGGAAGGGATGGTGCCGATCTGTTCCTGCTCAACAACGTGCTGGATGCCTACACCCGTCTCTACCGGGTCGCCCGCTATACCCGCCCGGACGAGCTCGACGGCTACCGCAAGCTGCTGGATGACTCCGTCATCGCACTGGTTCGCCACCACGACCTGATCCCCGGTGGCCAGCAGAGTCAGGACCTGCTGGAAGACATGTCGCTGACCCTCTCCACCTACTACCTGACCTACACGGACCGCACCAGCGAAGCCTGCATCAGCGGTGACTTCGCCGGGCTCTGCACCCCTGTCCGGGTGGAGGACGTGCTGCCGTTCGAGCATACCTGCTCGCCGACCCTGCGCCTGCGGGCCCAGGATCTGACCATGGCTCAGGCCGAGGGGATCTGCCGTGAACTGGGTGCCGAAGAGCAGCAGTTCCACCAGCAGATGGAGACCGGCTGGCAGCCGGTGGCGGATGATCACAACGAGGCGCTGGAACTGGTGGTCTTCAACTCCTCCGCCGACTGGAAACGCTACGGCAGTGCCCTGTTCGGCGGCGTCTCCACCGACAACGGCGGCATCTACCTCGAAGGGGATCCGGCGCGCCCCGGCAACCAGGCCCGCTTCTTCGCCTACGAGGCGGAGTGGAAGCGCCCAGCGTTCCAGGTGTGGAACCTGCGCCACGAGTACGTGCACTACCTGGACGGCCGCTTCAACCAGTACGGCAGCTTCGGCCACTACCCGCTCAACCGCACCACCTGGTGGTCGGAAGGGCTGGCGGAGTTCATCGCCCACGGCCAGTGCTTCGCCCGCGGTCTGGACAACGTCGCCGGCCGTCCGGCCAGCGATCGTCCGGCCCTGGCCGACATCCTGCATCTGGATTACGACAAGGGCGGCGAGATGGTCTACTCCTGGTCCTACACGGTACACCGCTTCCTGAACGAGACCGGTCGCGGCGCCAGCTGGCTGGCCATGGCCCAGGCCCTGCGCAACCCGGATCAGCAGCAGGCCATGAGTGCCTTCGAAGCCGAGCTGGACCAGCTGATTGCCAATGACAGCGAGGCCTACCAGCAGTGGCTCGGCCGCGAGCTGCTGCCCTGGTGGGAAGCCAACAAGGACTCCGACGAGTGCAAGGCCAACGACTCCTCCCACTGAGGACGAGACGACTATGACAAGGGGCGGCCATGGCCGCCCCTTGTTTATGGCGCCGTTTGATAAGCCCGGGATCCTGGCGCGCGCTGCGACAACCTCTGCCCGAGTGAGCCCCTGCGCCGCCATCAAACCTGACGCGCCACAACAACTTGTAATAGAATGGCCCCCTGTCTTCTCTTACTTCAGACCCGAACCGCACCGCGCATGAAGAAGTTTGCCAAGATCCTGCTCGCCTGCCTCTGCCTGTTGCTGGCCTCCATCGCCGCCCTGCTTGGCTACAGCGAGTGGACCGTCTCGGACGCCCGTCACTACACCTACGACGACGTCAACGCGGTGCCCTACAACCGGGTCGCCCTGGTGCTCGGCACCTCCAAATACCTGATTGGCGGCAGCCCGAACCACTACTTCAAATACCGGATCAAGGCCGCCGCCGAGCTCTACAACAACGGCAAGGTGGACTACATCCTGGTCTCCGGCGACAACGCCACCGTGCAGTACAACGAACCGCGCCAGATGCGGCGGGCCCTGATCCAGGCCGGCATTCCGGCCAGCGCCATCTACAGCGACTACGCAGGGTTTCGGACCCTGGATTCCATCGTGCGTGCCAAGGAGGTGTTCGGTCAGGCCCACTTCACCGTGGTCTCCCAGGCCTTTCACAACGAGCGCGCCATCTTCATCGCCCGCCATTTCGGCATCGAGGCGGTCGGCTTCAACGCCGTGGATCCCAGCGCCTATCAGGGCATCAAGACCCGGGTGCGCGAGGTGTTCGCCCGCCTGATGGGGCTGCTGGACCTCTACGTGCTGGACAAGGGGCCCAAGTTCCTCGGCGAGCCCATCGTCATCGGCGGCCCGGTCCCCTGCCAGGCGTTGAGCACCATAGGGGCGAGCCAGCCCTGCCTGCCCATTGCACCGCCCCCTCATCAGCCGAAGGCCAAGCAGGCAACGGCCGTGAGCGCGGCAACCGCCACCAGTGCAGCGGCTGCAACCAGCGGTGCACCAGCCACCAGCGCAGCCGTGCCGAGCGAAGCAACACCCGTGGATAATCCGGCTGCCAGCAGCGCGCCGACCCCTCAATAGCAGAGACCCGCCAACAGGCGGGTCTCTTTCATTGGGCTCGGTATTTCCGGCGATCAGGCCAGCGCTGCCACATAACGCCGTGCCACCTCATCCCAGTCGATCACGTTGTAAAACGCGGCTATGTAGTCGGGACGCTTGTTCTGGTACTTGAGGTAGTAGGCGTGCTCCCACACATCCAGCCCGAGTATCGGGGTGAGCCCCTCCATCAGGGGGCTGTCCTGGTTCGCGCTGCTCACCACCTGCAACTTGCCGCGCCCATCGACCACCAGCCAGGCCCAGCCGCTGCCAAAACGGCTCAGCGCCGCCTGGGTAAAGGCCTGCTTGAAGGCCTCCAGCCCACCCAGATCCCGCTCCATCGCCGCGGCCAGCTCGCCGTCCGGCTCGCCGCCGCCCTGTGGACTCATCACCTGCCAGAACAGGCTGTGGTTGGCGTGGCCGCCGCCATGATTGCGCACCGCCCCCTGCACCTGGGCCGGCAGGCTGTCGATACGGGCAAGCAATGCCTCCAGCGGCAGGGCAGCCAGCTCCGGCAGATCGGCCAGGGCGGCATTGAGGTTGGTGACATAGGTCTGATGGTGACGGCTGTGATGGATCTCCATGGTCTTTGCATCGATATGGGGTTCCAGCGCGTCATAAGCGTAAGGAAGGGCTGGCAGGGTATGGCTCATGTTCATTGTCTCTCCTGTTGGGCTCAATGCAGTTGATGGGCAGAGCCGGCCTGACACAGACATTGACCCAGGCTGCGCTGGATGCCGTCGTGATGACCGTGTTTGCCCAGAAAGGCGAGCAGCTCGGTACGGGTGCTGCGGGCGTGGCGAACAGCCGCCTCCCGCAGGGCAGCGGAACTGGTGGGGGACTGGCTGGTGGCCAGCAGGCAATCATGGATGTGACACAGCAGGTCGGCGGCCCGATCCGGCAGGGTCATGGCCACCAGCAGATCCGCCAGGTTGTGATGGGCCACCACCAGGGCCGCCACCGCTTCGTCGGCATCGTGCCAGTCGGCAAACTGCTGGCGGGCAAGCCACAGCGCCTGCTGATAGCAGTCGAGCGCCCTGGCGTACTCCCCCGCATCGAAATGACGGTTGCCACTCAGGGTCTGCGCCTTCCAGTGCGCCATGCTGCTGTCCGCTCCGGTGGTACCGACCCACCCCTTCACCCAGGTTCCCGTCATGACTCGACCACTCAAATGATAATAATTATTATTTAACTTATTTAATGGGCAGACACAAGGAATAGTTGGTGCCGCCTTTTTTGCCCATATGGGTAGGGTTTTTCTGCAATCCCCGGTTTAGTGATCCCATCCACAGATACATCTGAGTTCAGCCACCATGCTGCCGGTACTGGCATGAGGCCAGTGGCTGCCCCGGTGACGACCCCCGGTGACGACCAGAATGCAGCCGGTTTTTTCGCAAGGACGGTGAAGATGAAAAGATGGCTATTGATGCTGTTGTGCGCCCTGCCCATGCTGGGTCAGGGGGCCGGTTATACCCAGACCCGCTACCCCATAGTGCTGGTGCACGGTCTGTTCGGTTTCGACAAGCTGCTCGGGGTCGATTACTTCTACGGCATCCCCCAGGCCCTGACCCGGGATGGCGCCAAGGTTTACGTGGCCCAGGTCTCCGCCACCCAGAGCTCGGAGCTGCGCGGTGAACAGCTGCTCAAGCAGGTGCAGCAGGTGCTCGCCATCACGGGGGCGGAGAAGGTGAACCTCATCGGCCACTCTCACGGTGGCCCCACCATTCGCTACGTCGCTTCGGTCGCCCCCGAGCTGGTCGCTTCCGCCACCAGCGTGGGCGGGGTCAACCATGGCTCTGAGATTGCCGACCTGGTGCGGGCCAAGGTGACGCCGGGCTCGGCGGCCGAAGGTCTGGCGGTGGCCGCCGCCTCGGCCCTGTCCGGGGTCATCTCGCTGCTCTCCGGGGGCAGCCAGCTGCCGCAGGATCCCCTCGCCGCCCTCGACGCCCTCACCAGCACCGGCGCCCAGCGCTTCAACCAGCGCTATCCGGAAGGGCTGCCGAGCCAGCATTGCGGCGAAGGGCCCATGCAGGCCGCCAACGGGGTCTACTACTTTTCCTGGAGCGGACGCGGCACCATGACCAACATCCTAGATCCGGTGGATCCGGCGCTGGCGCTGACCGGCAGCTTCTTCAAGGAGCCCAGTGACGGCCTGGTCGGGGTGTGCAGCAGCCACCTCGGCAAGGTGATCGGTACCCACTACCGCATGAACCATCTGGACGAGGTGAACCAGTCGTTCGGCATTCGCCACCTGTTCGAGACCGACCCGGTCAACCTCTATCGCCAGCACGCCAACCGCCTGCAGAGGCTGGGACTATGAACAGGGCATGGCTGATGGCTGCTCCGCTGGCGGCGGCCCTGCTGCTGGGGGGCTGGCAGTATTGGCCCTCCGCTGACGCAACCGCCCCTTCGCCACAACATGCCGGGCCCGCTTCCCCTCTGGTCAGGCAGGCCGCACCGCCGTCGGATAAGTCCTCGCTGCAGGCCCGCCATGAAGCCTTTCTCGCGACCGAGGGCAGCCTGACGGTGCCGACGGATCCGGGCCTGGCCAGCTTGCAGAAGCTGTTCGACGAGCGCGAACAGTTGCGCAGGCAGCGCTTCACCCCGGTCGAGCAGGAGCAACTGTTTGCCGAGGACAGGCTGATGGAGCAGTGGACCCTGCGCCGCAAGGCGCTGGCGGAGGCCAGCGATGCCGACAAGTCGCTGCTGGCGAGCGAGTTGGAGCTCTGGCTGGCGGAGCAGCCCCAGTGGTTTCGGGAGGCGGAGGCCAACAGCCGCCTGCTCGGCGATCTGCAGGCTCTGGAGCAACTCCCCGCAGCCGGGCGTGACGCCGCACTGCGCGAACAGTTGGGACCGGAGGCGGCAGACCGGTTGCACCAGCTGGCAGAGAGCCAGCAGGGGTTCGCGCAGCAGCTGGCCGGCTATCTGGCCGAGATCAGGCCCCTGCCCGCCGAAGTCCGGGCCAGCCAGCAGCCGGAGATCCTGGCACGCTGGTTCGAGCCCGGACAGTGGCGACGGGTGGAGGCCCTCACCCGGCTCACCCTGGGCGAGCAGTAACCGGCATGAAAAAGGGGCCCGCAAGTGGGCCCCCATTCTTTGACGCTGCCGCCCTTACTGCGGCTTGTTGGCACCCGGCAGCGGCTGCCAGGTGAGGCGAGTCACCCGGTTGCCCTGCACCTCGCAGGTGAGGCAGAGATCCTGCCACCCCTTCTCCTGGCGCAGGGAGACCTCTCCCTTGATGCCCTCTGCACTCCTCTTGAGTTTGGCCGGCTCGAAGGTCACCTTGTCACCTCCGGCGAGCGCCATCAGCTTGCCATTGCAGAGCCACTGGGCGAGCTCGGCCCCCTTGAGCTTGACGCCCCCCTTGTCAGCCTTCTCCTCGGCGGTGCTCGGTGCAAACAACCCGCCCAGCTCGGCCGCCCGTCTGGCCAGCCAGGCTTCCCGCTGCTGCATGCTCATCTTGCTGACAAACTCCGCAGGCTGCCCCTTGTCGTCCAGCCATTGGGTCAGCTTGCCACTGTCATCGAAGGCGAACTGGGCGGCGGGCTCCTTCACCCCGAACAGCTTGCCGCCCTTGAAGTAGTAACGGCTCTCCCCTTCCTGTTTGCCCTGCTCGTTCAGGATGGGCACGGCGATGATGACGGGCGTGCCGTCGACCCAGGCCTTGATGTCAACGCCATCGTGGCTGAACAGGCGGGTATCGAGGGCGCTGTCGGCCCCCTTCTCCATCAGGGTGAACTGCTCGGCCAGGGAGGCGGCAAATGAAGGCAGGGAGCAGAGTCCCAGTCCCAAGCCGAGGCTCAGGGCGATCGCGGTTGTGCGCATAAGTGTCCTGTGGTGGGCCCGAAGGCCGGATTAACTCTCTACCAGCCAGACCCTCAGTCCCTCCCGGTGAGCCTCGCTCAAAGGGATGGACTGCCGGGTCCGGTAGTCAAAATGGATCAGGGTCGTCTCGGCGGTCACCGCCAGCTCGCCGCCCTGCCAGGCTTCCTGCCAGAGCGTGAAGGAGCTGGTACCGATACGCCGCACGCCGGTCTTGATCGACACCATCTGGCCATAGAACAGCTCCCGTTTGAATTGCACCGTGTAGCCCGCGATGATCAGATGCCAGTCATGCACATCCAGCTCGGGCGAGAAGAGGCGAAACAGGGGATCACGGGCCGATTCAAACCAGACCGCCGGCACCGTGTTGTTGATGTGGCCGAGGGCATCCGTCTCTTGAAAACGGGGTTGGATCTGCATTTCCAGCATGGATGTCGACTCCTTGTCGTAGGACCGCGCACAGGCTAGCGCGCCAACCCGTCCGACTCAAGCGTCCCTGCCTGGGGGTGAGAGCCACCGCCGGTTTCCGGCTCCTGCGCCACCTGCTCGGGCTTTAACCAGGCGCTGCGAAAATCGAACCAGCCGAGGGCCGTCATGCGCACGCCGTGCACGCCGACCCGGCTCTCCAGCTCCAGCCAGTGGTGAAACAGCGGTACAAACCAGCTCTGGCGCTGCACCTCGGCCAGCAGGGCGCGGGGGCCGGGCTCTTCACCATGGGCGCGCCACTGCGTCAATCCCTGCCACAGGGCCTGCTGGCCGCCCCACACCCGGCGCAGCAAGGGGGTACCCTGAAGCCAGGCGTAAGGGGCGAAGGCGTGTTCATGCTCCAGGTTGAGGGTGCCGAACCAGAGATCCACATCTTCATCCTCCCCGCTCACCCAGCGCCCGTAGCCCAGGGTACGCACCTCGAGCTGGACCCCCTGCTCTGCCAGCAGGCTGCTCATGGCGCTGGCGCACTCGTTGAACTCCAGATGCTGGTTGAAGCAGGCCAGTACCAGCCGAGCTGGCAGGTTGACCGGGCCGGGCTCGGGAAAAGGCAGACTCTCGCGCCAGTGGGGCAGGAGGCCCAATGCGCTGGTCCAGCCCCGCTGCAGCTCGGGGGCCACCCGGGCCATCAGGGCGATGGGGTTGAGCAGCCGGGTCAGCCACTGGCGCAGGGCCGGGTCCTGCAGGGGGACCGATCTGTCGTCCTGCAGCAGGAAGTAGCAACCGGATTCCAGTTCTGACTCCCCGCGCATGGAGCCAAGCTCCGGGGTGTCGCTGCCAAGCCTCACGTGGCTCTCCAGCCGTTCCGCCAGCTCCGGCAGCATCCAGATGTCGATCTCGTCGAGCAGGGCCCGCATCCCGAAGTAGTCGTCGAATGCTTCGAGGCACAGGTGCAGGGGATCGTTGGCACTCACCCGATAGGGGCCGGTGCCCACCGGCTGCAGGGCGAAATTCGCCTCCCCCTTGAGCTCCCGCGGCAGGATGGCCGCCACCGGCTCGGCCAGCAGGTGCGGCAGCAGAGGATCCGGGCTGTCGAGATGGATGTCCAGGGTGCGCGGCCAGCGGCTCTCCAACCGTGCCAGATGGGCGAACAGCGGGCGATCCCGCAAGGCCTGCAGGCTCTCCATCACATCCTCCACCACCAGTTCGCGGCCATGGTGAAAGCGCACCACGGGGCGCAGATAGAAGCGCCAGTGACAGGGGGCCAGACACTCCCAGTGGTGGGCGAGATCCCCCTCTATTTCCCCATTTTCCTCGTTTCGCCGGGTCAGACCGTTGAAGATCTGGCGGCTCAGGTGAATTTCGGAGCGACGCAAGGGCGCGGTGGGCAACAGACCCGGCAGGGGCCGGTAGTAGGGCACCCGCAGGATCTGGCGCCCCTCCTGGGTGGCCTGGCCGAGCTGCTCGATGAGCAGCGGGGTGAGCAGATCCAGGCGATCTTCGGCCAGCCGTACCGCCTGCGCCAGCTGGCCTTGGCTCAGCAGATCCCGCAATCGGCGCCGGGTCAGGCTCTCCTGGTTGTCCAGCAGGGTGAGGCGGGAGCGCCGCCCCCGCCCTGCCTCCGCCGTCCAGCACAGCCAGCCCTGCCCTTCCATCCGGCGCAGCAGCAGGCGGGCATTGCGGGGGGTGCAGCAGAGCAGGTCCGCCACCTCGGCGAGGCTGATTTCCCGCTCGTCGCAGCCAAGCTGCTGGGCGAGCCGTTGAAATTGCTGATAAAGGCGGCTAGTAGGCATAAAAGAGGAAATCCATTGGCTGAAAGTCATCAGTTTTTACTTCCGCATTTTAGCTCAATACTGCTGGCGAACGTGAGAACCACAGCACAGGAGCACCATCATGAGCCATGCCACCCCCCTCAAACCGAACCGGATCCAGCAAACCCTCCGTCGCTACTTCCTGAGGATCCTGCCCCGCCCTCTGACGCTGGTCGAAGATCCCATGGTGCAGCTCAACCGCCTGATGCAGTGGGATATGCACCAGATAGACGACAAGGAGTATCGCCGCCGTCTCTGAGGTTGCCGTCACCGACGCCATCCGGTCACCCCCATCCCCCGGCATTGCTTTGCCGGAATGGGTGGTTTACATCGGCGCCAGGACTGCTAGATTGGACGTCTATCCATCCATAATGGTGACATCCAACAAGGAGTGTGTGATGAAAGATGCGACCCTGGCCCTGCACCACGGCTTTGCCAACGACCCCACCACCAAGGCCGTTGCCGTGCCCATCTACCAGACGGTGGCCTACGAGTTCGAGAGCGCCCAGCACGGGGCGGACTTGTTCAATCTGGCGGTGCCGGGGAACATCTACACCCGCATAATGAACCCCACCAACGATGTGCTGGAGCAGCGGATGGCCGCCCTTGAAGGGGGGATCGCCGCCCTGGTGGTCTCGGCAGGTTCCGCCGCCATCACCTACGCCATCCAGGCGCTGACCGCCGCCGGTGACAACATCGTCTCCACCCCCCAACTCTATGGCGGCACCTACACCCTGTTCGCCCACATGCTGCCGAGCTTCGGGGTCGAGGTACGCTTCGCCAAGGATGACAGCGCCGAGGCCATCGCCGCCCTCATCGACGACAAGACCAAGGCGGTCTATTGCGAGAGCATCGGCAACCCGGCGGGCAACATCGTCGATATCGCCGCCCTGGCCAAGGCCGCCCACGCCCGCGGCGTGCCGCTCATCGTCGACAACACGGTCGCCACTCCGGTCTTGTGCAAACCCATCGAGCACGGCGCCGACATCGTGGTTCACAGCCTGACCAAATATGTCGGCGGCCACGGCAACTCCCTGGGGGGCGTCATCGTCGACTCGGGCAAGTTCCCCTGGGCGGATCACGCCGAGCGCTTCCCCCAGCTGACCCAACCCGAGCCTTCTTATCACGGGGTGGTCTACACCGAGGCCTTCGGCCCGGCGGCCTTCATCGGACGGGTGCGCACCGTGCCGCTGCGCAACACCGGGGCGGCGCTAGCGCCGATGAACGCCTTCCTGCTGCTGCAAGGGCTGGAAACCCTGAGCCTGCGCATGGAGCGCCACGTGGACAACGCTCTGCGGGTGGCCCACCACCTCAAGCACCACCCCAAGGTGGCCTGGGTCAGCTACGCCGGTCTGCCGGGTCACCCCCACTACCCGCTGGCGGAGAAGTACATGGCCGGTCGCCCCTCGGCCATCCTCTCCTTCGGTCTGAAGGAGGGCTACGAGGCGGGCGTGCGCTTCTACGATGCCCTCAAGATCTTCAAGCGGCTGGTCAACATCGGCGACGCCAAGTCCCTGGCCTGCCATCCCGCCTCCACCACCCATCGCCAGTTGAGCGAAGAGGAGCAGGCCAAGGCTGGAGTGAAACCTGAGATGATCCGGCTGTCGGTGGGGATCGAAGCCATCGAGGACATACTGGCGGATCTGGATCAGGCGCTGGAGGCCTGAGTCAATCGACGAAGGAGCGGGCACCACGCCCGCTCTTTTTCATCCATAAGTGAACCTGCTGCCGGGGCGCTGCGTATCACCGCCTTCCGTCACTGCGTCGAGGTTTCCATGATAGTCCTGCACCACCTGAACAAATCCCGCTCCCAGCGCATCATCTGGCTGCTTGAAGAGCTGGGCCTGCCCTACCAGATCAAGGCCTACCAGCGCGATGCCGCCACCTTCCTGGCGCCGCCCGAGCTCAAGGCCGTCCACCCCCTCGGCAAGTCGCCGGTCATCGAGTTTGACGGCCGGGTGCTGGCGGAATCCGGTGCCATCACCGAATACCTGATCGCCCGCCACGCTCCGGAACGGCTGGCACCGGCCACCGACAGCCCGGAGTATCCCGAATACCTGCAGTGGCTCCACTTCGCCGAGAGCTCCGGCATTCTGCCGCTGCTGCTCGACATGTTCGTGCGCAAGGATGGCAGCCCGATGCGCTTCCTGCCGGACTACGCCAAAGCCGAGTGCGCCAAGGTGCTGGGTTATCTCGATGAGGTGCTGGCAAACCGCCGTTACCTGGTGGCCGATCGCCTCACCGGCGCCGACATCCTGAACTCCTTCCTGGTGGATCTGCTGGCCCAGAGCGGCCAGCTGGCCCAGTTCCCGCACCTGCAGGCCTACTGGCAGCGACTCAACACCTATCCGGCTCGCCAGAAGGCGGCAGCGCTGGAGCGCGAGCTGGACCGCAGCGCCGGATAAACGGCGGTGCTCCGGCGACACCCTGCAAAACGCCCCGATGATCGGGGCGTTTTCTTTTCCGGTTGGCGGCCAGATGCTCAGAGTGCGAGAGACAGGATCCACGCCACTCTGATTGCGAGGCGCGAGTCCCCTGACTTAAAGCGCGTGGGAAAGGATCCTGGCTACCTTGTCGGGATCAATGTCCTGCTGCTCCCCGAGGGCGGTCAGCCCGAAACGCTTGAGGTTGGAGCAGATACCGGGGATGCAGCTCTCGTTCAGCCCGTAGTCGGCAAGCCGGGTACCCACCCCCATCTGCTGGAAGAACTGCTCGGTGCGGATGATGGCCTCCTCGATGCGCAGCGCCTTGTCCTCGCGGCTGGAGTGCCATACCCGCTCGGCGAACTGGGCCAGCTTCTCCTGCTTCTGGGCCGATTGCTCCCGCAGCAGGGAGGGCAGCACCACCGCCAGACTCTGGGCATGATCCAGCCCGTGCAGGGCGGTGAGCTGGTGACCGATGGCGTGGGTGGACCAGTCCTGGGGCACGCCGCGACCGATGAGGCCGTTGAGCGCCAGGCTGGCCGCCCACATCAGGTTGGCGCGCACCTGGTAGTTGGTGGGCTCCGCCAGCGCGCGCGGACCGTTGTCCACCAGCACCTGCAGCAGCCCTTCCGCCAGCCGGTCCTGCACCTCGCCCCCCACCGGGAAGGTGAGGTACTGCTCGAGGATGTGGACGAAGGCATCCACCACCCCGTTGCCCACCTGGCGCGGCGGAAGGCTGTAGGTGGTGGCGGGATCCAGCACCGCAAACACCGGTTGCACCAGCGGATTGTAGAAGGAGAGCTTGGCCTCCCCCCGGCTCACCACGGCGGCGGGGTTGCTCTCCGAACCGGTGGCCGGCAGGGTCAGCACACAGCCGAGCGGCAGCGCCCCCTTGATGGAGGCCTTGTCCCGCAGGATCTCCCAGGGGTCATCCCCCTCGAAGCAGGCCGCCGCCGCCACGAACTTGGTGCCATCCACCACGGAACCACCACCCACCGCCAGCAGGAAGTCGATGCGCTCGCGCTTGACCAGAGCCACCGCCTCCATCAGCTGATCGTACTGGGGGTTGGCGCCGATGCCGGGAAACTCCAGCCACTCCCGGCCCGCCAGCGCCTGGGTCAACTGCTCATAGACCCCGTTCTGCTTGATGCTGCCCCCCCCGTAGAGCACCAGCAGACGGCTGCCGGCCGGGATCAGCTCGGGCAGCCTGGCGATCTGGCCTTCACCAAAGCAGATGCGGGTGGGATTGGCATATTGGAAGTTGTACACGGCAGAGCCCTCGGTTGATTGCATGCCGGGGAATTGTGCGCCTGCCGTGCCATCAGGTCAAAAACGGGAGCCTGTCGTCAAAAATACGATGCCAGCCTGCCGATGCCGGGCGCTCCTGCCCGGCTTTGCTATGGTGATAGCGGGAAGACGAGTTCGTCGCCCCCTCAAGCCCCTCCCGGGGTCCCTTTCCCACTCACAGGGTCTCTATCATGAAACTGAAGCACGCCTGGATTGCGGGTGCCCTCACCCTCTGTGCCCCTCCCCCGCTCTATGCCGCCGAGGTCACCACCCATGTGGCCGTGGCCCCCGGACAAGCCAGCCTGGCCGAAGAACTGACGGCCAGGGCAACCGTCACCGCCATCGACCTGGCCACCCGCAAGGTCAGCCTGAAAAATGCCGAAGGGCAGACCCTGGATCTGATCGCCGGGGAGGAGGTGACCAACCTTCCCCAGCTCAAGGTGGGAGATGTCGTGGCCTTGAGATATCTGCAACTGCTGGACCTGACCCTGCTCAAGGGCACCGCCGGGGTGAGAAAACGGGTGGTGGAAGTAGAAGGGGGCAAGGCGGCCGCCGGGGAGAAACCCGCAGCCGGCGCCGGCATGCAGGTAACCATCTATGCCGATGTCATCGACGTGGACAAGGCGCACCAGACCATCCGGGTCAAGGGGGTTGACCATACCCTGACCCTCAAGGTGCAGGATCCGGCCCAGTTCGCCCTCATCGCCAAGGGGGACCAGATCAAGGCCGTGCAGACCACCGCCATCGCCATCGGGATCGCCCCCCAGAGTCCCTGAGCCCTGACCACGGCCTGCCAGCCCCGTGGCAAGGGGGCAACCCCTTGCCTTTAACGCCCAAGGATTGCCGTTTGAATCACATCATGCCTGGGAGGCGGATTTGCCGGTGAGGCGATCCATGGCCTCCTTGAGCATGGCATCGCGCTGCGCGGCCAGGTCCTTGCTCTGCGTTTCGCGCTCCTCGGCAGAGAGCGTCTTGTCATCCGCTATCCCCTTGAGCTGACGCTCGAGATCGTCAAATTTTTTGCGATCAAAGCCCAGGGCCTTGTCCACCATCTGCTGCACCCGCGCATCCTTGACGCCACCGGTCAGGACTGTGTTCTTGCCGTTCCTGGCCAGATGCTCGTAGGTCAGCGCCTGCTGCGCCTTGCCGGTCAGCACCTGACTGGAGAGGCTGACCTGCTGAGACCAGCCGCTCTGCTTGTCGTCGCTGTCGCTGAGGGTCGCCAGGGCACGGTTCTGGGACGCGCTCTGGGCGAGTTGATGACCATAGGGTTTGATATCCATGAAGGCTCCACGCTCACTGCCGGCCTCGCCGGCTCCGGGGACGGGTTCCCCGCCATGGGCCGGAGACAGCAAATTGCAGGCCAACTTGAGTACCCCCCTCTTCCGATGGTTCAGCACGGGGTCACAGCACGCCTCCTTCTGCACTCCATGACGAGTGCGACCAGATCCATCAAAAAAGGCGCCCGAAGGCGCCTCTTGTGGACAGAAGTCGGCTCGTCATGACATCAGCGACGGCTGATGTGGAGCGGACCGAAGGTCTGGGCCACCGGCATGATCTCGATGCTGTTGATGTTGACGTGGGCGGGCTGCTCGCTGATCCAGAGTACGGTATTGGCGATGTCTTCCGGCAGGATGGCCTGCACCCCCTGATAGACGGTGGCCGCCTTGGCGTCGTCGCCGTGGAAGCGCACGTTGGAGAACTCGGTGCCGCCACACAGGCCGGGCTCCACGTTGGTGACACGCACCGCCGTGCCCGCCAGATCCGCACGCAGGTTGAGGCTGAACTGCTTCACGAACGCCTTGGTCGCGCCGTAGACGTTGCCGCCCGGATAAGGGTAGGTCCCTGCGATGGAGCCGATGTTGATGACGTGGCCGCGGTTGCGCGCCACCATGCCCGGCAACAGCAACCGGGTGATCAGAGCCAGGCCGCTGATGTTGGTGGCAATCATCTGCTCCCAGTCTTCCAGATCCGCCTTGTGGGCAGGCTCCAGCCCCAGTGCCAGGCCGGCGTTGTTGACCAGCAGGTCCACCTGTTGCCATTCGGTCGGCAGCGCCTCGATGGCGGCGCGGGTGGCAGCCTTGTCCTGGACATCGAACACCAGGGGCAGGAACTGCTCGCCCAGCTCCTCGGTCAGGGCGGCCAGCCGTTCGCCGCGACGCCCGGTGCCGATCACCCGGTGGCCTGCGCTCACCAGCAGGCGGCTGATGGCCTCGCCAAAGCCGGACGAGGCGCCCGTTACCATTGCAATCATGTGAACCTCCATTGTTATTTGTCTTCTTGAAAAATCAGCACGTTATATGTCGCGTTTGCCCAGCTTTCGCCATGCGAACACCGCCAGATGCAGCAGGAAGAGACCCGAGCCCCCCAGCGCAAACAGCAGGCCGGTCAGGGCGTTGACCGAGGTATCGGCGCCGCACCACCACCAGACCAACCAGCCGACGACCCCGATGAGAAAGGTCTGGGCGGCACAGACCGGGCAGCGCCCGAGCTTGGCCCTGATGGCCGTAGCCAGGCAATCCTCGCAACTCATGATGGCTCCTGCCGCTCATCCCCCAGCGCCAGCACCAGGCGGTGGGCATGCTGGCCGGGCCCGTAATAATCGGGCAGCCGTACCCCGGGGCGAAACCCCAGCCCCTGATAGAGGGTCCTGGCTTCTGGGTTGGCGTCGGCGACCTCGAGGCGAATCGCCCCCCAGCCGGCCTCGCGCCCTTCCCGGATCACCTGCTCCAGCAGGCGGCGTGCCCACCCCTGACGGCGGACGGTCCAGCGGATGGCGAGGGTCTGGATGATGAGACGATCCCAGCCTTTGTGCTCCAGCACGCTCAAATAGCCCATCACCTGCGCCTTCTCGTCTTGCAGCAGCAGGGTGCGCCCCTTGGCCTGATTGAGCAGATAGTGCCAGCGGCTGCGGCCGAAGGCGACCTCGGGGGGAAAACAGTAGCGTTCCAGCTTCACGATGGCGCCCAAATCATCGGCTCGGGCGGCGCGCACGGTCAACACGGGGAGTCCTTGTTCGGTTATTTATCCTCAGCACCAGAAATGCGACTTGTATCACAAGTTACCAAGGCAGAATATTAGGCACTGTAACCTCTTGTTTCCCCTCGCGCCATTGTCGTGCTTGTCGGTGCATCGAAGCCCACTGGGGATCCTGCCGTTTCTGGCAGTCCTTTCTGTGGAGCCTGAAAAAATGAGTACCTATGTCATCGTCGAGGAGCCGGGCGACTGGCCCTGCCATGCCGACTATCTGCTGACCGCCCGCACCTACCTGCAACACGGTCTGCCCACCACAGGGGGGCGTCCGCGCATCATCAACCTCTGCCGCAGCCTGGAACACCTGGGGGCCGGTTATTACTGCTCCCTGCTGGCCCAGGCCCGCGGCCACCACTGCCTGCCGGGATTGCAGGCCATCAGCAGGCTGCAACCCCAGCAGCCTCCCGCCAAGCTGTGGCGCAAATTGCAGGGCTGGCTGGCCCAGCAGAGCGAAGACAGGATCCGGGTGCGCGCCATCTTCGGCCAGTGCGAACAGAGCGAGCTGGCGGGGCTCGCCCGCTATTACTACGGCCTGAGCCAGTTGCCGCTGCAGGAGCTGACCCTCAAGCGCGGTCGCCACGGCTGGTCGGTGCGCCAGCAGGAGAGCCTGTCACCGCTGGCGCTGAGCCCGAGCGAGAAGGCGCTGATGGTGCAGCACGCCCAGGCGCTGGTGGGCACGGGGGACGAGGAGCAGACGGCGCCACGCTACCAGCTCGCCATCCTGGTCGACCCCAACGACGGCCGCGCCAGCAGCGATGCCCTGGCGCTGGAGCGTTTCATCAAGGCGGCCGCTGCCCAGGGGATCCAGGCCGAGATCCTGCCTCCCTCGGCCATCGAGCGGTTGCCGGAGTTCGACACCCTCTGGCTGCGCGCCGAGACCGCGGTCGGTCACTACACCTTCGAGTTTGCCCGCCGTGCCGAGCAGCTCAAGATGCCGGTCATCGACAGCTCCCGTGCCATCCTCGCCTGCAGCAACAAGCTCTATCTCTACGAGCTGATGGTGCGCAGCGGCGTGCCCATGCCCCCCACCACCGTCGTGACCCGCCGCGGCCGCCAGCATGTGGACGAACTGGTGCAGCGCCTCGGTCTGCCGCTGATGGTGAAGATCCCCGACGGCGCCCAGGGGCGCGACCTCGCCATGGCCAGCGATGACATCCAGCTCGCCCGCCTGCTGGACGAGGGGCTGGCCCGCTCCGCCCTGCTGCTGGTCCAGAGCCGGATCCCTGCCGAGTTCGACTGGCGCATCGGCTTTCTCGACGGCTCGCCGCTGTTCGCCTGCCGCCGCTACCGACCCGAACCCGGCAACCGCATCCGTCGCCGCAAACACCCCCTCGACATGAGCCGCATCGAGGCGCTGCCCCTCAGTGAAGTGCCGGAGCGGGTGCTGCAAACCGCCCGCCGCGCCGTGCACCAGCTCGGCAACGGCCTGTTCGGGGTGGATCTGCGCCAGCAGGGTCAGGGCTGCGTGTTGCTGGAAATCATCGACAACCCCTGGATACGTGGCGATATTGAAGACAGGGAGGCAAAGGACCTCTACGAGCGCCTCGCCCGGGCCTTCCGCCAGCGGCTGGAGAACCGGGGGCAGAGCGCGACAGGATAACAAGCATCGCGAGCAGAGGTGGATATGATGACAATGCAGTGGTGGGACATCGCGCCCCTTGGCTGGGAGAACATCCTGGTCTGTCTGGTGTGTGGCACCCTGGTGGGGCTGGAGCGGCAGCTTCGCGGCAAGCCGGTGGGGATCCGCACCTCTTCCCTCATCGTGCTCGGCACCTACTGTTTTCTCGCCATCGGCGCCGCCGTCAGTCCTCAGGGCGCCGATCAGGCGCGGGTGCTGGGTCAGCTCATCACCGGGGTCGGCTTTCTCGGGGCCGGGGTCATGATGACCCGGGATGGTCAGGTGCTGGGGGTGACCTCCGCCGCCGCCATCTGGATGCTGGCCGCCCTCGGCGCCCTCATCGGCATGGACATGCTGCATCAGGCGCTGCTGCTCACCGTCGTCACCCTCTCCATCCTGGTGGGGGTGGACTACCTGGAAGCCAGCTTCAAGAGCCTGCGCCGCGGGGTGCACAATCGGCTGGAACACTGGCGCCACGGGGCCGAGCCCTCGGTCTCTTCCCGCCGGGACGATCTGGGCAGCGGCATCGAGAAGTAAGCCGCCACCATGAAAAAGGGCTCCACTATGGAGCCCTTTCTGTTGTCTGCCTCCCTCAGCGCACCAGCAGGAAGCGGCCGGTGAGGGGCGGCAAGTCCACCGTCACGCTGCTGCCACCGATGGCCAGGTTCTCGCCACTCTGCAGATCCACCAGGGCGCTGCCGCTGCGCAGCTTGCCGACCGGCACGGCGTAACTCTGGGGCGTGGTGGAGACGTTGAGCAGGTAGACTACTTGCTCGCCAGCCGTCTGCTTGATGTCGCCATAGATGCTCCCCTCGGCCACCAGCTTGACCCGCTCCCCCTGATAGAGGGCCGGGTGCCCGGCGCGCAAGGCCAGCAGATCGCTCAGCCACTGCTTGAGCTCGGCCTGCTCGCTGCTCGGCACGAAGCCGGTGACACCGGGAACCTTGCCATCGCTGCGGGCCACGTGATCATCGCAGAGCCCCTGGGCCGCACAGTCGCCCCCCACCTGACTGGCAAAGCCAGGCACCTCGTCGCCAAACTCCTCGCCATAGTAGAAGGTAATGGGACCGGAGCGGGCGGCCATGAAGCTGAAGGCCGCCTTGTGGCGTTGCCAGTAGTCCGCCCCATTGAAGTTGCCCCGCTCCAGCAGATCGCCGAAGCGCACCAGGTCGTGGTTGCCCAGCATCAGGTTGGGCATGGCGTGGTCCGGGTAGTTATCCACCTTGTTCCAGCTGGCGTCGAGCACGCTGGCCCCTTGCCCGCCCTTGCCGGACTCTTCCACCGCCAGCGCCTGTACCAGGCCGTAGCGCAGGGGGAAGTCGAACGCCGAAGAGAGCGCCGGGTTGTCGCTCGGGCCATAGGCCTGGGCGCGGATCTCGTCGGCGCCCTTCCACACTTCCCCCACCATGTAGCCGAGGGTGCCCCACTGCTGGCCGGCGGCCTTGCGCGCCGCGCTGGCCTGCGCCACCTCGCTGCGAATGGCGCGCCAGTCACCCAGCCCCAACTGATAAGCCTGATCGAGGCGCCAGCCGTCGATGCCGTACTGCTCGACCCAGTAACGGGCCACCTCCTTGAAGTAGGCCAGACTCTCGGGCTGGCCGTAATCCACCAGCTGACCCGGGTAGCCTGCGCCGCCGCTCTTGAGGGCTGGCAGCCGCCCCTCTGGTGAAGGCTTGCTCACCCCCACCTTGTTGACGTGGCCGAACACCCCGTCGAGGAAGACATAGAGCCCGCGCTGGTGCGCCCCGTCCACCAGTTTTTTAAGCTGGGCGTTGCTGCCGAAGTTGGGATCCACGTTGAAGAAGTCACAGGCGAAGTAGCCGGTGGCATCCAGCCGGTCGTCCCCGGCCTGGCCGGCGCAGGAGTCAAACACCGGGGTCAGCCAGATGGCGTTGACGTTGAGGCTCTTGATGTGGTCGAGGCTGTCGATGATCCCCTGCAGATCGCCGTTGTGCCGGGAGGGGCCGTAGCCGACGCCGTAGTTGGCGCTGCCGTCGCCGTCGACGAAGGACTCCACCATCACCTGGTAGGTGCGCAGGTTGCAGGCTGGCTGATCATTGCCGTAGCAGGCGCGGCTGGCCGAAGCGGGGGGAGGATTGACCACCGGAGGCCGGGGGTCACTGCTGCCACCGCCTCCCCCGCTGCCGCAAGCCGTCAGTAACAGGGCGGCCCCGATGAGGCCGCCACGACGCAACGTTCCTTGTTTCATTGTTATGTTCCCGCTGTGGTGGATGGGCGCCCAAAGCGCCGCACTGGGGTCATGATAACGACCTGACCGACGCGGGTCTGTGACTGAAAACGTTACCTGACTCAACGAGTTAGCATGTCAGAAGCGATGCATGTTGCGATCGGGGAAGGCGGCGCGCTCGTCGATGGGCAGGATCAGGTGGTAGACCTCGTGGGCCGCCAGGGTGAAGCCCGAGGGCCATGCCAGTTGATGGCGATGATCGATGAAGACACGGGCGAAGCGACGCTCGGTCTCCATGGCCGCAAACAGCGGCTGGCCGCGCCAGGGGGTGAGATCCAGCACGCCTGTGGTGCCGTCGGAGAGCACCACGAACAGAGACCAGCCCTGCATATATTCCACATCGATGAAGACCGGCATCCCTTCGGCTCCGATTGAGAAATCCGGCGCCATTATAGGCACGACCATTGTCTCGATGTGCCAGCAGGATCACAGTTTCCCCAGCGTTTTATGCTCTCTTCGAACCCTGCATCCCGTCACAAAAAAAATCATAAAACGTGCCAACTTCTCCATTTATACCCCATGCCCATGCAACCTTTGCCAGGCGCCACTGTCATACTCCTGCACCATAACAACAATGCGCCCGGGGACTGGGCGCAAACAGGTTTGCAGGAACAATATGACCACCATCAAACAATGGCTGGGACCGGTTTGGCCCATCGCCGTCTTTTCATTGATCGCGCTCATCTCCCTGACTGTCAGCCGCCTTGGCCTGGGGCTCTGGCAACTGGAACGGGTGGATGCCGTCTCTGGCTGGCAGGAGATGCTGCTGCAAGGCATTCGCGTCGACGTCGCCACCCTCTGCTGGGTCTGGGGCGTACCCGCCGTCTTGACCCAGTTGCTGGCCGGGCCCCACGCGCCGGGGCGGCTCTGGATGCAGCTTATCCGGATCTGGCTCACCCTGGGGCTCTGGCTGATGCTCTTTCTCGAGATCTCCACTCCCGCCTTCGTCACCGAATACGGGGTGCGCCCCAACCGCCTCTATGTGGAGTACCTCATCTATCCGAAGGAGGTGCTCTCCATGCTGTGGGCTGGCCGCAAGGGCGAGCTGCTGCTGGCCGTGATCTTCAGCGGCGCCGTGCTGGGCGGTGGCTGGTGGCTGAGCGGCCGCCTGGTGCGTGACCTAAGCTTCCCCCGCTGGTACTGGCGCCCCGCCTTCGCCCTGCTGATCCTCGCCGTCGGCTTCCTCGGCGCCCGCTCCAGTCTCGGCCATCGCGCCCTGAATCCGGCCATGGTGGCCTTTGCCGACGATCCCCTGGTCAACGCCCTCACCGTCAACTCCGCCTACTCCCTCTTCTTTGCCATCAAGCAGATGGGGGCCGAGGAGGACGCCAGCCAGTTTTACGGCAAGATGGCTGACCATCAGGTACTCGACATAGTCCGCGAGGAGAGCGGTCGCCCTCTCGGCGATTTCACCTCTGCCGATCTGCCGAGCCAGACCTTCAACACGGCCAGCTACCAGGGCAAGCCCAAAAACCTGGTGATCCTGCTGCAAGAGAGTCTGGGGGCCCAGTTCGTCGGCTCCCTCGGCGGCCTGCCGCTCACCCCGAACATCGATGCCTTGTCGAAAGAGGGTTGGGCGTTCGAGCAGCTCTACGCCACCGGTACCCGTTCGGTACGCGGCATCGAGGCGGTGCTCACCGGCTTCACGCCGACCCCGGCCCAGGCCGTGGTCAAGCTCGGCAAGAGCCAGACCAACTTCTTCACCATCGCCGACCTGCTCAAGCAGCGAGGCTATGACACCAGCTTCATCTATGGTGGCGAGAGCCACTTCGACAACATGCGCAGCTTCTTCCTCGGCAATGGCTTCACCACCATCGTCGAGCAGAAGGACTTCAAGAACCCGGTGTTCGAGGGATCCTGGGGCGCCTCGGATGAAGATCTGATGGCCAAGGCCAACGAGACCTTCGCGGCGCTGCACAAGGAGGGCAAACCCTTCTTCAGCCTGGTGTTCAGCTCCAGCAACCACGATCCCTTCGAATTCCCCGACAACCGCATCGCCCTGTACGAGCAGCCCAAGCAGACCCGCAACAACGCCGCCAAGTACGCGGACTACGCCGTCGGCGAGTTCTTCAAGAAGGCCAGGGCATCGGACTACTGGCAGGACACCCTGTTCCTGGTCATCGCCGATCACGACAGCCGGGTCGGGGGAGCCAGCCTGGTGCCCATCCCCCGCTTCCACATCCCGGGGGTCATCCTGGGGGACGGCATAGCACCGAGAAAGGACCCTCGCATCGTCAGCCAGATCGACATGGCCCCGACCCTGCTCTCCCTCATGGGCATCAGTGCCGACTACCCCATGCTGGGCAAGGATCTCACCCGCATGCCCGCCGACTGGCCTGGGCGCGCCATCATGCAGTACGACAAGAACTTCGCCCTGATGCGTGGCAGGGATGTGGTGATCCTGCAGCCCGAGCGGGCGCCGGAAGGCTTCATCTACGAGGATGCGACCGAAACGCTCACCCCGGCGCAGCAGCCGGACACCATGAAGGATGCCGCCCTGGGGCTGGTCCTGTGGGGCAGCCTGGCCTATCAGCAGGGGCTCTACCGGACGGCGCAGGACAGCCGGCTGGCTCTCAACTGAGGAATCGCCCACAAAAAAACCGCCCTCGGGCGGTTTTTTCTTGCGGCTAGCCCCGTCAGGGGTGGGGGAAGCAGGGAAGCGAGCGGCTGAACCTGTGCTCGAACACCAGGGAGGTCTCGAGGTGCACCACCTCTTCCCGGGAGGTGAAGTGATCGAAGACGAAATTGCGCAGGTGTTCGGTATCGGAGACGCACAGGTGCACCAGGAAATCATCCTTGCCGCCCATGTGGAACAGGCTGATCACCTCGGGCAGGGCCAGGATGGCGTCGCGAAACGCATCGATGATCTGGCGGCTGTGACGGGCCAGTTGCAAGGAGACCATGGCCTGGATGTGACCGCCCAGGGCCTGGTAATCCACCTCGCAGTGCGCCCCCTTGAGCACGCCATCCTGCTGCAGCTTGCGCACCCGCTCCAGACAGGTGGACGGCGCCACCCCGACCAGGGCCGCCAAATCCTTGTTGGTCATGCCCGCATCGCGAAACAGATGGGCCAGGATGTCCAAGTCCAGTTGATCCAGGTTTCTCATCTTTACTCCTTGCATCACTCGATTTTTTTAGACTCTGCCCGTAAACCGGGCCGAACACAACGCAGATTGACATCGCCTCCGGCCCCTCTATGCTGTGCCGCACCCGCGGGATGCCGATCCCGTTGACCCCGACCACCACGAGGAACCCCATGCTCAGTGCCCATCCCTTCTGGAGCCTGGACGTTCCACGGCTCGACGGCCAGCTCCTGCTCACCCCCTGCCCCGGCAGCCAGCAGGTCCCCATGGCCGACGCCCTTGCCCAGTTGCAGCTGGCCGGTGCCGGCGGAGTGCTGACCCTGATGACGGTGGAGGAGCTGGCCCTGTGCGGGCCCCTCTCTCTCGGGCAGCTGGTGCAGGCCAGAGGCATGAGCTGGTTCCATCTGCCCATTGCGGATGACGAGGCACCGGATGCCGCCTTCGAACAGGCCTGGCCCGGGGTGCAACCCCGACTGCTCGCCCTGCTGCGCGAGGGACGGCACCTTGCCATTCACTGCCACGGAGGAAGCGGGCGTACCGGGCTGGCGGCCGCCCTGCTGCTGATGACCCAGGGGCTGCCCCAGCAGGAGGCCATGACCCTCATCCGGGCCAGACGGCCACGGGCCTTCACCCTGGCCTGCCACCGTCACTGGCTCGATACCCGTGGGCGGCGGCTGGCCGGAGCGGACTGATGGGCTCTATCCCTTGGGCTGCTGGTAGGTAAAGACCTTGCCGATGTCTTCCACCTTGTAGCTGGTCAACTGGTAGACGTAATAGTTGAGCCAGTTGGAAAACAGCAGGTGACCGTGGCTTCGCCAGGTGGCGCGCGGGGTCTGGCTTGGGTCGTTGTTCGGGTAATAGTTGACCGGAATGACGGGGGTGAGCCCGGCCGCCAGATCCCGCCGGTATTCCCCATCCAGGGTCAGGGCGTCATATTCCGGATGGCCGGTGACGAACACCTGGCGACAATCCTTGGTGGCGGCCAGATAGACGCCCGCCTCTTCCGACTCGGCGAAGATCTGCAGATCGGTGTGGGCGCGGATGAGATCCCCGTCGAAGGCCGCATAGCGGGAGTGGGGCGCCACGAATTCGTCATCGAAGCCGCGCAGCAGCGCCTCGTGCTCGTCGAGGCGGTGGTGGCGATAGACCCCGGAGAGCTTCTCGCCGTGGGTCTGCTTCTCCATGCCGTACAAGGCTTTCAGCGCCGCCTGCACCGCCCAGCAGAGGAAGAGGGTAGAGGTGACATGCTGATGGGACCACTCGATGATCTCGACGATGCGGGGCCAATAGACCACCTCCTCGAACTCCACCAGCCCGAGCGGCGCCCCCGTGATGATCATGCCGTCGTAGTTGTTGCCTCTCACCTGCTCGAAGTCGTGATAGAAGTTCTCCAGGTGCGCCTGGGGCGTGTTTTTCGACTCCCGATCGTCGATGCGCAACAGATCCACGTCCACCTGCAAGGGCGAGTTGGAGAGCATCCGCATCAGCTGGATCTCGGTTTCTATCTTCTTGGGCATCAGATTGAGGATGAGCACCCGCAGCGGGCGGATGTTCTGGGTGACGGCCCGGGATTCCGTCATCACGAAGATGTTCTCCTGCCCCAGCACTTCGGCGGCGGGCAACTGGTCCGGGATCTTGATCGGCATGCTGACTCCCTGTACTGCATCGGTAAATATGTCTGGACATCTAGAAGCCTATAATAAAGCGCTCCCGCTGTCATCAGATACCTTTTGTATTCACCCCGCCCTTTGACTAGCATACGGCTCAGTGTGTCCCTCGTGCCCAACCCCATGACAGGAATCAAGATCTCCGTAGAACGGCTGCAAGTCGGCAATTATGTCTCCCTGCCTTTGGGATGGCGTGAGCACCCGTTTCTGTTCTCCAGCTTCAAGCTCAAGAGCGAGGAGGAGATCGAGCTCATTCGTCGCCTTGGCCTCAAGCTGGTGACCATCATTCCCGACAAGAGCGACACGCCGCCCAAGCCCCTCGGCCAGACCCAGCCCCAGGCGGATGAGGTTGAGGGAGAGGGTCTCGTCGCCCGCCAGGAGGAGATGCAGCAGGAGAAACTGCGGCGCATCGAGCAGTTGCAGCGCTATCGCCGCGACCTGCAGCAGTGCGAGAAACAGTTCCGCCAATCCCTGGCCCAGGTGCGCAACCTGATGGGCAAGATCCAGTCCCGCCCCCTCAACGCCATCAGCGAGGCCCAGGAGCTGATCAACGCCATGACGGAGCAGCTCCTCTCGGTGGACGAGATGGTGCTGCACCTGGTCTCAGACAGCGATGATGGTAACAGCCTGCAGTTTCACTCCCTCAACGTCAGCGTGCTCAGCATGCTGCTCGCCCGGGAGTGCAAGTTGCCGGCCGAGGCGATCCGCCAGGTCGGCATGGGGGCCCTGTTCCACGACATCGGCAAGCTGAGGATCCCGAGCCAGATCCTGCGCAAGACGGAGCCGCTGACCAAGCCGGAGCAGAACCTGATGGCCCAGCATCCCCGCTACGGCCTGGAACTGCTGGGGCTGGTCAGCGATTTTCCGGAAGCGGCCAAGCAGATAGTGCAGAACCACCACGAGTACCTGGACGGCACCGGCCCCCAGGGGCTCAAGGGCGATCAGCTCGATCCCCTCACCCAGATCGTCTCCCTCATCAACGAGTACGACAACCTCTGCCACCTGGAGGCCAAGGTGCCCTACGCGGCCCTCGGCAGCCTTTACAAGCAGCGCAAGTCCCAGTTCAACGCCGATCACCTCGGCATGCTGATCCGGCTGATGGGGGTCTACCCCCCGGGTAGCGTGGTGCAGCTTTCCAACGGCCAGGTGGGGCTGGTGATGTCGGTCAACGCCTCCCGCCTGCTCTACCCCGCCGTGCTGGTATACGACCCCCGCATTCCGCGCCAGGAGGCAGCCATCATCGACCTCGACGCGGCCGGGCTGACCATCGCCAAGGTGATCCAGCCCAAACGCCTGCCCCCGGCGGTGTTCGAATACCTCAACCCCCGCACCCGGATCAGCTACTACTTCGAACACGGCAAGCCCTGAGAGGGCTGGCCCCACCCAAGGAGTCCCCATGCGCATCGAGATCATCAGCACAGGCGACGAGATAGTGACCGGCCTGGTGGTGGACACCAATGCCGCCTGGCTCAGCGCCCTCTTGCTGGAGCAGGGCTGGCAGGTGCGCCGCCGCGCCACCGTGGGGGACAACCTCGCGGATCTGACAGCCGTGCTGCAGGAGAGCGCCAACCGCGCCGAGGTGGTACTGGTGTGCGGGGGGCTCGGCCCCACGGCGGACGACCTCACCGCCCAGGCCGCGGCCGAGGCGTTTGACCAGCCCCTGACCCTGTTCCCGGACTGGCTCGCCACCATGGCCGAACGCTATGCCAGTCGGGGCCGCACCATGGCCCGGAGCAACACCAAGCAGGCCTGGCTGCCCCGGGACTGCGAGATCCTCGACAACCCGGTGGGCACCGCCTGCGGCTTTGTGGTCTGCCACCCGGCCAGCCACGGCCAGAGCCGGCTCTTCTTCACCCCGGGCGTGCCGTTCGAGTTCAAGCAGATGGTGCGCGAACAGATCATGCCCCGCCTCAAGGTGCTGGCCGGGGAAGAGACGGACACCGAGCTGCGCCGTTTCTACACCTTCGGCGTCTCGGAGTCCGCCCTCAGCGACATGCTGGATGCGGCCCCCTGGCCTGCCGACATCGAGCTGGGCTACCGCTCCTCCATGCCTCTCATCGAGCTCAAGCTCATCGGCCACGGTGCCAGCACCGCCGACATGGATGCCGCCGAGGCGAGGCTGCTTGCGGCCATCGCCCCCTGGCTGGTGGGGCGTGGCAACGAGGCGCCTGCCAGCCAGATCCTGGCCCTGCTGGGGGAGCGGTCGCTGCACCTGCAGGAAGGGGAGAGCCGGGGCGCCCTGCTGGCCATGTGTCACGGGCACCCGGCCCTGACCGCCGGCTTCAGCCACACCCTGAGCGACGACCTCACTCAACTGGCAGTGCCCGCCGCCCCCCTGAGCCTCACCATAGGCCGTGCCGGGCCGGACGGCGTGCCGCTGCTGCTCTGCGCCGACGGGCAACTGCACGGCCAGACGCTCAGGGTCAGCCACCCGGATCCCGCGAGCGGTCGCCGGATCCTCGCGTTCGCCGCCCTCGACATGCTGCGCCGCCACCTGCTGGGGCTGCCGGTGCTCGCCGATTACCTCACCCTGACCCGAACGGCCAGATGCCAGGAGGGCGCCCGGGGCTAGAAGTGAGCCAAGCCTGCGCCGCCATGGACCCAGTACCCGGCGAGCGCCAGGGTCAGCAGGCAGAAGGCCCTCTCGTAGCCCCCGCCGCTCTTGAGGGGCAAGCCGGGCAGGCGAAAGCGCCGACGCCAGGGCCAGAGCAGGGGAATGCCCATGGGGGTGAGCCAGTCCCCCAGCAGATGGCTGAGATAGCCCACGATGAGAGCATCCTTCACCGCCCCCGACAGCAACCAGGGGGCTTCCACCTGGGCCAGCCCCCAGACCCCCATCCCCACCGCCAGCAGGCTGTGGGTGAAGCCGCGATGGCCGAACAGCCGGGAGAGCGGCCCCGAGATCCAGGGCAGTTGCCGCCCGAGCAGGGAACGGGGGTGATCGAGATCCGGCAGCAGGGCGCTCGCCAGGGCCATGGGGACGATGTGCCACAGGCTGGCATCGGCCAGGGCCGGAGTCAGCCCGACCTTGTGGGCAAGCAGGACGCAGGTGACGGAAAACAGCAGGTGGCCTTGGGCGGTCATGGGGCTCGTTCGGTTGGACAGAAAAAGGGGCTGATCGATGGCGACCAGGGTCCTCGCCCTGGGGCGGCGGCAGATTAAAATCCTTCTCTTCCTGCCTGGCAAGGTGATTTGCATCGCCTCTCTCAATGTGATGGACACTCTGGATAGCGAAAGCATAAAAAGTCAGCATATTGCGCTAAAAAACTGCAATGGAGCCCATGGCATGGCCGGCTCTGCCCCTCTCCCGTCAGCCGATATTTCCTCAACCCGGCTCACCCATTTGCATTCAGATCGTTGACCCGGAAGGAAAAATACCCGAATACTGCGCGTTGGATCCGCCCCGGCGGCATTGGATGCCGGCAAGGAGAGGCCCCGGCATGGGGCAAACCGGACAGGGACAACGAAGGAGGGCCCGGTGTTAAGCAAAGCGTGGTTTCAGCTGTCGGCCGACATGAGCTATGTCTGCCTGCGCATCACCCCGGGCCTCACCGAGCCCATCCAGGAAAGCGACGTCCTGGCCCTGCTGCGACTCTCCAACTGTCGGCGCTACGAACCCCTCGGCGAGGGGATCCGCGAAGCCGTCACCCTGCTCAACGCCCTCATCGCAGAGCCGGATGCCCCCGCGCATCCGCCAGTCCCCATTGCCCGGCGCCAGGATGCCAGGCTGCTCATCCAGGTGGACAAGGACCAGATGAGCGCCAGGGCGCAGATCACCGCGGACTGGGGTGGCCAGCCCCTGACCCTGGCCCAGTTGCAGGAGGCCCTGGCGGCCAGCACGGTCAAGCAGGGGGTGAGCGAGCGGCTGCTTGCCGCCGCCATCCAGGCAGCGGGTGAGGCGGCCCCTGGTGCCCAGCTCAATCCCGTCATCGCCCTCGGCAAGGCCGCCAGGCACGGCCTGGATACCCGTCTGGAGCGGCTGGTGGAGACCGCAGCCGAGCGGATCCTCAAACCCCAGGAGCGGGATCACGGCAAGGTGGACATGCGCGACCTCGGCACCCTGCTCACCGTCAAGGCGGGGGCGTTGCTGATGCGCAGGCACCCCGCCACCCAGGGCATCGACGGCTTCACCGTGACGGGCCAGACCCTCACCGCCCGCCACGGCAAGGAGAGCGCCATGACGCCGGGTGACGGCACCTGCCTCTCCCCCGAGGATCCGGACCTGCTGCTGGCGACACGCCCGGGACTCCCCTGTCAGGAGCGTGCCGGGATGCGGGTCGACGAGGTACTCAACGTCAAGCAGGTCGACATCCGCCACGGCCACGTCGAGTTCGAGGGATCCCTGCTGGTCACCGGGGACGTCATGCCCGGCATGCGCGTCAAGACCAGCGGGGACGTGGTGATCGGCGGCTTCGTCGAGGGCGGCTACATCGAATCCGGCGGCACCATCACGGTGCGCAACGGCATCATAGGGCGCAAGCTGGCGGACGACGAATACCTCTGCCACCTCAACGCCGGAGGGGAGATCCACGCCAGCTATGCCCAGTACGCCAGGCTGGAGGCCGATGGCGACATCCATATCCTGAGCCAGCTCAGTCACTGCTATTGCCGCAGCGGCCAGGATCTCAAGGTGGGGGACAGCGCCATGCGCAAGGGGCACCTCATCGGCGGCATCAACATCGCCAACCGGCTCATCATGGCACCGGTGCTCGGAGCCTCGGCGGCCAATCGGACCCGGTTGCAGATCCTCGGTGGCTATTTCAGCCAGAAGGAGCAGGAGCTGGCGCTGCGCCAGCGCAAACAGACCTGCGCCGAGCAGATAGACAAGCTGCAGGATCTCATCCTGCGGCTGCTGCAACTGCCTCGTGACAAGCGCAATCCCGAGACCCTGCAGAAGATCAAGGCGCTGCGCACCCGCCAGTTCGACGAGAGCAAGAGCCTGGACGAGCAGCTCGCCGAGGCGCAGCGGGAGCTGCAGGCGCTCATGGCCAACATGGACATCATCGCCACCCAGCGCCTCTTCCCCGGCGTCGAGGTGGAGATGGCCCACCACCACAACAGGGTCGACATCGAGCACGGCCCCATCCACTTCGCCATCCGGGAAGATCAGCTGCAACTGACCCCCTACCAGGGCCAGCGCTGAGGGGCAACGTGCCCCCGCGTCGGCAGGCGGCGTGATCCCGGCGGCGATTTTCGCTACACTCGGCCTCCCCATGGCCCCATCGGGCGGGCCGGCCAGACTCAGGTAGTGAGAAGATGTACAAGCTGATCGCATTGGATATGGATGGCACCCTGCTGACCCCAGAGGGCCGAATCTCCCCCCGCACCCAGGCCGCCATCGCGGCAGCCCGCGCCAGGGGCGTGACCGTGGTGCTAGCCTCCGGCCGCCCGCTGGAAGGCATGACCGCCGCCCTGACCGAGCTGGGCCTCACCGGCCAGGATGACTACGTCATCTGCTACAACGGCGCCCTGGTGCAGCAGGTGTCCGAGCAACGCATCATCCGCAGCCAGTTGCTGACCGGCAGCGACGCCCGTGCCATCGCCCACCTGGCCTGTGAGCTGGGGGTGAACATCCACGGCTTCTCCGTCCGCCAGGGGCTCATCAGCCCCAGGATCAGCCCCTACACCGAGCACGAATCCCGCCTCATCGGTCAACCCATCAACCTGGTGGACTTCGCCACCCTGCCCGACGACGAGCAGATCATGAAGGTGATGATGATTGACCCAGAGCCCCTGCTCTCCCGTGCCATCGCCCAGCTGCCCACCGAACTCCACGAGCGCTATACCGTGGTGCGCAGCGCACCCTATTTCCTCGAGTTCATGAACAAGTGCAGCAACAAGGGCACCGGCGTCGCCGCCCTGGCCGAGCACCTGGGGCTGGATGCCTCCCAGGTGATCGCGGTGGGAGATGCGGGCAACGATCACCACATGATCGCCTACGCCGGACTCGGGGTCGCCATGGGCAACGCCACCGACGAGATCAAGGCGCTGGCACAGCACACCACGGGGCGCAACGATGAAGACGGGGTCGCCCAGGTGATCGAACGTTTCATCCTGAACGCCTGAGTCGACAAGGGGCCCTGTGGGCCCCTTCTGCTATCCGGCCGCCCGGCCAGATGTTTAATATATCCACCATGAAATTTCTCACCGCACCAGGCATCCCCCCTCAAGTCCCTTTAAATGGGACTCGCAGCCGTATCTCGACATCAATGGTTAACATAACTGCATCATTTTGTTTGACATATTGAACGGCCTTGGCAGACTGGAGACAGGATCCAGGCTGTCGTTGCCAAGGCTGACCGACGATTCTGGCACGCTGGCGCGACCCTGATCCCACGACCATGCCTTGAGGCATGCCCTTGCGAGCCGAGGCGGCAAGGGCCTTCCCAAGGCGCAGGATGAGACCGCCAAGGATAGCCAAGGTGACCTATGCCCAACCCCAGTGCCCATAACAAACCCGTCGTGCTGATGACCATGGGGGCCCAGGCCCGCAGTGGCCACGCCTACCAGGTCATGACCCACAAATACATCAAGCCTCTGGTGGAGATCAGCGGCTGCGTGCCGCTGCTGGTGCCCACCTGCTGTGGCACCGAGGATCTGGAGCAGTATCTGGACCTCGCCGACGGGGTCTATCTGAGCGGTGCTGGCTCCAACATCGATCCTGCCCTCTATGGCCAGGAGAACCTCACCCCGGAGAAGCCCCAGGACAGGGACAGGGATCTGTTCGATATTCCCCTGGTGCGCGCCGCCCTCGACCGTGGCCTGCCGATCCTCGGGATCTGCCGCGGCATGCAGGAGATCAACGTGGCCCTGGGAGGCGACATTCACCAGAAGGTCTATTGCGAGCCGGGTTATGACGATCATCGGGAGGATGCGGATGACCCGGTGGACGAGCAGTATGGCGAGAGCCATCAGGTCGAGCTGGTGCCCGGTACCTGGCTGGCCGAGCTGATGGGGCAGCCGTCGATTCCGGTCAACTCCCTCCATGGGCAGGGGATCAAGACGCTGGCCAAGGGGCTGGCCCCCCTGGCCCATGCCGAAGACGGGCTGATCGAGGCGATCCACGCTCCCGCCCTCTCCCCCTTCCTACTGGCGGTGCAGTGGCACCCGGAGTGGAAGGCCAGCGAGAACCCCCACTCCATCAAGCTCTTCACCGCCTTTGGCGACGCCTGCCGCCGGTTCAGGCAGCAGGTCGGCTAGTCGCCGACCCCTTGCCCTTGAGCCTGGGCAGGGCCTCGTACATCGGGGGCTGCCCAGAGGCATCCGACGTGACGGGCCTGTGACCCCCCCACGCCATCAAGCTGCCCACTGCCTTCGGCGACGCCTCCTGCCCGTTCAGGCAGCAGACGGGCTAGTCGCCGAATCCCTTGCCCTTGAGCTTGGGCAGGGCCCCGCGATCAGGGCGCAGGGTTCGGCAGACATCCAGCCCCTTGAGGCCCCGCTGGATATGGTCCGGGGCCTGCCCGAGCACCATGCCGTTGCCGCGATAGAGACGGGCATCCTCCAGCTCGAACAGCTCGCCACCGATGAGCAGTTGCTCCCGGCCATTCACCACCTTGCCCCGTTTCAGGGGCAGGGTCATGTCCACCTGGATCTCGCCGGTGGCACACCCCTCGCGCCAGCGCGCCTCGTTGGAAAACGGGGAGATGGCGATCTCCCGCCAGGATCCGTCCCTGAACTCCATCCGGTAACGGTCTTGCACCAGATCGCATCCCGCCAGCATCACGGGGATCGCCAGCCAGATGACACCCTTCATTCCCTTCACGCCCTTGCTCCCTTGTTGTTATTGCCAGATATAGATCACGGAATCTGTCCCTCATCCCCAGCTCAGAGCAGCAGGGTGGCCAGATCCTGCAGCTGCCCCAGCTCCACATCCGGCAGCAACTGCAACGACTGCCAGGGCAGTCGGCGTTCGTTGAGCCAGGCGGCGCGAAAGCCGTGCAACCTGGCCCCCAGCACGTCGGTCTCGGGGTGATCCCCCACGTGGAGGATCCGGCCGGGGGCGAGCCCGAGGGCCCGCTGCACCTGCACGAACATGTCGGGCGCCGGTTTCATTCTGGCTCCCGCTCCCGCCTTGCAGACCAGGGTGAAGTAGCCAGCCAGACCCGCCTGCTCCAGATCCAGGTTGCCGTTGGTGATCACCGCCAGCGGGTAGCGCGCCGCCAGACGAGCCAGCAGGGCGTGAGTCGCCTCGCTCACCTCTATCTTCGAGCGCTCGGCCATGAAGCCGGTGAACACCGCCCGGGCCTGCTGCTCCGCCAGCCCGGGCTCCATGCCCCCCTGCACCAGGGCCTCGCGAATGCCCCGCTGGCGCGCTAGGCTGACGTCGTGGCTAAGCGCCGGGTGGTCCAGCAGCAACTGGCGCTTGAGCGCGAGCCAGCGCGGCTTGTCCAGCATGGCGGTAGCCAGGTATTCGCTGCGCAGGTGGTCCAGCATCCACTGTTCCGCCCGCGCGATGGCGGGGCCGTTGTCATAGAGGGTGTCGTCCAGATCGAACGAGATGGCGGCCACCGGCTGCCAGCGACGGTAAAACTGCATGGCTGTTCCTCTTTACTCCTCATCCTCTGGCGTTGCGAGCTCCCGCCTGACCGGGGCGACGTGGAGATTGTCATCCCCGCAGATCGCACACCACATCACTCATCCTCCGGCGTTTCCGGATCCCGCTTCGCCCGCGGGTGGGCACTGTCATATACCTTGGCCAGATGCTGGAAGTCGAGGTGGGTATAGATCTGGGTGGTGGAGAGATCCGCATGCCCCAGCAGCTCCTGCACCGCCCGCAGGTCGCCGGAGGATTCCAGCATGTGGGTGGCGAAGCTGTGGCGCAGCTTGTGGGGGTGCACGTGGGCATTGAGAGCCTGCTTGTTGCCCCAGCCGTCGAGCCGCTCCTGTACCGAGCGGGCCGAGAGCCGCTGCCTGCGCTTGGAGACGAACAATGCCTCCCCCTCGTCACCGGCCAGCAAGGGGCGTACCTTGAGCCACTTGTGCAACCACTCCACCGCCATCCGCCCGATGGGCAGCACCCGCTCCCGCGAGCCCTTGCCGATCACCCTGAGCTGGCGCTCGTCGAGCTTCACGTCCGCGAGGTTGAGCCCCACCAGCTCGGCAAGGCGCAGGCCGGAGGAGTACATCAGCTCCATGATGGCGCGATCCCGCACCGCCAGCGGATCCTGCTCGTCGGTGATGTTGAGCAGCTGGTATATCTCGTCCACGTCCAGGTTCTTGGGCAGGGGCCGCCCCTGCTTGGGGGTGACGATACCCCGCGCCGGGTTGGCGGTGAGCCGCCCCTGGCGCACCTGCCAGTCGCAGAAACTGCGCAGGGCCGACACCTTGGTGGCAAGGGAACGGGGCGCCAGCCCCCCCTTGTGCATCCGGGTCACCAGACTGCGCACCTGGCTCGCCTCGAGCCGGGCCCAGTCGTCGAGCCCGAGCTTCACCAGCTCGGCGGTCATGGCTTCCAGATGAGCCTGATAGTTGCTGCGGGTGTGGGGGCTGAGCTGGCGCTCGACCCGCAGGTATTCGATAAAGGCGTCCAGCTCCCCCGCCAGTGCGACCGGCAGGGGGTCGGCGGCAGGGGGCGTCCTGGCAGGGGATCGGGTCGTTGCCTTAGCCACGGGCCAGCTCGGGCAGACGCAGCTGCAGCAGACGCCCCAGCTGACCCAGCAGCAGGGTATCGTTGTGGGGGGTGAAGTGGCTGGGATCCGAGCTCGCGAAGGCCAGCACGCCGAGCTCCCCGAGCCGCATCAGGGCCACCGAGTTGACCAGCACATCATTGCCAAACAGCGCCTGCTTCTCGCTCTGGTTGAGGCGGCCGAAATAGTAGTCCGTGCCGGGCAGGCGCTGCCCCAGCAGTTGTTCGAGCTGTTTGCCCTGCGCCAGGAAACGCTGCTCGGGGCCGCTCAGCTGGAAATGCCTGGGATTGAGCCAGAGCCGCAGGCCGGTGAGTCGCAGCCGCTGGACGAAGGCCTTGCCCATCACGGCGCTCAGCTCGAACAGGGTCTGGCAGCCGTAGATCTCCCCATAGAGATCCGCATAGACCCGGAAGATCCGCTCGTTCTCGCTGGCGACCCCCATCAGTTCGGTGATCTCCTGCTCCAGCTGCTCGATGCGCTCCCGCTGACGGTCCAGCTGGCGCTCCACCAGGGAGATGGTGCCCTTTTGCCCATGGGGAATGCGGATCTTGTCCAGCATGGCCCCGTGACGCAGGAAAAACTCGGGATAACGGGCCAGGTACTCCAGCACTGTGGCTTCATCCACCAGTGATTCCTGCCGTTTGAGTTCGCTCATAACTTGGTTGATCCATCCGAAAAAGGGGCCAAGGGCCCCGATATGATCCGTTGATGGAGCGGGATCACCCGCTCCTTGTCTACAACTCTATCTGGCCGTCAAAGACGTGCTCGGCCGGCCCCGTCATGTAGACGGGCTGACCCGGTCCCTTCCAGGCGATGGTCAGCTTGCCACCCGGCAGGGTGACGGTGACCCGCTCCTTGAGCTTGCCCTGGCTGATGCCTATCACCACGGCCGCACAGGCCCCGGTCCCGCAGGCCAGGGTCTCCCCCACCCCGCGCTCGAAGACCCGCAGCTTGATCTCGCTGGCGTTGACCATCTCCATGAAGCCGACGTTGACCCGCTCGGGGAAGCGCTCGTGGCGCTCCATGATGGGTCCCAGGGTCTCCACCGGCGCATCGGCCACCGAGGGCACCTCGATGACGCAGTGAGGGTTGCCCATGGAGACGGCACCGCACATCACGGTGTGATCCTGGGCCCGCAGCAGATACGTCTTCTCCGCCTTCTGGGCACGGAACGGGATCTTGCCCGGCTCGAACTGGGGCACCCCCATGTTGACCGTGACCTGGTTCTCCCCTTCCAGCTGCAGGGTGATGCGGCCCCGGGCGGTGCTGACCGCGATGCGATCCCGGTTGACCAGCCCCTTGAGACGCACGAAACGGGCGAAGCAACGGGCCCCGTTGCCGCACTGTTCCACCTCGCTGCCGTCGGCATTGAAGATGCGGTAGTGGAAGTCGAGCTCGGGGTCATAGGGCGGCTCCACCAGCAACAGCTGGTCGAAGCCGATACCGAAGTGACGATCCGCCAGCTTCTTGATGATGTCGTTGCTGAAGAACACCTTCTGGGTGACGCCATCCACCACCATGAAGTCGTTACCGAGGCCGTGCATTTTGGAAAACTCAATCAACATCGCGCGTTCCTGTCTCACCGTTAATCACGCTCTCACATGGAGGAACGCTGAAAATCCATCCATCACGGCAGCAGGTGCTCGCCACGCCAGAGATCCGCCAACTGCTCCCGCTCACGGATGAGGTGCGCCTGGTCACCGTCCACCAGCACCTCGGCCGCACGGGGTCGGGTGTTGTAGTTGGAGGACATGGTAAAGCCGTAGGCACCAGCGGAACGCACCGCCAGCAGGGAGCCCTCGGCAATCGCCAGGGTACGCTCCTTGCCGAGGAAGTCGCCGGTCTCGCACACCGGGCCCACCACGTCATAGAGTGCCTTCTCGTGGGTCGCCCGGCTGTCCACCTCGATGATGTTCATCCAGGCGCCGTAGAGGGAGGGGCGCAGCAGATCGTTCATGCCGGCGTCGATCAGGGCGAAGTTGCGAGTCTCGCCGGGTTTGAGGAACTCGACCCGGGTCAACAGCACACCGGCGTTGGCGACGATGGCGCGGCCCGGTTCGAACAAGAGGGTCAGATCCCGGCCCGCCAGCTTCTGCTTGAGCGCCTCGGCATACTCGGTGGGGTGCGGCGGCTGCTCGGCGCCGTAGTTGACCCCCAGACCGCCGCCCACGTCCAGGTGATGGATGTGGATGCCTTCCGCCGCCAGCTCGTCGATGAGCTTGAGCAGCTTGTCCGCCGCCTCCATAAAGGGATTCAATTCAGTGAGTTGCGAGCCGATGTGGCAATCCACCCCCTTGATCTCGATGTGGGCCATGGCCGCTGCCTTGCGGTAGATGGCGGGCGCCTGTTCGATGGGGATGCCGAACTTGTTCTGCTTGAGGCCGGTGGAGATATAGGGGTGCGTGCCTGCGTCGATGTCCGGGTTGACCCGCACCGAGACCCGCGCCTTCTTGCCCATGCTGCCTGCGACCCGGTTCAGGCGCTCCAGCTCGGCTTCGGACTCCAGGTTGAAGCAGAGGATCTCTTTTTCCAGCGCAAGGCGCATCTCGGCTTCGCTCTTGGCGACGCCGGAGAAGACCACCTTGGCCGGATCACCGCCCGCCGCCAGCACCCGGGACAGCTCGCCGCCGGAGACGATGTCAAAGCCCGAACCGAGGCGTGCCAGCAGATTGAGCAGGGCCAGGTTGGAGTTGGCCTTGACCGCATAGCAGATCAGGTGGGGAATGTCGCCAGCCGCCTGGTCGAAGGCATGCCAGTGGCGTTCCAGGGTGGCGCGGGAGTAGACATAGAGCGGAGTGCCGTACTGGTCGGCAAGCTGTTGCAGGGGAAGCTGTTCGGCCTGAAGCTGACCGTCTGCGTCGTAGTTAAAGTGATCCAAGGGGGCGGTTCCTTCCTAGATTATTGCGGCGCGGCCTCTGAGGCCGGTGTAGCGGTCGCAGGCGAGGCGGCTTGCGGTGTACTCTCTGTCTTGGGCTGTGTCTGCTCTGCAGGTGCGGGCTGTTCGGCCGGCGGCATGTAGAGCGGCCCCGTCAGGCCACAGGCGGCCAACCCGAGCGACAGCGACGCGGCAAACAGGCACTTGGTGAACTGGGTAATCATAATGGTTCGCTGCGAAAAAATTTTTGGCCCTCTATAATCGCACTCACATTGTTAAAAGCAACAGGATAAACCGATGAAGGATCACGAGTATCACGCCCTGACCGACGCCTTTTTCCAGTATGTGGAAGACACCATCGACGAGGGGTATCCGGATATCGACTGCGAACGCGCAGGCGGGGTGCTGACCTTGAGCTTCGAGAACAAGACCAAGGTCATCATCAACAAGCAGGAGCCCCTGCACCAGATCTGGGTCGCTACCCGGGAGAACGGCTTCCACTTCGAGCTGCGCGGTGACAGCTGGATCGACAACCGCTTCGGCGACGAGCTCAAGGCCCTGCTGACCCGGGCCTGCACCACCCAGGCCGGCGAGCCCGTGGTCTTCTCATGACGGATCTGCATCCCGAAGGTGCCCGCCATGCGGTGATCTGGCTGCACGGGCTGGGGGACTCCGGCGCCGGCCTCGCCCCCCTGGTGGAGGCGCTGGCCCTGCCCGCCGACCTGCCCGTCCGCCATCTGCTGCCGGATGCTCCCGAGCGTCCCATCACCATCAACATGGGCTACCGGATGCGCGGCTGGTACGACATCAAGAGCTTCGAGGATCCGGCGGATCGCGCCGTGGAGTCCCATGTCAGGGAGTCAGCGGCCCGTATCGCCTCGCTGATTGAACAGTTGGTGGCCGAGGGTTTCGCCCCCGAGCGCATCGTGCTGGCCGGCTTCTCCCAGGGGGGCGTCATCGCCTCCTTCACCGCCCTGCGCCATCCGGTACCACTGGCAGGCCTGCTCTGCATGTCCACCTACCTGGCGGTACCCGATGCCCTGCCCGGCGAGATGAGTGAGGCCGCACGCGCCCTGCCCATCTGCTACATGCACGGCATCTATGACGACGTGGTGAACCTCTCCATGGGCTGGGACGCCAAGAACCGGCTGGAAGCGGCGGGACTCAGCCCCGAGTGGCACGAATACCCCATGCGCCACGAGATCTGCCGCCCCCAGCTGGGCGACATTCGCAGCTGGTTGCTGGTCTGCCTCGGCGCCTGATTGTCGGATAACGGGTAAGACAACGGCCTGCATCAGCAGGCCGTTTGCTTTCATCCCTGACGGCGATGCTCGACGGCATCCCCCACTGGCCGCGGCCCCCTCCACACCAGATTCCCGCACCACGGATACGACAACGGCCTGCATCATGCAGGCCGTTTGCCATCTTGCCGGTGCTGTAATCAGCACATCACCCTACTTCCCGCGCCGCTCCTGGCGTGTCCCGCTGCGGGCTCTGGCTGCGGTAGGGGATCACATCCAGTTTGTCACCCACCTGCACGATTTCGTAGTACTGGGGAAGGTTGAAGTTGCTGAACTGACCCGCATTGCTGAATCGCTCGTGACCCGAGGTGTAGAACCGGTTCACCCCCTGTACCAGTTCGTCCTTGTTGCCGGCGAAGTGCTGGTAGATCTCCACCCGGTTCGCCTCGTCCAGGATATAGATGTTGGTGCCTGCATCCCGGGTATCGAAGAAGAACTGCACCAGCCCTTCGCTGGCGTAGGCGTCGACGATGCCGGGCAGGTGCTGGCTGTGAGTCTTGTCGAGGCGCAGCGGCAGGTGATCCAGCTTGTTGTGGGAGATGTGGCGGTAGAAATCGATGGCGTTTTCCAGCTTCTTGACCGACACCCCGCGCCGCTCGAAGAAGATGCCGTACTTCTCCTTGCCGAGCGCCAGCGTCTTGACCAGCTGCTGCTTGTCCCGGGCCAGACGCAACTCGATGCATTCAGCCACAAGCTGCTGGAAGCGGGTGCGCACCAGGGAGCGGAAGTGCTGGCTGTAGCAGAACACCTCGATCATCTCGGGGGCCGCGGCGTCCTGGTGCATCTTGCCGAGGATGGTGGTGAGGGCGTCCACCACGGCTTCCTCTCCCTCGAAGTGCAGGGTGCGGATCTCACTCCAGGAGTTGCGATAGACGAGATCCACGGATCCCACCAGACACTCCTGGTTGCGACCGAACGAGAAGACGTCCGCGGCGTTGGCATCGAACTCGATCACCTGCCCCACCCAGTGGCTGGACGGGTCCGTCTCCAGGTTCAGGAAGATGGAGAGCTGGCGGATCTCGCACGGCCGGCTCAGGGCCAGGTTGGTCGCGCGGGGATACTTGACCGGGAAGGTCCCGGAGAGATCGCGACAGAACTGATGCAGGTTGTCTATGTGCAGATCCGAGCCCTGGTTGAACAGGTGTACCCGGGACTGGGGCGTCAGCAGGCCGTTGAAATAGGCCCAGGCCACCAGCTTGCTGATGTAGCCGTTATATTCGAGCGGCGCCCGGCCAATGATGTCGGCGGGTTCGAGGGAATGCTTGTAGAGATACCAGCCAGCGCGATTCAGGCGGCCGTGGGGTACCTGTACCAGGCTGAGATCCGGCTCGCCGAGATCCGGCGCAATCTTGAGGTTGATGCGCTGCACCTTGCCCGGCAGGCTCTCGAATGCGGCATAGAGCTTGCGCGACAGGATGCCGATGTCTTCCGGGTTGATGGACTCGCTGATGTTGTTGCGTCGGGCGAACTGGATGAGATTGCGGTAGCTCTGCATCAGAGCCTCCAGCAACTCGGCGTAGGCCACCTTGACGTCCTCGACCTTCCACTCCTGGCGGTGATCAAGGTGGTAAAGGCGCTCCGGACTCCAGCCCCAGTAGGCTACCAGCTGGGCCATCTGCTCCCGGCGCCAGTCCGGGGAGTGATCTTCCTTGGGATGGCTCAGCCCGTCGCACACCTTCAGATAGAAGCAGCGACGCACCAGATCGAGGCGCTGCATGTCGCCGATGGACTTGAGGTAGTTGGTCACCTTGTCCAGCATCAGACAGTAGTTGTCGAGGCGGTAGTGCATCCCCTCGTTGTGCTGGAACCAGTCGCGACTGGTCACCGACAGCAGCCGGGTGTTGGGATACTCGTGGGAGTAGGCCTCCATCAGCACCGACTTGAGCACCGCCTTGTAGGGGGAGTCGATCCCCTTGTAGAGCTGCCACAGGGCGGAGCCGAAATACTCCTCGGCAGGAATGCGATCAAAGCCCCCCAGATCGAGCCAGTCATCCTGGCTCAACTTGCCGTGGGCAAACAGGCCGTTGACGTAGTCGTCGTAGTGATCGTCATATTCGGCAGGCACCAGATACCAGAGCAGCCGCTTGCCGGCGATGTGCATGGCGCTGCGGTAGAACTCGTCGAGCAGCAGCAGGTGCTGGGCGCTGCCGCAGCTCTCCCCCTGCATCTGGGCATCGTTGCGCTGACGGAACTTGTCTTCGGGGATCAGGAAGAAGTTGAGATCGACCCCCCGCTGCTCGGCCCACATGGAGAGGTGCTGGCACTTCTGTTCCAGCAGGGCGAGGCGCTCGCTCGACAGACCGGCCACGTGACAGACCCAGATGTCGAGATCCGAGTGGCAGCACTGACCGATGGAGGAGGTGCTCCCCATGGAGTAGAGGCCCTGGATGGACTTGTCGTGGGTACTGAGACCGCCCTGGCAGTTGGCGTTCTGGCAGAGATCCTGGATGAAGGCCTGCTGGGCCTCGTTGGCGACAAAACTCCAGATACCATGAGGCACATCCCCTGCCACATAACCGGGCAACAGGGGGTGATTGAAGTGCAGCATGACAGGCAGCAAGTGGAAAACCTGCTGCCCGTAGCGACTCATGAGATCCAGCGCTCGTTGCGTCTTGAGACGATTGAGTTCGTCGTAGCGCGCCACCAGCGTGTCGAGTTTAACCAGCAATGCCCTACCTATGGGGAAGAGAAATGACGCACCAAAACGGGGAGACGTCAAAAAAGTGTGATCATGTTAACAATGCAAACAGCAGTGGTAAACAAGCCCGCACACAATCACCGGATTATTTCTGACCCCGTTCGTAACGGTATCATCGGAAAGCAATAAAAATGACTTTTTTCAATGAGTTAAAATCAATTATTGGCTGAATGAAAATAATTTTCAGCCCCCGTTTTTGAGCTTGGCCCCGCTTTTGCGGGCTGCGCCATGAAAGCCCCTGCAAAGGGTGGTAAGATCGTTTTCCTCTCAAAAGATGAAACAACTGATTGATATGGCAGCCCGAACCCTGAAAATTGCCACTCGAAAGAGCCCACTGGCCCTGTGGCAGGCCAATTTTGTGAAAGATCGGCTGGAGGTACTCCATCCGGATCTGCAGGTCGAACTGGTGCCCATGAGCACCCAGGGTGACAAGATCCTCGACACCCCCCTCGCCAAGGTCGGCGGTAAGGGGTTGTTCGTCAAGGAGCTGGAGACTGCCATGCTGGAAGGGCGTGCCGACATCGCTGTTCACTCCATGAAAGACGTACCTGTGGAGTTCCCCGACGGACTCGGCCTGCACACCATCTGTGAGCGCGAAGACCCGCGCGATGCCTTTGTTTCCAACCATTTCAACCAGATAGACGAGCTGCCTCAAGGGGCCGTGGTCGGCACCTCCAGCCTGCGCCGTCAGTGCCAGCTGCGCGCAGCCCGCCCTGATCTCGTGATCCGCGACCTGCGGGGCAACGTCAACACCCGCCTCGCCAAGCTGGATGCCGGTGAATATGACGCCATCATCCTGGCCGCCGCCGGCCTGAAACGACTGGAGATGGCCCATCGCATCGCCGCCTTCATCGAGCCCGAGCAGAGCCTGCCCGCCAACGGCCAGGGGGCGGTCGGCATCGAATGCCGCCTCGACGATCACGAGCTGCACGCCCTGCTGGCGCCGCTCGAACACCCCGAGACCCGCATCCGGGTGCTGACCGAGCGCGCCATGAACCGCGCCCTGCAAGGGGGCTGTCAGGTGCCCATCGGGGCCTATGCCCTGGTACAGGGAGAAGAGGTATGGCTGCGTGGCCTGGTGGGCAGCCCGGACGGTGCCCGCGTCATTCGCGACGAGATCCGCGGCCCCCTGGCAGAGGGCGAGGCACTGGGCCACACCCTGGCCCAGCGCCTGCTGGCCGCCGGCGCCGACGTCATCCTGGCCGAGGTCTACCGGGCATGAGTGCAGTACGGACCGGTTCGCGGTCATCTGCCCGGAGCGCCCCCTGATGGTCCCCCTGGTGGTGCGCCCAGCCGCCCAGGCCAACCAGCTGGTGCAGATGCTGCGCCAGCGGGGTCATGCACCGCTCTGCTGTCCGTTGCTGGAAACCCGGCCGGGATGCGACCTCCCTCACCTGGGTGACATGCTGCGTGAGGCGGACCTCGTTATCGCCGTCAGCATGCATGCCATTCATTTTGCACATCATTTTCTGTTGCAAACTGGTCAGACCTGGCCACATATTGATTACTTTGCAGTCGGTCAGGCGAGTGCGGATGCCTTCGCCGAGGCGGGCATCCAGGCCCTGTGCCCGGCCGATCCCCGCAGTGAAGGGCTGCTGGCCCTGCCGGCGCTGCAAGGGGTGAGTGGCCGCCGGGTGCTGATCCTGCGCGGCAACGACGGGCGGGATCTCATCGCCCGGACGCTGGCCTCACGGGGCGCACTGGTGCACTATTGTGCCACCTACGAGCGCCACTACCCCGATCTTGACGGGGACGCATTGACCCGCCACTGGCAGGCAGCCGGGCTCGACAGCTTGCTCATTACCAGTGGCGAACTGTTGCAGCGGTTGCTGGCCCTGGTGCCCGGCCCGCAGCACCCCTGGCTTTATGACCGCCTGCTGGTGGTGCCCAGTCCCCGGGTGGCCGAGATGGCAGAAGGGGCTGGTTTTACCCGTATCGTGATTGCCCAAGGTGCATCCAACCAGGCTCTGGTGGCCGCCCTGGAACTGAGGAAGATGGAATGACTGAACAGCAAGAAGTCCAGCCGAGTGCCGCGGCCACCGTGGCCGACAACAACAAGCCCGCGCCCGGAACGACAGGGAGCAAGAAGGGCAGCTCTGGCACCGTGCTTGGCGGCATCGCCATCCTGCTGGCCCTGGGGCTGGCCGGTGGTCTCTATGTGCACGGACACCAGAACGCCGTTGCCCAGCAGGCCGAACTGGTAGCCCTCAAGCAGCAACTGGCCGACGCCATGACCAGAATTGATCAGGGCAGCAGCAAGGATGCCGAACAGATCGGTGCCCTCGGCAAGAGCCAGCAGCAGTTGCAGGAGGCGCTGGACGCCTTGCAGACCAAGGTGCTGGATCTGGACGACAAGCGCCCCAATGACTGGATGCTGGCGGAATCCGAATACCTGGTGCGCATGGCGGGCCGCAAGCTGTGGCTCGAACACGACATCGTCTCCGCCATCACATTGCTCGGCAACGCCGACGAGCGCATCAAGGCGCTCAACGACCCCAGCCTGATGCCCATCCGCAAGGCGCTGGCGGAAGACATCGCCAAGCTCAAGGGGATGCCGCGAGTCGATCGCGAAGGGTTGACCCTGAAGCTGGCCGCCCTCTCGGACCAGATCGAGCTGCTGCCCCTCTCCACCGTCAGCATGCCGGAAGCCAAGAGCGAGCCCGACCAGACCGTCAGCACCAACCCGGACGAGTGGCAGAGCAACCTGAAGAAGAACTGGGTCAAGTTCACCGAAAACTTCATCACCATCCGTCGTCGCGATGGCGCCGTGGAAGCCCTGCTCTCCCCGCAGCAGGAGATCTTCCTGCGGGAGAACCTCAAGACCAAGCTGCTGCAGGCCCAGCTCGCCGTCTATCGCGAACAGCAGTCCCTCTATGTCGACAGCCTGGAGAAGGCCCAGCGCTGGCTGACCCAGTATTTCGATGCCGACAACAGCGCCACCCAGTACATGCAGTCCGAGCTCGACAAGCTCAAAGGCGAGCAGATCCAGTTTGACTACCCGGATCAGTTCAAGACCCAGACCATGCTGGAACAGGTGCTGACCGAACGCCTGCAACGCATCCTGGCCGGCAACTGAGGAGGAGACCATGATTCGTCTGATCGTCATAGTCGCCGTGATGGTGGCGGGCCTCATCTTCGGTCCCGAAGCCTCCGGCAACAAGGGTTATGTGCTCATCTCGCTGGGCAACTACACGGTGGAATCCTCGGTCACCAGCGCGGTGATCCTGGCGGTGCTGTTCTACGGCGCCCTGCTCATCGTGGAATGGGTGCTGGCCCGCCTGTTCGGCCTGCGCCGCAAGACCCAGGGCTGGTTCGGCTCCCGCCGCCGCCGCAAGGCCAACCTGCAAACCGTCAATGCCACCCTGGCCATGGCAGAGGGGCACTACAATCAGGCCGAGAAGCTCCTCATCAAGGGCGCCGACAACAGCGACACCCCGCTACTCAACTACCTGAGCGCCGCCCGGGTGGCCCAGGCCCGGGGCGATGACGTGCGCCGGGATCACTACCTGCAGAAAGCTCAGGAAGAGAACCCCAAGGCAGAGCTGGCACTGACCCTGATCCAGACCCAGTTGCAGATTGAGCAGGGCCAGTACGACAGCGCCCTCGGTCGCCTCGAGTCCATCTATGCCCTCAACCCGCGCCACCCCATGGTGCTGGATCAGCTGCGTCAGGTGTATCTGGCCCGTGAAGACTGGGCGGCCCTCATCGATCTCGCCCCTGCCCTGCGCAAGGTGGGCAAGCTGACCGCTCAGCAGGAAGAGACCCTGCTGCACCAGGCGTGGTGCGGTCGTCTGGAGGCCGCCAGCGGCTCCCTCGACACCCTGCGCACGGTCTGGCAGGGTCTGCCCCGCAAACAGCGCCAGGATCCCGTGCTGCTGGCCAGTTACGGGGATCGCCTGCGCCGATTGGGGGCCGATGCCGAAGCCGCCGATCTCTGGCTGGAGGCCCTGCGCAAGGATCCCTCCCCCGAGCTGTTCGCCCGCCTGCCCAAGCTCAAACTGGACGACTACCAGCCCATGCTGACCCTGCTCAGAAAGATCCAGGATCAGCCGGGCGCCGAAGCGGCGCTGGCCCGGGTCTGCCTGCTGGCCGGTCAGCTGGACGAAGCCCAGCGGCTGCTGGAGCAGGAAGTGGCGAAGGCGCCTGATGCCGCCCTCTACCACGCCCTCGGCCAGGTGATGGACAAGCGCCGCCTGACCAACAAGGCCAACGAGTACTACCGCCAGGCATTGCAGCTGGCCGACGTCTGATCGGCGCATCTGCCTGAATATGGTTTGCATCTTCTCCTCCGAATAGATGGAGATCTCGATGGGACAGGGCGTAAACGAACACAACACAATTACTCTGATTTTTAAACTGGCCCTGGTCGAGCAGATTGAAGAAGGCAAGCTCACCTATAAACAGACGCAGACGCGTTATGACACTCAGGGCCGCTCTACCTGAGCTAGGTGACGGACACCTGCTCACGCAAAATAGTGGCAACTAAGAGATGAATGCCGAGTCGATGGTGATCGAGAAAACACTGAAGCAACAACGTGACCACGGAGAGCTTATTCATCATTCGGACCACCAGGTGCAGTATTGTTCGGGGTTGTATCAGTCATTGCATGAACAACACGGGGTCAAATGCTTGATGACAGATACTCATAACTGTCACCAAAATGCACTGAGATCTTGAAAAGAGAGTCACTGCTGCAAAGCCTGCAGAGGCTGGCGCAGGCGGGGAAAAGTGCGAAAGGCAGTGGATACTTATAACCTGGAGCAACCGCATCAGGCATTGAAATACAGAACCCCTGATGTGACGCATCGGGGGTTCTGAGTGCTAAAAGCTAGCTGAAAATGTGTAGACCTATCTCAGGACTAGACACCATATTCCAGATCGGACGGAGGGGATCAGTGCCCCGCCAGTTTCATCTGCTCGACCAGTACGGAGCCGGTCTTGAGGCTGGAACGCTCATCCTCATCACTGCCCACCGCCACGATATGGCTGAACATGTCGGCTAGATTGCCTGCAATGGTGATCTCCTCCACAGGATAGAGGATCTCGCCATTTTCAACCCAGAAACCGGCTGCGCCGCGGGAGTAATCACCATTGACGATGTTGACCCCCTGCCCCATCAGCTCGGTCACCAGCAGCCCGGTACCCATCTCTTTGAGCATGCCCTGGAAGTCCTGGCCGGTATTGGAAACCTGCCAGTTATGGATACCCCCGGCATGGCCCGTGGTGGTCAGGCCCAGTTTGCGGGCGGAGTAGGAGGTGAGCAGCCAGCTCATCAGCTCGCCGTTGCGGATGATGTCCATGTCGCGGGTGCGAACCCCTTCCCCGTCGAACGGGGTGCTGGCAAGTCCTCCCGGCAAGTGGGGGAACTCCTGGATGGTGAGCCACTCGGGCAGGATCTGCTTGCCCAGTTTGTCCAGCAGGAAGCTCGACTTGCGATAGAGGTTCCCCCCACTGATGGCCATCACCAGATGGCCCCACAGACCGGCAGCGGTATCGGGGTGGAACAGCACAGGGGCATGGCGGGTGCTGATCTTGCGAGCCCCCAGGCGGGAAACAGTGCGCTCCACCGCCTCGTCAGCGATGCGCTGGGGACTCCACAGCCCGTTCAGGGAGCGGCTGGAGGAGTAACCGTAGTCGCGCTGCATGTCGCCATCCTGCTCGCCGATCAGTACGCAGCTCAGGGAGTTGCGCGATGCAGCATAGCCTTTTACGAAGCCGTGGCTGTTGCCATAGACCTTGACGCCCAGGTGGCTGGAGAAACTGGCTCCGTCAGAGTGCTTGATGCGGGCATCCCGCCCCAGGGCCAGCCGCTCGCACTCGATGGCCAGCGCGATGCCACGCTGGGGATCCAGCTCGATTTGGTGGCACAGTTGCAGGTCCGGGGCATCCCAGGCCAGCAGATCCGCATCCGCAAGACCGGCGCAGTCATCGGGAGAGGTGTGGCGGGCGATCTCCATGGCCGCTTCCACGGCGGCGCGAATGGCCGGCTTGGTCAGATCCGTGGTGGAGGAGGACCCCTTGCAACCGTCGCGATAGACGGCGATGCCGAGTGCGCCATCCTTGTTGAATTCGATGCTTTCCAGCTCGCAGCCCCGGGTGTTCACCGAGAGGCCGGTCTGTTTGCTGATGGAGACTTCGGCAAGCCCGGCGCCCAGCCCTTTCGCTATCTCAAGGGCCTCGGCGACCACGGCCTCGAGATGGGATTGATCCTGGCGGATTTGATCTTGCTGGTCCATAACTCACATCTGTATGAAGGGAAGGAAAGGGGCTAAGCATATCAGACCCCTGCGCCCAGCGGGAGAAGCTGGTAACATATCCGCCAAACGTGAATGACAGGAATACAGAGACCGATGAGTCAATATCAAGACGACAACGAGTGGGAAGACTGGGGCCCCAGCAAGAGCCAGCTCAAGCGTGATGCCGAGGCATTGCAGAAGATGGGGGAAGAGATCGTCTCCCTGAGTCACAGCGAGCTGGAGAAGATCCCCCTGGATGAAGAGCTTGCCGAAGCGGTCGAGCTGGGCCGCAAGCTCAAGCCGAAGAAGGATGAGTCCTTCCGCCGCCATCTCCAGTTCATCGGCCGTCTGATGCGTAGCCGCGATGTCGCCCCCATCGAAGAGGCCCTCTCCATCATCAAGATGCGTCACTCCACCGTGAACGCCCGCCTGCACCGCCTCGAACAGTGGCGTGAGCGGCTGATCACCGAAGGCGACAGCGCCCTCAACGAGCTGATGTCCCAGTTCCACGAGCTGGATCGCCAGAAGCTGCGTCAGCTGATCCGCACCGCCAACAAGGAGCGGGAGCTGAACAAGCCGCCGGTAGCCTATCGCGAGATGTACCAGTACCTGCGCGGTGAAATTGAAGATCTGTTGTAAGTGATGACTCACGTCCACCTCATGGCGGCGTGCAGTACACAATCAAACGGGGCCGAAATGGCCCCGTTTTTTCATGCGATGTCCGCTCAGCTGCCCGCCATGCACTGGGTGTGAGTAGCGGGTTGCAGATAGGGGACCAGCAGGGGGGCCATCCCCTTGAGCACCTGTACAGGCAGCGCCGACGTGAAGCGGAACTTGTCGGACTGGCTGCCGGGTACATAGGCCGTCAGCGTGCCGAAGTGATCATCCCCGATGTAGAAGACGAACGTCGCAGTTCGGTTGCGAGCCAGTGAACTGGTCACATTGCCGTAGCGACCGACCGTCTCGATCCGGTTGTCCCCGGTCCCCGTCTTGCCCCCCAGGGCCAGGACAGTACCATCCTGCAAGGCGAAGGCCCCGGCGATGCGCCGCGCCGTCCCCCCTTCCACCACCTTGGAGAGTGCATTGCGCAAGGCGTTGGCCACCTCGGCAGGCATCACCCGTTCCCCCTGGGTGTTCGCCGGCTCAAAGACGGTGGCGAAGGGGGTCCCCTTGGCAAAGGAGAGGTGCTCGATGCGCAGGGTCGGCGCACGAATGCCGCCGTTCTGGATGATCCCCATCAGCTCGGCCAACGCAGCAGGACGATCGCCCGAGCTGCCCAGTGCGGTCGCCAGGGACGGAACCAGGTGATCGAACGGGTAGCCCAGGCGAGCCCAGCGCTGATGGATGTCGAGGAAGGCCTCAACCTCCAGCATGGTGCGGATCCGGCTATCCCGGGCACTGCGATGACGGGTCTTGAACAGCCAGCTGTAGACCTCCTGACGCTCGTCACGGCTGGCGGTTACCGCATCGGTAAAGGTGGCCTTGTCAAACTCCTTGAGATAGGCAAGCAACCACAGCTCAAGTGGATGCACCCGTGCGATATAACCTTGATCCGGCAGAGAATATTTGCCAGGGCCGTAATTGGTATAGAGCTGCTCTATGCGCTTCTCGGTCAATTTCTCCCGCGGCAGGCGCTTGGCCAGGAAAGCGGCAAAATCGGCCTGGGAGGCTTCCGGCATCAGATAGCGATGCACGGCGGCGAGACGCACCGCGCTGGGTTTGAGACCATCGAGGAAGGTATCGAGCTGCTCTTCTGCACTCTTGCCACGATATTTGCGCCAGAACCTCAGCAGATAGGTCTGGCCCTCCTTGTCGGCAAACTTGGCCAGATACTCGGTACGGCGAGGATCCCTGTCATCTTTCAGCAACTGGGCACGATTTCCCTCCTTGTAGAGGCTGTAGCGGACGATGTCCCGCATCAAGCGCACGAAGGGCAGGTTGATGGATTCCCGCAGCGCATCGCGAATGGGCGGGATGCGACCGTTGTCTTCCTTGCGGAAGTTGTTGAAGGTGTGCATGCCACCGCCGGTAAAGAAGCCTTCATAGGGACTCGCGGAATACTTGCGGTCCAGTGCGGCCTCCAGCATCACCGGCAGGCTTCTGTCCTTGGCACTCATCAGATAGGCGATGGCCCAGCGGCTGATGTTGTCCTGATCGGACACTTCGATCTTTCGCAGGCTCTCCATCGGCATATTGCCGTAGCTGTCATGCAACTCGGTGACAATCTCGAGATAGGTCGTCAGTACCCGCAACTTGGCGGTGGATCCCAGTTCAAGCTTGCTGCCCTCATTGATGTCGAACGGCTGGTCCGTGTTGTCGGTCTGCACCCTCACCTTGACCCCTTCCGGCGTCTTCTCGAACAGGGTAAAGCTGTACTTCACATCACCCGTCTTCTCCGGCGAGAGCAGGCGCTCACCAAACAGGCCCACCTGGGCTGCGAATGCAGGGTCTGCCAGTTGCTGCAGATACCGTGACACCTCGTTCTGCAGCGGCATATTGAGGGTGGTGTTGGCCGTCAGATCCATGCGGTCCAGATCATAAAGCTGCACCCCGAGCTGACGACTGAGACGAGTGCGAGCCACCTGCAGCCCCTTGTTGTTGTTGACTCGAGTGATGGCAGGTGCCTGCAGGAAATCGCGGAAGACCAGCTTGGCCTTGAGAGCCGACTCCATCAGGGGGGGCGTGATCATTCCCTCCTGCACGAAGAGTCGCAGATAGCTGTCTGTCAGGGTAGACAGTGCTTCTCTACCCTGCGCCAGGTAATAGGAAGGACGGCGGTGGGCGATCATCAGGGAGACAACCTGGCGCAAGGCAAGGCCCTGCTCGGCCAGGGTAGAATCCTGGTTGCGAGCGGGATCCAGCAGTCGATTCACCTCATCGACATTGGCGCCAAACCAGACCCAGAGGCCATCACCGAGACCGTGCACCTCGCCATAACCGGGCGCAGCAGAGAGCGGGACCGAGTTGAGGTAGGCCCAGGCAACCAGCTTGCGGGCCTCCAGGGTCTCGGGCCCCAGACGATAGGCACGAACGCTGGCCGAGACCATCTGGCGGATTTTCTCGGTCGGCGAAACGGTCAGACCATCAGGAGAATGACGATATTTCTCCACCTGGGTCGCCAGGGTGCTGCCGCCAGCGGATTGATCTTGCATATCCAGCGCCTTGCCCACCTGGGACAGCGCCGCCTTGGCAAAGCGCGGCCAGTCTACGGCAGGGTTGGCCAACGGTTCCTTGTTGCTCAGGAGTTCACGGTTCTCGATAAACAGCAGAGACTGGATGACCAGGGGTGGTATGGCATTGAAATCCGGATAGTAATGAGTCGGATACTTGTACTGGTAGAAAGGCTCGGCACGGCAGTCATAGAGTGTCAATCCTGCCTGAACCTTCTCGGTATAAGGCACGAAGAAACCGTGGCTGGAGTAGTTGTAGAGCGCATCGGAAAAACGGACCTGTTCGCTCACCTGGTAGCCACGCTGAACGAGACGTTCCTGGATCATGGGCATCAGCACATAACCGAGTCGCTTGTCGAACGGGCCGTCGTCGGGGAAGGCAATTTGCTTGCTGGGGCCGGGTTCGATCTGATAGGTCAGGGTGGCCGCATAGCGGGAGATCTCCTGTGACTGCAGTCGGGAGGTCTTCATTTCATAACCCACCAGGGCGATCGCGGCAGCTAGGCAAAGCAAGAAGATAAAACAGAACAACCAGCGCCACCAGGGTCGGCGTTTACGCTGTTGTTGCCCGTCCGTATTAGGTACGGATGAATCCTGAGATGCCACTTTATTTGAATCCGTCTGTTTTGATGCGCCCATATCAGCCCCACCATGGTTGCGCAATTTATTGTCTTTCAATCAAGCTTAGTCGTTTCAAGTCAAGGGCTTGAAATCTATTGACCGCTTTGCAGCGATGTTAACAGGGCGATTGTGAAAATGGGAGCCGATTGTTGCAACGCGGCAAGAGATCCGAGCTGCGGCATGAAAATGAAACACCGGCCAGAGGCCGGTGTTGACGAGAACGGGGCGGTATTATTTGCTGGTGCTCATACTCTTCAGCTTGGTACTCAGCTCCTTGCGCTCCTTGGAAAGCTCGGCATTTTTGATGATATGGTCATCTACGCGCTCTTCATAATCGGTACGCATGTTGGCGATGATGGCCTGAACCTCGTCAATGCTCATGCCGGGCTTGATATAGTCACTCAGGTTGTCGAGCAACAGTACCCGCTTCTGGTTGTCACGGATCTTTTTCTCGTTGTCCGCGATTTCACGCTTGAGCTTGTTCTGACGACGGGACATACGCACATATTCCAGCACATCGTTGAAGGTTGACTTGTTTACTTGTTCCATATCGGTACCACTGAGTGAAGGTGAATGAAAACAGGCGGAGAGTCCCATACCAGAAAAAAAACCGAAACCATGGCACGGGCAAACCCGGAATGCCCCTTACTCTACCGAGTTATGATTCAGATACAACCCCAATCGCAGCGCGGGCGGCGGGTTTAGACAGAACGGCTCCGACTGGGTTATTACGCTAAAAATGATGAAAACGGAGAGAGCCAACATGTGGGTTCAATGCGGACAGAGCAGCCGCAACTTTTTCCGGTACAGGCAACAAGTGAACGACGAACAGCACCATAGTGCCCGTTTGCCCTCCAGTGAGTGCTGAATTTCAGGCAATAAAAAACCCCGCTCGAGTGAGCGGGGTTTCTTGTATTGAGTGCCTGGCAGTGTCCTACTCTCGCATGGCGAATGCCACACTACCATCGGCGCTACAGCGTTTCACTTCTGAGTTCGGCATGGGGTCAGGTGGTT